>JBDSAJ010000937.1:0-7312 GCA_039922235.1 Umezawaea sp.
CGCCGCCCCGCCACCGCGCGCCGTGCGAACTGCGCGGCCGAGACCGAAGGTGTGAAGCGCCATGAGAAAACGACTCAACGCGATGATCTCCGCCGCCCTCCTGGTCGTCGCCGCGACGGTGGCCGTCTCGGCAGGCGCCGCGCCACCGGCCTCCGCGCACACGGTGAACCCGGCCGACTTCCAGCAGGTCGAACTGGCCAAGGGCGTCGCCGAGATGGGCGAGCCGATGTCGCTGGCGGTGCTGCCCGACCGCTCGGTGGTGCACACCTCCCGCAACGGGACGCTGCGCCGCACCACGGCGGCAGGCGCCACGAGCGTGATCGCCAACATCCCCGTCTACAGCCACGACGAAGAGGGGCTGCAAGGCATCGCGGCGGACCCCGGCTTCGCCACCAACCGGTACATCTACCTCTACTACGCGCCGCCGCTGTCGACCCCCGGCGGTGACGCGCCGTCCGCCGGCAACGACTTCTCCGCGTGGAAGGGGGTCAACCGGCTGTCCCGGTTCACCCTCAACGCGGACTTCACCCTCAACATGGCCAGCCAGGTGACCGTGCTGGAAGTGGAGACCAGCCGGGGGATGTGCTGCCACGTCGGCGGGGACATCGACTTCGACGCGGCAGGCAACCTGTACCTGTCCACCGGCGACGACAGCAACCCGTTCGACTCCAGCGGCTTCGCCCCACTCGACGAGCGTTCGGGACGCAACCCCGTCTACGACTCGCAGCGCAGCGCGGGCAACACCAACGACCTGCGCGGCAAAGTACTGCGGATCAAGGTCGAGGCGAACGGGACGTACACGATCCCGGCGGGCAACCTGTTCCCGCCCGGAACGGCCAAGACGCGGCCGGAGATCTATGCGATGGGCCTGCGCAACCCGTTCCGGTTCAACGTGGACAAGGCCACCGGCACGATCTACCTCGGTGACTACGGGCCCGACGCCGGATCGAACGACCCGGCTCGCGGGCCCGCCGGACAGGTGGAGTTCAACCGGATCACCTCGGCGGGCAACTATGGCTGGCCCTACTGCACGGGCGGGAACACCACCAACGAGACCTATGTGGACTTCACGTTCCCGTCCGGGCCGTCCGGCGCCCGGTACAACTGCGCCGCGCCGGTCAACAACTCACCGAACAACACCGGCCTGACGAACCTGCCCGCCGCGCGCGCGGCGTGGATCAAGTACGACAACTGTTCCGTCGCCGCGTTCGGCTGCGGATCGGAGTCCCCGATGAGCGCGCCGGTGTACCGGTACGACTCGACCAGCACGTCCACCGTCAAGTTCCCGGCCTCGCTGGACGGGCACGTGTTCGCCACCGAGTTCGGCCGCCGCTGGATCAAGACCATCGACGTCGGCTCCGACGGCTCCGCCGGGACGATCGGTGACTTCCCCTGGCGCGGAACCCAGGTCATGGACGCCACCTTCGGTCCGGACGGGGCGCTCTACGTGCTGGATTACGGCACCGGCTGGGGCAACGGCGACGCCAGTTCCGCGCTCTACCGCATCGAGTACATCGGAGCGGCGAGCAACCGCGCGCCGACCGCGACCGCGTCCGCCGACCGCACGTCCGGCGCCGCACCGCTGAACGTGGCGTTCTCCTCGGCCGGGTCGGCCGACCCCGAGGGCGGCGCGCTGACCTACGCGTGGAACTTCGGCGACGGCAGCACGTCCACCGCGGCCAACCCCAGCCACACCTTCACCGCCAACGGCCAGTACGTGGCCACGCTCACGGTGAAGGACCCGGCCGGTCTCACGGGCAGCACCAACGTGACCATCACCGTCGGCAACAGCGCACCCGTGGTCACGCTGAACACCCCGGTCGCCGGAACCCTGTTCAGCTACGGCGACAGCGTTCCTTACACGATCACGGTCTCCGACGCCGAGGACGGGACGATCGACTGCTCGCAGGTGAAGCTGTCCTACCTGCTCGGCCACGACAGCCACGCCCACCCGATCACCTCGCGCACCGGCTGTTCGGGCACCATCGAGATCCCGGTGGACGGTGAGCACGACTCGGCGGCGAACATCTACGCCGTCTTCGACGCCGAGTACACCGACAAGGGCGCGAACGGTGTTCCGCCTGCGACCACCCACGCCCAGAACGTGCTCCAGCCGCGGCACCGCCAGGCCGAGCACTACACGACGCAGTCGGGCACCGGCCTGTTCGACAAGGCGTCCGCGGAGGGCGGGCGCACCGTCGGTGACATCCACAACGGCGAGTGGATCGAGTTCGACAACTACAACCTCACCGGCGTGAACCGGTTCACCGCACGCGCGTCCTCGGCGGGGGCGGGCGGCACGATCACGGTTCGCACCGGCTCCCCGACCGGCCCGGCGCTGGGCACGCTGACCGTGCCGGTGACCGGCGGGTGGGAGACGTTCACCGAGGTCTCCACCGCGCTGACCGCCGGGACCCGCGCGACGGACAAGCTGTACCTGACCTTCGCGGGCAGCGGGACGGGCTACCTGTTCGACCTGGACGCCTTCACGTTCGCCACCTCCACGGGCGGCGGCCGCACCGGGCCGATCACCGGGGCGTCCGGCAAGTGCGCCGACGTCACCGGCAGCAGCAGCGCCGACGGCACGCGGATCCAGCTGTTCACCTGCAACAGCGCCGCGAACCAGCAGTGGACGGTCGACGGGACCACGTTGCGGGCGATGGGCAAGTGCATGGACGTCGCGAACGGTGGCACCGCAGACGGTGGCGCCGTGCAACTGGGTTCCTGCAACGGCGCCACGAGCCAGAACTGGACCACCGGCGCCAACGGTTCCGTGGTCAACACGAAGTCGGGCAAGTGCCTCGACGCCAACGGCGGCGGTTCGGCCAACGGCACTCAGCTGATCATCTGGACCTGCCACGGCGGTACGAACCAGCGCTGGACGCTGCCGTGACGAACCCGCCGCGTGCCCTGGCACCAAGGAGGACGAGATGAAGTACCCGACTTTCCGAAGGGCGCTCGCCGTTGTGGCGGCCGCGCTCGTCGTCGGCGCGGTCGGCACGGCGCCGGCGGCGACGGCCGCGGACGCGCCGTACGACGTGCTGGTGTTCTCCAAGACCGCGGCATTCCGGCACGACGCGATCCCGAACGGCATCCAGCTGATCCGCGACCTGGGTGGCGCCAACAGCTTCACGGTGACCGCCACCGAGGACTCGGCGCAGTTCACCGCCGCGAACCTCGCGCAGTACGAGGCCGTGGTGTTCCTCAACACCACGGGGGACGTGCTGAACGCCGCTCAGCAAACCGCGTTCGAGTCCTACGTCCGGGGCGGCGGCGGGTATGTCGGCGTCCACTCGGCAGCCGACACCGAATACGACTGGCCGTTCTACGGCGAGCTGGTGGGCGCGTACTTCGCCTCGCACCCGGCCATCCAGCAGTCGACCGTCCGGGTGGAGAACCGGGCGCACGCGGCCACCGCGCACCTCGCCCCGGCCTGGGTCCGCACCGACGAGCTGTACAACTTCCGCACCAACCCGCGCGCCACGGCCCGTGTGCTGTCCACTTTGGACGAGTCGACGTACTCCGGGGGGTCGATGGGAGCCGACCACCCCATCACGTGGTGCAAGAACGTCACCAGCGGGCGTTCCTTCTACACCGGCATCGGGCACACGAAGGAGAGCTACACCGATCCGGCCTTCCGCACCATGATCCTCGGCGGCATCCGGTACGCGGCGAACCGGACGAAGGCCGACTGCCGTCCCGAGACGGGGTACACCACCCTCTACAACGGGTCGACGACCGGTTGGTCGCAGACCGGTCCGGGTGGCTTCACCAACACCGACGCCACCCTCAGCTCGTTCGACGGCATGGGGATGCTGTGGTACAGCGCCAAGGAGTTCCGCTCCTACTCCCTCAAGCTGGACTGGCGGATGCCAGGGGACGACAACTCCGGCGTGGTGCTCGGGTTCCCGGCGGGCAGCACCGCCGACTCGGCGCTCACCAACGGTCACGAGGTGCAGATCGACGCGACCGACAGCGCGGACCGGACCACGGGGGCGGTCTACGGGTTCAAGGGCCCCGACATCGCCGCCAGGGACGCCGCGCTGAACCCGCCGGGGGAGTGGAACACCTACGAGCTGCTCGTCGAAGGCGAACGGCTCCAGGTGTTCCTCAACGGTGTGAGGATCAACGACTTCACCAACACCGACCCCGCGCGGTCCCTGACCTCAGGGCACATCGCCATCCAGAACCACGGCACGGGTGACGACGTGTCGTTCCGCAACATCCGGATCAAAGAACTGGGCGGGACCACGCCGAGCACCGGGCCGATCACCGGTTCCTCCGGCAAGTGCGTCGACGTCGCGGGCGGCAGCACCGCGGACGGCACGAAGATCCAGCTGTTGACCTGCAACAGGGGCACGAGCCAGCAGTGGACCGTCAGCGGGACCACGCTGCGCGCCCTCAACAAGTGCATGGGCGTCGCGGGCGGCAGCACCGCCAACGGCGCGCAGGTGCAGCTCTCGACGTGCAACGGCAGCGGTGGTCAGAACTGGGCCGCCGGGGCCAACGGATCGCTGGTGAACTCCCAGTCGGGCAGGTGCCTGGACGCCAACGGCGGCAGTTCGGCCGACGGGACGCAGCTGATCATCTGGACGTGCCACGGCGGCACGAACCAGCGCTGGACCCTGCCGTAAGGACCCTGGCCCGGCCGTCCGCGTCCCTACGCGGCCGGCCGGGCCCCTCGGCGGACACCCTGGAACGGGCCGCGCACCTCGCTCGTCCGAGACCACGGTGGTGATCTGTTCTCCTCGGACGAACAGGGCCTCTCCGTCGCCGCCGACACCTGGCAGGAACCAGGGGGTTTCCGGACCCCACCTTCGGCGGCATCGAGCGCAACCACCTGTTCATCACCGCATCGACATCGCCAAGCACCACGTCCTGACCGACGGTGGCGGCATCCCGCTCGCGGTTCTGCTGACCGGCGGCAACCGGTGCTGCGGTCACGATCACCGCGAGCAGCAGACCGCGCACATCGGTGGCGATGTGCCGTTTACGACCCTTGATCTTCTTGTTCGCATCGATCCCTTGCTCGGACTCGTTGACGTTGCAGGAAGTCTTCACACCCTGCAAGTCGAAGATGGCCGCTGTCGGGGCGGTCGGTCGTCCACTCGCGACACGGGCCGGTTCCGGAGCGGGTCGTGCAACGCCTCGGCGGTCCCGTCGGCCTCCCACTTGGCGTAGTAGTCGTAGACCGTCTTGTGCGGCGGGAAGTCGTGCGGCAGATACGCCCAGGCGATCCCGGTTCGTCACACGTACAGGATCGCGTTCACGATCTCCCGCAAGTCGTGCACCCGTGCCGCGGTTCCCGGCCCGCGCCTGGCGGTCCGGCACGCCGTCAGCTTCGGCTCGATCAACGCCCACCGGGCATCGGACAGGTCACTGGGATGCGCACGTCGATAGCTCACAGCTGATCAACTTTAGGGTGATCGACAAACCGGACAGGCCATCCCAAACCAAGATCAGATGCCCTCTTGGGGCCACCGGTATCGGTTTCGTGTTTGCAAGTACTACAAACCCTTGGAACTGGGTTGTTGCCTTGTGGCATGGGTGGAAGCGCCCTGTTCATCGAGCGCTTTCCACCCATGGTCCCGGATGAACCCTCAGATGTTGAGGCCGATGGCGAAGTCGGCGGTGTAGCCGTCGCTCACCTTGGCCGGGGTGAGCAGCATCTGGCTGCCGCCGTTGCGGTAGATGCCGTCGCTGCTGTTGGTGGTGTTGGGCACGCCGTGGCTCAGGTACGGCTGCTGCTTCAAGTACACAGCCTTGAATTCCTCGGTGAAGAACAGCTGCGACGTGAACTTGTACGTGCTACCGCTGGTGGTCCTGGTGCGGACCATGATGTGGAAGTGCACCGTTCGGCCGGTGTACCAGCCAGGCAGGATCGTCACGAAGGTGGCCAGCCCGCTGCTGTTGGTGACCTGGTAGCCGCGGAGGAACTTCTTGCCAACCGTGTTGTTGTCGGCGACGTCGGAGTAGCGCCCGTACGCGTCACACTGCCAGAGGTCGACAGTCGCGCCCTGCAGCGACGCACACGACGAGGTCACCTTCAGCACGCTCAGGTTGAGCGTGAGCTTGGTGCCCGCCACCGTCGTGCCGTCGGACGGGTCAGTGCGGATGTCAGAGCGGTTGAGCCCTTCGTCGACGTAGAACGGTCCTTGCGTCATCTGCGGTTTGACCACGCAGTTCACTGCTTGGGCCGCGACCTTCGGCGTGGCCTGCGGAACGGCGGAGGCGATGCCGCCGCCCGCAGTCAACACCGCGCCTGCCGCACCGAGCAGCGTGATCGCCTTCCGTCGGCTCAGCACCCGACCGATGAACTCGTCATCATCGTGCATCATTTCTCCTCGCCAAGAGCACAGGGATGAACACCGAACGTGAACCAGCCTAGGGGTTCGGAGGTGAGAGCCAGCTGTGCGGAACTTGTGTGAATTCAACGGTTATACGTCGTTCAGCCGGGCGTGGATCACCGGCCGGCCGGGATGACTTGGCGACGTGCGAACGTTGACCTGAGCGGACACCATCGAGCTGATGAGAAGCGGAACTACGACAACGCACGATTGCCTGGTACCACGGCATGCGGCGCCTGCGCATCCGCTGGGAACGCCGCGACGACATCCACGAGGCGTTCCTCGGTCTGGCCACGTGCAACATCTGCTACCAGCACACCAAAATCCTCTGTTGGGAACCCTCAAGGCCATGCGGCGCGAACTCCGTTCTGGTGCCCCAGTCCGACGGTTGCGCGTCCACTGCGGGACCTCTGGTAGTTGCGCCCGCGCAGTTCGCTGTTGGGGGCAAGAGCCTGCTGTTTACTGATCTTTCGGAGTCAGGGTCTGTCTCGAGTCCACTTCACCGGTTTGGGTGATCACCGCTGGTCCACGTTTCGCCGTTGCTCGGGTATGCGATACGGCGATGGTGGTGGGTCGGCCCGCAGGGCCGGGCCCGTCGTGAGCAGATACGCAGGCAGGCGGCCGTGATGTTCGCCGACGGGATGAGCGCGGTGCAGGTCGCCACCGCGTTGGAGGTCTCCACGAAATCGGCGTACACGTGGCGGCGGGCCTGGACGGCCGGCGGTGAGCAGGCATTGGTGTCCAGGGGTGCACCGGGTCCGGACAGTCGGTTGTCGCAGACCCAGGTGCAACGGCTGTCGGTGGTGTTGCAGGACGGTCCGGCGGCAGCCGGGTGGGTCGAGGATCAGCGGTGGACTCTGGCGCGGGTGCAGACGCTGATCGGCCGGATGTTCCACATCACGGTGGGGATCACCACCGTGTGGCAGGTGCTGCGCCGGGCCGGGTTCACCCCGCGGCAACCCATC
>JBDSAJ010000938.1:0-10214 GCA_039922235.1 Umezawaea sp.
GCAAGGTCGACGTGCGCAACGACCGCGGCAGGGCCCGTGTCTCGGTGGACGTGTCCGGCTACTTCGTCGGCGGGGTGAAGGTCACCGCCGCGGAGGCGGGCAACTGCGTGACCGCGAAGGACGCGCCGGGGTTCGCGAGCGCGTTCGACGGCCGCGTCGAGTCCGACGTCGAGGGCTGGCGGTCAACGGGCCCCAATCGGATCAAGGCCGAGGGCTGCGAACTGGTCACGGACACCGGCACCGACGTGAGCTGGTACACCGCTCACACCTACCAGAACAACTACACGCTGAAGATCGACTGGAAGGCCACCTCGGACACCTCCGACTCGGGTGTGTTCGTCCTCTTCCCCAACCCCGGCGACGATCAGAGCAAGCCGGCCACCGCGGGGTACGAGATCCAGATCGGGCCCAAGAACGCCACGAGCACGCTGCAGACGGGTGGAATGGTCGGGCTGCGCCCGCCGACCACCACCGCCCCCGTCAAACCGACGGGGGAGTGGAACACCTACGAGATCACCGTCCGGTGGAACACGGCCGTGGTGCTGCTCAACGGGCAGAAGGTCAACGAGTACACCTCGGCCGACGGGTCGGCGGTGGCCCGCGACACCTACTTCGGCCTCCAGAACAGCGGCGCCAACAGCCCCGTGAAGTTCCGGAACATCCGGGTCAAGCGGGACACTCCCGTGCGGTCCGGCGGGTTCGTCGGGGTGAACGACCGCTGCCTGGACGTGCTCGACGGCAACCCGTTCCAGAGCGTCATCCGGATGTCGACCTGCACCGGCGGGTTCGCCCAGGTGTGGACGGAGACGGGCGACGGGACGATCCGCGCGGGCGGGCGCTGCCTGACGGCCAAGGACGCGGGCGTCGCCAACGGCACGAGCGCCGTGCTGGGCGGCTGCGAGGGCAACATCTCCCAGGATTGGTTGCAGAGGCAGGACGGCAGGCTGATCAACACCCTGTCCGGTCGCTGCCTGACACCGGTCTCCGGTGACCAGGGCGCGGCGCTGCAACTCCAGGACTGCAACCTGCAGCGCACCGAGCAGGTGTGGCGCCTCCCGGACCAGCGGGGCGTCACGGGCAAGCTCGTCGGCCCCGGTGGCCACTGCCTGGACGTGTTCGGCTCCAACCCGCTGAACACCGTCGTCGGCCTGGACACCTGCACCGGCAACGTCGCGCAGACCTGGTCGGCGGTCGGCGACGGCACGCTGCGCGGCGAGGGCAAGTGCCTCGACGTGCAGAACGCGGGCGTCGCCGAGGGCACGAGCGTGATCCTCTGGGAGTGCAACGGGAACCAGGCCCAGCAGTGGGTCGAGCAGGCCGACGGCACGCTGGTGAACCCGGTCTCCGGCCGGTGCCTCACCTCCTCGTCGAGCACTCCCGGCGCGCTGCCATCCATCAGCACCTGCGTTGCGTCGGACCGGCAGGTCTGGCGGATGACCGCCGAGACGGTGGTGAGGGGCAACCTGGTGGGCATCGGCGCCAATTGCATCGACGTCGCGGGCAACGACCCCGGCAACGCGTCGAAGGTGTGGGCGTGGGACTGCTACGGCCCTGGGGGCCAGATGTGGTACGGGCTCGGCGACGGCACGCTCCGCGCGTTCGGCAAGTGCCTGGACGTCACGGGCACGGCCAACTTCGCCGATGTCGTCGTCGCGGCCTGCGTCGGCGGTGAGAGCCAGCAGTGGACCGCCCGGTACAACGGGACGATCGTGAACGCGCTGGCGAACCGCTGCGTCGACGACTACTTCAACCGCACCGACAACGGCACGGCGATCATCCTCCACGACTGCCACGCCGGGGCCAACCAGCGCTGGTCCACGCCGATCGCGGCGAGCTAGCACCACTGCGGGAAACGCCCTGCTCGCCCTCGGGTGAGCAGGGCGTTCGCGTGTCCGGGACCGGTGCGGAAGTCGTGCTCCGGACGGTGTCCGGCGAACGAACGCGGCGTCGGTGTCGGCCGGACCCGCCGTGAGCGGGTAGGGTGAAGTCCGCCCTCACCGGGCTCCTGGCAGCGTTGCGGGACCACACCGGCCTGAGGGCATTCGACTGTCACAGCACATCTTTGACCTGCGCTGAAGGAGCGATGAGTTCGTGGCACAGCCCGACACGCAGGTTGTTGAGTCCCCGGCCGCCCAGCGCCCGCTCCGCGCGTGGCAGCGCCGGGCGCTGATGAAGTACCTGGCCGCGAAGCCGAAGGACTTCCTCGCCGTGGCCACGCCCGGCGCGGGCAAGACGACGTTCGGGCTGCGGGTCGCCGCAGAGCTGCTGGCCGACCGGACGATCGAGTCGATCACGATCGTCGCGCCGACCGAGCACCTGAAGCACCAGTGGGCGCAGGCCGCGGCCGCGGTGGGCATCGCGATCGACTCGAACTTCCGCAACACCAACGCCGTCACCTCCCGCGACTACCACGGGGTCGCGGTGACGTACGCGCAGGTCGCGGCGCACCCGACGCTGCACCGGGTGCGCACCGAGAACCGCAAGACGCTGGTGATGCTGGACGAGGTCCACCACGGCGGCGACGCGAAGTCCTGGGGCGACGCGATCCGCGAGGCGTTCACCCCCGCCGTGCGGCGGCTGTCGCTGACCGGGACGCCGTTCCGCAGCGACGACTCGCCGATCCCGTTCATCTCCTACGCGCCGGGCGGCGACGGCCTGATGCGCAGCCAGCCCGACCACTCCTACGGGTACGCCGACGCGCTGCGCGACGGCGTGGTCCGGCCGGTGATCTTCCTGGCGTACTCCGGCGAGGCGAGCTGGCGGACCAGCGCGGGCGAGGAGTTCACCGCCCGGCTCGGCGAGCCGCTGACCAGCGAGCAGACCGCGCGGGCGTGGCGCACCGCGCTGGACCCGGCGGGTGACTGGATCAAGTCGGTGATCATGTCGGCCGACATGCGGCTGACCCAGCTGCGCAACGGCGGGATGCCGGACGCGGGCGCGATGATCATCGCCACGGACCAGATCACCGCGAAGGCGTACGCGGAGGTCCTGCTCCGGGTCACCGGCCACACCGCGACGGTCGTGCTGTCGGACGACCCCAAGGCGTCCGGGCGCATCGCGGAGTTCTCGCAGACGACCGAGCGCTGGCTGATCGCCGTCCGGATGGTGTCCGAGGGCGTCGACGTGCCGCGGCTCGCCGTCGGCGTGTACGCGACCAGCTCGTCCACCCCGCTGTTCTTCGCGCAGGCCATCGGCCGGTTCGTGCGCCAGCGCGCGAAGGGCGAGACGGCCAGCGTGTTCCTGCCGAGCGTCCCGGTGCTGCTGGGGCTCGCCAGCGAGCTGGAGCAGCAGCGCGACCACGTCCTCGGCAAGCCGCACCGCGAGAAGGACGGCTGGGACGACGAGCTGCTGGCCGACGCGAACCGGACCAAGGACGAGGAGGGCGAGGAGGAGAAGGCGTTCACCTCGCTGGGCGCCTCGGCCGAGCTGGACCAGGTCATCTACGACGGGTCCTCGTTCGGCACGGCCGCGTTCCACGGCAGCGACGACGAGCAGGAGTACCTCGGCCTGCCGGGGCTGCTCGAACCCGACCAGGTGCGCGCGCTGCTGCGGCAGCGCCAGGAGCACCAGCTGGTCGAGGTCGCCAAGCGCAAGGCCGCCGAGCCCGCGCCGCCGCCGCGCGCCGCGCGTCCCCAGGGCGTGCAGGAGGCGTTGGCCGCGTTGCGCAAGGAGCTGAACACGCTCGTGGCGATGCACCACCACCGGACCAAGAAGCCGCACGGCAAGATCCACAACGCCCTGCGCGAGCACTGCGGTGGGCCGCCCACCGCCATGGCGACGATCGAGCAGCTCGAAGAGCGCATCGCCACCCTGCGGTCCTGGTAGCGCCTGCCCGTTCACGGCTGTGCGCGCCGGACCACCGCACGTTTCGCTCTGTCACGCGCCGGAACCAATTGAGACGCTGGGCACACTCGGCAGCCGATCAATGTGACTGACCGTGGTCGCGGCATGCATTTGCCGTAGTCACATGTCGACTCGGTTACCTCTCCGTTGCAGCATCGTGCCCTCTTTATCGATACAGTGTGGTTCCGGTCACCCTGCCCAAGGGCATACGTTGTGCGCCACAACATTTTCTGCCCGGCCCTCGGGCAGTGCAGTCTGAAAGGGATGGCGGATGCGCAGCAAGAGCCTCGCCCTCATCGCCGTAGGCACCGGCCTTGCCGTGGCCATGACGGCGTGCGGTGCCAACAGCTCGACCGGTGGGGGCACCTCCACCGGCACCAGTGACGCAGGCGCGGCAGGCGGCACGAAGGTCGGTGTGATCCTTCCGGAAACCGCCTCTTCCGCCCGCTGGGAGAGCTTCGACAAGCCCCTCCTCGCCGCGGCGCTCAAGGCCGAAGGCCTGGACGCGGACATCCAGAACGCACAGGGTGACAACCAGAAGTTCAACACCCTGGCCGAAGGCATGATCAACTCGGGTGTCAAGGTCCTGATCATCGCGTCCCCGGACTCCTCCGTGGGTGCATCGGTGGCAGCCAAGGCCGATGCCCAGGGCATTCCGGTCATCGACTACGACCGCCTGAACCTCGGCGGCTCGTCGAAGTACTACGTGTCGTTCGACAACGTGAAGGTCGGCGAGCTCCAGGGCCAGGGCCTCGCGGCGGCGCTGAAGGACAAGAAGGGCGCCGAGGTCATCCAGATCGAGGGCGCCCCGACCGACAACAACGCCACGCTGTTCGCCCGCGGCCAGGAGAACATCCTCAAGCCGCTCTACACCTCCGGTGACCTGAAGCTCGTCCAGTCCCAGGCGATCGAGAAGTGGGACCCGGTCATCGGCGGCACCACGTTCGAGCAGCTCCTGACCGGCAACGGCCAGAAGGTGGACGGCGTCGTCGCCGCCAACGACGGCCTCGCGGGCGCGGTCATCACCGTCCTGAAGAAGTTCGGCCTCAACGGCAAGGTGCCGGTCACCGGCCAGGACGCCACCCCGGACGGCCTCCAGGCCATCCTCCGCGGCGACCAGTACATGACCGTCTTCAAGCCGATCAAGCTGCAGGCTGAGGCGACCGCCAAGCTGGCCGGTCTCCTGGCCAAGGGCGACACCGCGGGAGCGGACAAGATCGCGACCAAGACCGAGAAGGACACCGTCAACAACCGCGACGTCAAGTCGGTGCTCCTGGACGCCCAGCTGATCACCAAGGACAAGGTCAAGTCCGTGATCGACGCGGGTGCCGTCAAGGCTTCCGAGGTCTGCGTCGCCGACGTGGCCGCCGCCTGCACCGAGCTCGGCATCAAGTAGTCAACTGCTCCACCGCAACCGCCGCGGCGGGTGCCAGCCCCCGACTGGCGCCCGCCGCGGTTTCCGCCGCAAGACCCCATTTTTGGAGGACAGCCGTGAGCGAGCCGATTCTCGAGCTGCGCGGCATCAACAAGAGTTTCGGACCAGTGCACGTGCTGCACGACGTCGACTTCACCGTGCGGGCCGGAGAGGTCACCGCACTCGTCGGTGACAACGGCGCGGGCAAATCCACCATGGTCAAGTCCATCGCGGGCATCCACGCGATCGACTCGGGCGAAGTGCTGTTCGAAGGTCAGCCGGTCCACATCCACAGCCCCCGCGAGGCGGCCGAGTACGGCATCGAGGTCGTCTACCAGGACCTCGCGCTGTGCGAGAACCTGGACATCGTCCAGAACATGTTCCTCGGTCGTGAACGGGGCAAGTACGGGCTGCTCGACGAGAGCGACATGGAGCAGGCGGCGCGCAAGACGCTCGCCTCGCTGTCCGTGCGCACCGTGAAGTCCGTCCGCACGCCCGTCGCCTCGCTCTCCGGTGGTCAACGGCAGACCGTGGCGATCGCCAAGTCCGTGCTCTGGGACAGCAAGATCGTGCTCCTCGACGAGCCGACCGCGGCACTCGGCGTGGCGCAGACCCGCCAGGTGCTCGACCTCGTTCGCAGGCTCGCGGAACAGGGCCTCGGCGTGGTGCTCATCAGCCACAACATGAACGACGTCTTCGAGGTGTCCGACCGCATCGCCTGCCTGTACCTGGGGCGGATGGCGGCTCAGCTGCCGACCAAGGACGTCACCCACGGACAGGTGGTCGAGCTGATCACCGCTGGTCGCTCCGGCGACCTGGGCATCGCCCGCCCGGAAACCGCGACCATCTGATGCCTGAGGACCTGAGCATGACTGACACACCTACCGGTGAGAAGGCCCCCGACACCGGGGCCATTTCCGATTTCGGCATCGACACGACCTCCAAGTCCGCCGGTGAGGCGCTGAAGGAGTACTGGGCCAAGGTCCGCGGCGGCGACCTCGGGTCGCTGCCCGCCCTGCTCGGCCTGCTCGTGCTGGTGATCTTCTTCAGCACCCAGTCGGACACGTTCCTGACACTGGGCAACATCTCGAACCTGCTGGCGCAGGGCTCGGGCATCGTGATCATCGCGATGGGCCTCGTCTTCGTGCTGCTGCTCGGCGAGATCGACCTGTCCGCGGGCACCGCGTCCGGCGTCGCAGCCTCGGTGATGGCGCTGCACCTGGTGCACAGCGGCAACATGCTGACCGCCTTCGGCGACGGCGTCTTCTACATCACCTGCGCGATGATGGTGGTCGCCGCAGCGCTGTCCGTGCTGCTGCGCATCTGGCCGGGTGTCGTGCTCCCGGTCGTCGGCCTGGTGATCCTGCTGCTCGGCGTGCCGCCGAACGCGTGGGTCGAGATGCTGCTCGCGCTGTGCATCGGCACCACGATCGGCAGCCTCACCGGCTACCTCGTCGCGAAGGTCGGCATCCCGTCCTTCGTCGTGACCCTCGCGCTGTTCCTGACGTGGGGCGGCGTGGTGCTGAAGTACATCGGCCAGGGCGGGACCCTGCCCATCCGCAACGACAAGGTGCTGTTCGACGTCGCCAACGGCAACCTGGGCGCCACCGGCAGTTGGGTCCTGTTCCTGCTGTCCGCGGGCGGCTACGCGGCCGTCGTGCTCAGCAGGCACTTCGCCCGGCTGCGCAGGGGCCTGGTCGCCCAGCCGACGCCGCTCGTGCTGGTCAAGGTCGGTCTGGTCGTCGTACTCGGGGCGGTCGCCACCGTGCTGCTCGTCCAGAACCGCGCGGTCAACCCGACCGTGACCATCCTGGGCGTCCCGTACGTGGTGCCGATCGTCCTGCTGCTGCTCACCATGGGCACGTTCGTCCTCGACCGCACCCAGTACGGCAGGCACATCTACGCGGTCGGCGGCAACGCCGAAGCGGCCCGCCGCGCGGGCATCAACGTGCCCAAGATCCGGATGAGCGTCTTCGTGATCTGCTCGTCGGTCGCTGCTCTCGGCGCCATCGTGTTGGCCTCGAAGGTCGGCTCGGTCACGCCCAGCGCCGGTGGGGGCAACACCCTGCTGTTCGCGGTCGGCGCGGCGGTCATCGGTGGCACCTCGCTGTTCGGCGGCAAGGGCAGGCTGCGCGACGCGGTCATCGGTGGCGCGGTCATCGCGATCATCGACAACGGCCTCGGCCTGCTCAAGCAGGACGCCGCAGTCGTTTCCATCGTCACCGGTCTCGTGCTGCTGCTGGCCGCCAGCGTGGATGCGCTGTCGCGTCGTCGTTCGGCCGCTTCGTAACACCGGTGACATCACCAACCGCGGGAGCCCGGCCCGACGAGGTCCGCAGGCACAACCGCACGGCGCTCCTGCGCCGGTTGCACGTCGACGGTCCGTCCACCAGGGCGTCGCTGGCGGCTGAGCTCGGGCTCAACCGCAGCACGATCAAAGCCCTGGTGGACGGCCTCGCCGAAACCGGGATCGTCGCCGAACGGGTTCCCGCACAGCGCAGCGGCGCCGGTCGGCCCTCGCTGCTGGTCCTTCCCCAGCCCCACGCCGCCGTCGTCCTGGCCATCGACATCCGCGTCGAACAGGTGGCCATGGCGATGGTGGGGCTCGGCGGGGAGATCATCGGCAGGGACAGCTGGAACCTGCACACCCGCACCCGCGACCCCCGCGAGGTCATCACCCACATCGTCGAGTCGGCGAAGCTGCTCACCGACGAACTGGACCTCCGGCCCGTCGCGGTCGGCGTCTCCATCTCGGGAGTGGTCCGCCGCGCCGACGGCTGGGTGCACGAGGCCCCGAACCTGCACTGGACGAACGTCGCGCTGGGCGAACGCCTCAGCGCCGTGATGGGACTGCCGGTGCAGGTCGGCAACGACGCCGAACTCGGCGCGCTCGCCGAACACGTCCGCGGCGCCGCCCGCGGCGCGTCCGACATGGTCTACATCTCCGCCGACGTCGGCGTGGGCGGCGGCGTGATCTCCAACGGCGCCCCGCTGCGCGGCACCGGCGGCTACGTGGGCGAACTGGGCCACATGGTCGTCCGCCCCGGTGGCCTGCCGTGCTACTGCGGCTGCGAGGGCTGCTGGGAGACCGAGGTAGGTGAAGCCGCACTGTGCCGCGCACTGGCCCTGCCGGTGAACGCCTCGCGCGGCGCTGTCGTGGCCGAGTTGCGCTCACTGGCCGCGGACCCCGACAGCGTCATGCACCGGCTGGGCGAGTTCACCGAGTGGCTGGCCGTCGGCCTGGTGACCGTGGTGAACATGCTGGGTCCCGAGCTGGTGGTGCTGGGCGACCTGTTCACGGCCCTGCCGGAACCCGTGGTCGCCCAGGTCAGGACCATCGTGCAGCGCCGCAGCCTGGTCAGCAGGGCCGTCGGTGGCACGCGCATCGTCTGCTCACCGCTGGGCCGCGACGCCAAGCTCGTCGGCGCCGCCGAAGCCGCCTTCGAGCCGGTGCTCGGCACGGTCTAGAACCGCGCCCACCCACGTGACTACCTGGAAACGCGAGGGGGGCGGGGATCCTCTCGGATCCCCGCCCCGGAACGGCAAGGGTGCTTGAGGGCCACACACGGCCCCGATTGTTAGCCCTGCTGCAGTTCGGCAGCGAGCTCGCGCAGCTTCGTGCTGTGCTCACGGGCGTGGTGCCCGCAGAACAACAGCTCGCCCCCGGAGGGGAGGACGGCGCGAACCTGGGCAGCAGCCCCGCAGCGGTCGCAGCGGTCGGCAGCGGTCAACTCGGGGCGGGTGAGCGTGGGTGTAGTCATGAGAGTCTCCCTCCGTCCCGGCACCGAGGATTTCGGTGCCCTCTTACCAAGCTGCGACCACTACGCATCTGGCTGGTGCGCGGTGCTCGCTGGCTCCACTCTCTCAGACGCGCGGGCGGAAGTCAGTGTTCCCGTTGACGTGGCGACGCGCGTCACTCGCGATTTACCCACTCGTCGGTGTGTCGAACCCGCTCGAACGCCGAGTTCGGCGGTTCAAAATCACTTTCCGCAGTCGTAGCAGGGGTTTCAGACCAGGCATTTCGGCCGCAGGCACCCCTCGATTGCTCCAACTGGTGGACCCGTGCGGCCGTTGGTGTGATCCATAACACTTTGGTCAGCTCACAGCGAACAAGGCCCCGCGTTCCACCATTCGGACCGAAATCCGGACGTTCACCGGAAGTTCGGAGACCTTCCCGTGACCTGCGCGGCCCTGTTTTGAACGATCAAGCATGACGTTTCCGCCTCGGGCGTGCCCGATTTGCGCAGTTTTCGCGAGCCCGGCTCAAGCCGCCCGCGCCGCAGACCGCCTCGACCCGCCGCACCGAGCGGTGAGCCCGCAGTCGAACAGGTGTGCGCCGAGCCGACACGGGCACAAAACGGTGAGGGCCCCGCACCGGAGTGCGGGGCCCTCACCGTGGAAGCGCTTAGTCCAGGTAGTCGCGCAGGACCTGCGAGCGCGACGGGTGGCGCAGCTTGGACATCGTCTTCGACTCGATCTGCCGGATCCGCTCACGGGTCACCCCGTAGACCTGGCCGATCTCGTCCAACGTCCGCGGCTGGCCGTCGGTGAGGCCGAAGCGCAGGCGGACGACGCCCGCTTCGCGCTCGGACAGCGTCGCGAGGACCGACTGGAGCTGGTCCTGCAGCAGCGTGAACGACACCGCGTCCACGGCCACGACGGCCTCGGAGTCCTCGATGAAGTCGCCGAGCTGGCTGTCGCCCTCGTCGCCGATCGTCTGGTCCAGCGAAATGGGCTCCCGAGCGTACTGCTGGATCTCCAGCACCTTCTCGGGGGTGATGTCCATTTCCTTGGCAAGCTCCTCGGGCGTGGGCTCGCGGCCCAGGTCCTGCAGGAGTTCACGCTGTATGCGGCCGAGCTTGTTGATGACCTCCACCATGTGCACCGGGATGCGGATGGTGCGGGCCTGGTCGGCCATGGCGCGGGTGATGGCCTGGCGGATCCACCACGTCGCGTA
>JBDSAJ010000939.1:0-7858 GCA_039922235.1 Umezawaea sp.
ACGAAGTACCCGCCGTTGGACCACAGCGGCATCTCGCTGACCGCGGTGATGCCGCTGACCGAACCGTTCTCACCGAGTTCGACGCAGTGGAACGTCGACTCGGGGGGCACGACCATCATCGAGGCGCCCGCCTCAGAGGCCGTGAACCGGTCGATCATGAGGTCGAGGGGCGCGTCGGTGAGCACGTCGGCGTAGTTCGCGAGAAACATCTCCTCGCCCTCGACGTACTCGCGCACCCTGCGCAGCCTCTCGCCGATCGGCGACTCGATCCCGGTCTGCACGAAGGAGATCGTCCAGTCCGCGATGTCGTTGGACAGCAGCTCCACCTTGCCGCCGCGCAGCACGAAGTCGTTGGACTCGGTCTCCCGGTAGTCCAGGAAGAAGTTCTTGATGTGGTGTGCGCCGTAGCCGAGGCATAGCACGAAGTCCTTGTGCCCGAAGTGGGCGTAGTACCGCATCACGTGCCAGATCAGCGGCCGCGGCCCGACCAGGGCCATCGGCTTGGGGACGTCGTCGTCCGGCCCGCTGCGCATCCTCATTCCGTACCCGCCGCAGAAGAGCACGACCTTCATTCCGCGACCTCCGCGGGGGTGAACACGCCGACAGTCACTCGTTGCCCTCCACGATCTCGAGCCGGGGAATCGGGAAGACCAGCTTGCCTCCCCATTCGTGCACGTAGGACAGTTGCGCGCTGAGCTCGTCCCGGAGGTTCCACGGCAGCACGAGCACGTAGTCCGGCCGATCCTCGGCGATCGCTTCGGTCGGCACCACCGGGATTCGGGTACCGGGGGTGAACCTGCCGTGCTTGTAGGGGTTGCGGTCCACCGTGTACCCGAGCAGGTCGGGTCGGATGCCGCAGTGGTTGAGCAGGGTGTTCCCCTTGCCCGGCGCGCCGTAGCCGACGACGGTCTTGCCCTGGCTCGCGGCCTCGGTGAGGAACCGGAGGAGGTCGCGGCGCACCACGGCGACGCGCTGGGCGAAATCGGTGTAGCCGGACAGCTCGTGCAGCCCGGCTGCTTTCTCCCTCGTCAACACGTCCTGCACGCGGGACGACGGTTCGCCCGCCACCTCGACGGGCCGGGCCCACAGGCGGATCGAACCCCCGTGCGTCGGCAGGAGTTCGACGTCGACCAGCGCCAAGCCGCCGGTCTCCAGCGCCCGCTGCGCCGAAGCGACGGTGTAGTACTGGAAGTGCTCGTGGTAGATCGTGTCGTACTGGTTGAACTCCATCAGCGTGAGGAGGTGCTGCACTTCGACGGACACCCAGCCGTCGTCGGCGACGAGCGCGCGAAGTCCGCGGGTGAAGCCGACCACGTCCGGGATGTGCGCGTAGACGTTGTTGGCCACGACGAGGTCCGCCGGACCGTGCTCGGCGCGGACAGCCCGACCGGTCTCCGGGTCGAGGAACGAGGTCACCGTCGGCACGCCCTTGTTCCGGGCGGCTTCACCGACGTTGACCGAGGGCTCGACACCGAGGCAGCGGATCGACCGCTCGACCACGTGCTGCAGCAGGTACCCGTCGTTGCTGGCGACCTCGACGACGAAGGAATCGGCGTCGAGCCCGAGCCGGTCGACCGCGTTGTCCACGAACTGCCGCGCGTGCTCGACCCACGACGTGGAGAAGGACGAGAAGTAGGCGTACTCGGTGAAGGTCTCTTCGGGCGAGATCAGGGGCGGGATCTGCGCCAGCCAGCACTCGGTGCACACCCGGAGGTGCAAGGGGTAGGTCATCTCCGGCTCGTCGAGCTGCTCCGCTGTCAGGAAGCGCTCGCAAGGCGGGGTGGCTCCGAGATCGACGACGCTGGCCAGCGTCGTTGAACCGCAGAGTCGACAAACACTCATCAGTAGGCTCCTTCGCCGCTGAAAACGGCTCGTGCGGTCTTCCACAAGATCATCGCGTCGAGGGCGAGCGACCAGTCCTCGACATAGCGCAGGTCGAGTCGGACGGACTCCTCCCACGAGAGATCACTTCGGCCGCTGACCTGCCACAGCCCGGTCAGTCCGGGCTTCACGAGCAGGCGGCGGCGCACTTCGGGGGCGTACTTCGCGCTCTCCTCCGGCAGAGGCGGCCGAGGGCCGACGAGCGACATGGTGCCGGTGAGCACGTTGAGCAACTGGGGCAGCTCGTCGATCGAGTAGCGGCGCAGGAGCCTGCCGACCTTGGTCACGCGAGGATCCTTGCGCATCTTGAACAGCACGCCAGAGCCCTCGTTGACGGCCGTCAGCTTGGCGCGCAGCACGTCGGCGTTGGTGACCATGGTGCGGAACTTGATGATCGTGAACTCCGCGCCGTCCTTGCCGACCCGGCGCTGCCGGTAGAACACGGGCCCGCGGCTGTCGATCAGGACGGCGGCGGACACGGCCAGGAGCAGCGGGGTGAAAGCGAGCACCAGCACGGCGGCGCCGACCCGGTCGACGCAGTCCTTGATCGCCCGGCGGAAACCGGTGAACGCGGGTTCACTGACCCGCAGCAACGGCATCCCGAGTACACCGGTCACGTGCAGGCGCGGCCCGGCGAAGTCCATGAGAGCGGGCGCGACGACCATCTCGGTGCCGGTGCCCTCCAGGTCCCAGGCGAGCTGCTGGAGGCGGCGCGGGGTCCAGTAGGCGTCCGGCGTCACCGCGACGATCCGGTAGCCGCCGCGGCGGACCTGCTCGGCCATGTCGCGGAAGCGACCGACGACGGGCACGCCCTCCAGGTCGATGCCGAGCGCGGCACGCCCGTCCAGGGTGCAGATTGCGTCGACGCGCCAACCGAGGTGCGGTGCCTTGCGGGTGCGGGTGATCAGGTCCTCGACCGTGGCCACGTTCCCCGCGGCGAGCACGGGCAGCAGGCAGCGCCCTTCGGAGCGCGCGCGGTGCAGCGGCCTGCGGAGCAGGTAGCGGAGGGGGAAGACGACGAGTGCGATGGCCGGTCCGACCACGAACACCCAGAGGCGGGTGCCGGGGATGTCCACCGCGAGCGCGCCGAACCCGAGCGCGACGACCGAGGCGAACAACCCGCGGCCCAGGCGGCGGAACTCCTCCGCGCCCTGCCCCAGCACGTTCGTGTTCCACACCCGGCTCAGGTACAGCGAGCCGAGCACCACAGCGACGCTCAGGAACTCGAGCGCGGCGATCGACAAGGGCCCGAACGCGCTGTGCCGGGCCACCATCAGCCCGCCGAAGGACATGATGACCAGTACGGTCGCCAGCACGTCGCCGAGGATGACTCCCCTGCGGTACCGCGACTCCCAGGCGGCGACCGGTGGGTGTGTCTGCCTCGACGACTGCATCGCGTTGGTTGGGGTGATCCCCACGACGGGTCTCCGTCGTGTGGGCTGGACCTGCTCGCTCATCGTGGTTCTCCCCCGGTTCTGCCGGTTCGGACGTGCGCGTTCGCAGGGCATCCCCGAGGACCCGCGTGGTACGACAATTGGTTGACTGACACTCGAAGCACCGCCAGACGACCTTTTCCCGAGATGTACCGGCGCTTGCAATCCGTCATTCGCTCGACCGCCTGCGGGCGTTACACGCATGCTTAGGTCGAGCCGGAGAAATGTTCCGACTGACTCGGCAGATCCGATGAGTGACGACGGGTGACCGCCCATTACCAGTTGAAGGCGGGTTAGGCCAAATCGCCGCGAACGCTTGGGCACCCACTCGTGAACAATGGCCCGAACGGACCGCTGCGCACCACATATCGTTCGCACCCGACCTGGCGTTACACCCACTGTGAGTAGACTGGCCCTGCCTGCCGGATGGAGGCACTTAATAGGCCGAAAGACCCTTGTCCACACCGGACGCCTCGCTCGGCAGGTCACCCATTCAGCCGGCGGTGGCAGCTATTCAGAGCAACCATCCATAGCGTTTTTGTGACCGTCGAAGAAACGGCGCGCCCGGTTGGCGCAACGCGCGGTACGTAGACGATCATCGGTTTGCCGAAGGATGTGTCGTACGTCATCCTCAAGTCTCGGAATCCGATCATCGACCACGTGGCGGTGTTTCCCGTCACCGCCGGCCGGGATCGGGTGTTCGGAGTCTCATCCACGTATCCAGGGCGCCCGCACCGCCTCCGCGCGAGGTGGAATTCGTCACACGGCCGCGTGCAGGCGCGCTCGCTCGTCGCCGACGGCCACGACGTCCCCGTTGTGCAACTGGGCTCCGCGCCGCGTCTCCAGCCGACCGTTCACGGTCACCTCGTCGGCGTCGATCAGCTCCTTGGCGTGCGACCCGTCCTCCGCCAGCCCCGCCAGCTTCAGGAACTGGCCCAGCCTGATCATGTCGTCGGCGATCTGCACGTCTCGGATGGGCGGCTTGGTCATCCGCACATGGTACGACTTGGCCATGAACAAGTGGGTGTCCGTGGTGATCGGCGTGCTGCTCGTCCTGGTCGGCTCCCTGTGGACGTTGCAGGGGCTCAACGTGGTCAAGGGGAGCTTCATGACCGGCCAGCAGCTGTGGACGGCGATCGGTCTCCTGGCGGTCATCGGCGGGCTGACGCTGACCGTCGGCGGGCTGCGCAAGAAGCCGTCCCGGTAACGAGGAAAACACGAGGTCGAAACCTGTCTGCAACAAGAGGTCTCCGGTTCGGTCTACCGTTACGTGACGGACGATGAACTCAGGGTGGCGACGTGGTGGTCATGGCTGACGGCGCGGAGTTGGGTTCGGCGGGCGGCAAGCGGAGACGCCGCCGGTCGTTGCGCGGTGAGGTCGGGCAGACCGGAGCGCGGTTCGGGCCTGCTTCCCTGCGCCGCGAACCGGACGAGGACTCCGAGGTCGGGTACGTCCCCGCGCAGCCGGAGGAACCGCCGAGCCCCCCGAAGCCGAGGAAGGCGCGGCGGTCACTGCGGGGCGACGTCGTCGGGCAAACCGGAGCGCGGTTCGGGTCGCCGTCCGTGCGGCGGGCGCTGGAGGACGACGCCGAAGCCGAGCCGGAACCGGAGCAGGAACCGGTCGAGGTCACGGCTCCGATGGAGAGCACCGTCGAGTACCAGGAGCCGATCCCGGAGCCCCACTACGACGAGCCCTACTACGAGGACACCGCCAAGTCGCTGGTGCGCCCGTACGCGTGGACCGGTGGCCGCACGACGGCGAACGTGGACCTGCGGCTGGAGACGCTGATCTCGGTCGCCGAGTCGGGTGCTCACGCGGCGACGCGGGTGACCAGTCCCGAACAGCGCTCGATCGTGGAGATGTGCTCGCTCCCCCGGTCGGTCGCCGAGGTGTCCGCCGTGCTGTCGATCCCGCTGGGCGTGGCGCGGGTGCTGTTGAGCGACCTGATCGAACTGGGCGTCGTATCGGTGCACGAGACCAACGGCGGCTCGGTCGGCGGCCAGGCCGACCTGGCGCTCCTGGAGAGGGTTCTGAGCGGCCTCCGACGCCTCTGACGCTTATGATTCACTTGCGGACGAGGTAATGACCAGCTACCGGCGGTGATCATCGTGAGTGACGGCGCCCGCTGGAGCGCGGGTGCGGTGGCACGCACACTCGGCATCTCCCCGACGACCCTGCGAACGTGGGACCGCCGCTACGGGCTCGGCCCGCGCACCCGTGAAGAGGGCAAGCACCGGCGGTACGACGACGTCGACGTGGCGTCGCTGCGGCGGATGCTGGAACTCACCGGACAGGGCATGTCCCCAGCGGCCGCGGCGACCATGGCGCGCGGCGGCGCGGGTCCCGTCCCCGACGTGCACGACCTCCTCCGCGCCGCGACCCAGCTCGACGCGCCGCGGCTGGGCAGGCTCGCGACGGAGCTGATCGGCGCGCTGGGCGTCATCGACGCGTGGGAGTCGGTGCTGATCCCGTTCTTCGTGGAACTCGGCGAACGGGCCGTGCACGAGAGCGACTGCGTGGGGGTCGAGCACCTCGCCAGCGGCAGCCTCGCGGGCGTCCTGCACCGGGTCGGCGAACCACTGGAGGGCGGCAGGCTGCCCGTGCTACTGGCGTCCGCGCCCGACGAGCTGCACACCCTGCCGCTGGACGCGCTCGCGGCCGCGCTGGCCGAGCGGGGCTGCGCGTCGCGCAACCTGGGCGCGCGCGTGCCGCCGCCCGCACTGCTCGGCGCGCTCGACGTGCTGGCCCCGCACTGCGTGGTGCTGTGGGCGCACGACCCCGTCCTGGCCCGCCGCGCGCCGTTGGCGAAGGTGGCCGCCAGTACGGCCGTGCTGCTCGGCGGTCCCGGCTGGCGCCGGATGTCGCTGCCCGAGGGGGCGTACCGGGTCGAGTCGCTGAAGGACGCCGTGACCGAGGTCCTCACCCGGTCCGGCCGCTGAACTCGCAGAACCACAAGCGCTCGTGACGGCTACCGGTCGAGCGTCGCGCACAGTTCCGCGAACGCGTCCCCGAGCGCGGGGAGCTGGTAATGGGCGTTGAGGCCGCTCGGGTTCGGCAGGACCCAGAGGCGGCTGTCCGCGATGGTCTCGTCCTGCGCGCCGACCGCGGCCTTCTTGCGGCCGAACGCCGTGCGGTAGGCGGTGACGCCGACCACCGCGATCACCTCCGGCCGGTACCGCTCGGCGATCCCGGTCAGCCGCACCGCGCCCGCGCGCAGTTCGGCGTCGGTCAGCTCGTCGGCACGGGCCGTGGCGCGCGGGACCAGGTTCGTGATGCCGAGGCCGTGCTGCGGCAGCTGGTCCTGCTCGGCGGGCGTGAACAGCCTCGGCGTGAAGCCGCCCAGGTGCAGCGCGGGCCAGAAGCGGTTGCCGGGTCTGCCGAAGTGGAGGCCGGTGGCCGCGGAGTACAGGCCGGGGTTGATGCCGCAGAACACCACGTCCAGACCGGGGGCGAGCACGTCCGGCAGGAGCTTCTCCCGTGCGGCGGCCAAATCGGGGCGCATGGGTCCATCATCCACCACCCCTGTGCTACTTGGCGGCCCCCGCGAGCTGGGAGCGCGAACGCGGCGACCAGGCCGTGTAGCCCGCCCGTTCGGCCTCCTCGGTCGAGCGGAACCGCACGTCGCCCTTCATCCGCCGGTAGTACGGCGACGTCTCGGTGTGGAAGATCCGCGACTTGGAGTTGCCCTTCACCAGAGCGTCCACTTCGGACAATTCGACGTCCACTTCGGACTCGACCCGCTGCTCCGGCACCACGACGACCGCGGGCGGTTCCAGCGCCGCGAGCGGGCGCGGGGTGGCGGCCAGGTCGGCGCGCAGCCTGCGCGTGACCGCGCGCATCGGCAGCCAGGTGAGCAGCGAACCTGCGAGGAAAGCACCCGCGCACAGCACGAACATCTGGGTGAACAACCAGAGCACAGCGGAACTCCTAGCGAACGAGGATGTCTACCTGACGGGAGGTGTCGGTGGACTCGGGCGCGCTGTCGACGCTGACGGCCGTCTCCACCATGGCCGCCGGGACACCCTGTCCCAGCACCACGTCGCGCACCAAGCGGGCGCGGGTCTCGGCGAGGTCGCGGGCGTCCGGCACGTCGGCCGACGCGTGGCCGCGCACGGTGACGGTGGCGCGCGGCGCGACCAGCAGCATCCGGGCCGCCCGCTGGATCAGCACCGGCCCGTGGCCCTGCCACGACGTCGAACCGGGTTGGAACCGGATGCTGCCGTTGCCGCCGACGAGCCGGTTGACGGAGTCGCCGAGTGCGGCCAGGTCGAGTTCGCGGTCGTGGTTCGACGTGCCGACCACGATGCTCGGCTCGACCCGCAACTCCCCTGCCGCGCCGTCGAGCAGCCGCCCGAGCGTCGCGGCCCTGTCCTCGTCGACCACGGTCGCGCGGACCGTCAGCACGCCGCCCCGCACCACGCCGCTGAAGTCGTGCACGCCGTTCTCCACCACGGTGGCGACGATCGACGTGGCCGCGCTCGCCGAGATCGGCAGCCGCGCGCCCGCCTTCGGCGCCATCACGTCGGTGATCCGGTAGGCGCCC
>JBDSAJ010000940.1:0-7134 GCA_039922235.1 Umezawaea sp.
TTTGATCAGGGAGGACGGTTCCGGCACCTTCTCGGTCTCCACCAGTTCGCCCGCGTGCCGGCACACCGCTTCGCCCAGGCCCCCGGCGGGGTGCACGTGGTCCACCTGGACGTGCCGCAGCACGCTCCCCGGCATCCCCTGGTAGAGCGCGTCGTCCAAGGCTTGGACCATCGTCAGACCGCCCCGCGCGGAGATGGCCGCCATGCCCGCGGTGCCGTCGTCGAGCGCCCCGGACAGCACGACCCCGATCACCCGTGACCCGCGCGCGAGCGCGGCCGACCGGAACAGCGCGTCCACGGCGGGCCGGTGCCCGTTCTCGGTGGGGCCGTGCGACAGCGCCAAGTGCCCATCGTCGACCACCACGACGTGGTGGTCGGGAGGCGCCACGTAGATCCGGCCCGGCTCCAGCGCCATGCCGTGCTTCGCGCTCACGGCGGGCAGCGGCCCGCTGCGCCCGAGGATCGCGGGCAGCGCGCTCGTCCCGCCCGCAGGGAGGTGCAGCACGACCACGACCGCCGCGGGCAGGTTCGGCGGGAGACTCGCCACGAAGGTGCGCAGGGCCTCGACACCTCCCGCCGATGCGCCCACGACGACGAGGTCTCGCGGTTCCAGCGCCATCCGCCTCAACCCCTTGCATCTACCGGCGGGGTACCCAGTGTGGACCCGCTCAGGCACAAAGGACACCCGTGAAACTGAGGTATCGCGTTATCGGACCAGCAGCAGCCCGCCGCCGAGCAGCAGGAACAGGGACACGGCCGTGATGACGAGCGCCTGGCGACGGTTGCCGAAGTGGCGGAGGGCAATGGCGAGGGGACCGATGGGCAGCATGGCGTGGGCCTTCCTGGTGGCGAAGCGGAGTCGGACGCACGTGGTGGCGGCGCCGAGGAGGATGTTCGAGCGGCTCAGTCCGACTTCGGCGGCGCCGTCGAGGTCGGCGGCCCACTGCTCGCGGTAGCGCTCGCGCAGGTCCGGGTTGCGGATGAGGGTGGTGAGCAGGCGGATCACCCCGCCGCCTCGGGTCGGGTGGGGTGCCAGGTCGTCGAGTGGCGGGTGGCGCAGACCCGTTGTGCCTCAAGGGCTCCGTCGGACGTGAGCAGGTACAGCCTGCGGCGCGGACCCTTGCGCTCCTCCTCGTCCCACTGGGAGGTGACCCAGCCCGCGCGTTCCAGGCGGTCGAGCAGCGGGTAGACGCTGCCGGACGGGCGGCCGGTGGCCTTGATGATCTCCAGGCCCCAGCGCGGGCGATCGCTTTCCAGCAGCACCGCGAGCACGTCGACGGTGGCCCTGCCGATGCGTCCGAGTGGTTCCACGAGAGCTAATCTACCTATGTAGTTTAAGCTCGGCAAGGGTGGACCGCTCCCGATCCGGACCTGCCACCAACCAGTCGGGTACCGGTATGGACAAGTCGGCTTACCGCACGGGATCGCGCATCTAGCCTCCACGGAACACCTTGCCAGGGGAGGCGTTCATGAGTGCACCGGTCCACCAGCCGGAACCTGTGGTCCGACCCCGCAACGGAGTTGCGGTCGCCGGGTTCACTCTGGGGCTGGTCGGGCTTCCGTTCAGCTACGTGGCGGTGATGTTCCCCGCGATCGCATGGCCGTTGACGACCCTGGGACTGGTGCTGTCGACAGCCGGGTTGAGACGCGCCAACAAGGGGTCTGCGAAGGAAGGGCTGGCCATCGCCGGCGTGGTGCTGTCCCTGCTCGGACTTGGCCAGTGCCTCCTGTGGACCATGTTGGTGAGCGCCGTGACCAACTACGGCCCGGAACGGAGGGCGGGCGAAGAACGGGTCGTGGTCTACGAGGTCTCCGGGGACGCGGAGGAGGTGACGGTGAT
The DNA here is from genome assembly GCA_039922235.1 of Umezawaea sp. Classification (GTDB taxonomy): domain Bacteria; phylum Actinomycetota; class Actinomycetes; order Mycobacteriales; family Pseudonocardiaceae; genus Umezawaea. Next base: position 1,840 of record JBDSAJ010000940.1, read on the forward strand.
CTATTCGACGTGGGGTGCCAGTGGCCAGGGCACCCGTGGGGAGAGTCTGACCTCGTTGCCGTGGCGGAAAGAGCAGACGGTCAAGGGGTGGTTTGGCGGGGGAATGCTGACCGTGACCCCAGGACCGGAGGGCGGGACGGTGACCTGCCAGATCACGGTGAGCGGGGCGGAGACGAAGACCGTCACCGAAGGCGGGACATCCGGCGCCGCTACGTGCGTTGTGTCCTAGGTGGTTCCACGAGAGCTAATCTACCTATGTAGTTTAATCTCCAAAAGGGGAAACCTGCCTACCGCATCGAACGGCCGTACTCGTCGGCCATTTGGCTGAGGAACTCTCGTGAGGCGTCCTCGGACAACGCCACACTGGCCAGGTCTGCGGCGGCGTCCCGGTAGACGGCGATATGCGCCGGGTCTTCCAGCCAGATCCGGGCGACCTTGGTCTCCAGGTGGACGATTGGCCGTTCCTCCCTGTTGTCCAACAGGAAGAAGCCACCGTCGATCGCGATGTGTGCGCCGGCACTGGTCGGGACCACTCGAATGGAGACTCTTCTCCACTGTGACAGGAACACCAGTCGGAGCATCTGGTCGTGCATCACCGCCGCTCCGCCGACCGGCCTGCGCAACACCTGCTCTTCGATGAAGAAGGTCGCTGTCATCGACCGAGGGCCACGAAGTATCTCCTGCCGTGCCAGTCGTCGGGCGATCGCTTCGTCCTCGGCAGGGCGAATGAGCGCCCGCATGTATCCCTCGGTTTGCGCCATGCCCGGTATCAGGCCGAATGCGTAGTAGACCAGCGCTGTGGCCCGGCCTATCTCGATGTCGAGCGTTCGAGCGTAGCCAGTCGGTCGGTTCCCGAACATCTGCAACCAACTGGCCTGGCTCGACTCGCGGCTCAGAGTGATGAGCCAGGTCAGGTTGTCGCCCAAAGCGTCGCAAACGCTCAGCAAGGCCACCAGTTCGATGTCCTCGATGCCTTGCTTGCCCTGCTCGATCCTGGACAGCTTGCTGCCCGGCCACCCGAGCTTCTCGGCCAGCACCTTCGCGTCCAGGCCTGCGGCCTTCCTGATCCGAGCCAGTTCCGTGCCGAGATCGCGGCTGCGGGTGGTGGACCTGCGTTCGCCCATGACGTGGAACGGTATTGCCTGCCCGGAGCGGTTTCGACCACTCGCGGCAAGTCCGCTCGAAAGAAGCACCCACCGCGCTTCCGTTACGACAGGCGCAATCGGTGCACTGGTTCCATGCGTGAATTGCGGGCACTGGTCGAACGCGGGTTCTTCTTCCAGCACATCACCGACGACAGCGGTGGCATCGTCGTGCTCATCGGCTCGTACGGCTGGCACGGCTACTACGACCGCATCCACATCTGGAGCGAGTCGGAGGCCGTGGCGGCGCGTGAGCGCAGCGACCACCGGCCGTTCAGCGGCAACGTGGTGTGGAGCGTGGACGGCACGACAGCCGATGTGGCGCAGGCGATCCTGGAACTGCCGAAGCCCGGATCGCCCGGTGCGCCGATCATCGCCCGGTGCGCCGATCATCGCCCGGTGCGCGCCCAACACGCTCTGGTTCCCGCGCCGCGCCACCGGATGAAGCAGGACGCGCGCGCGGCCCGTGGCCACGCGCGCGTCCTCCCGCGGAACTACTTGATCAGGTCGTAGACCGTCGAGCCGTCCACGGTGGTCGCGGTGAAGTTCGCCGCCACCCAGGTGGCGATCTCGCTGTCGCCGCCCATGCCGCCCATCCCGCCGCCACGGCCGCCGGACACGTAGTACCCGATCTTCCCGTCGGCGACGTACTGCTGGAACTCGGCCAGCGTCGGCGCCGGGTCGGAGCCGCTCCAGCCGCCGATGCCGATCACGGCCTTGCCGCTGCTCAACTCCAGGCTCGCCGCGCTCTGCGAGCTGACGGTCGCCGCCGCCCACGTGGTGTCGGTCGCCTGGAGGAGCTTGGTCAGCTCACCGCTGCCGGACGTCTCCTCGCCGGGACCGCCCATGCCGCCGCCCATCCCGCCGGACACGTAGTCGGCGGGGCCGGACACCGGGATGGATCCGCTGTGCGTGGCGGCTGCCGTGGCGACCGAGTACGAGACCGTGCCGAGCAGGCCGGCCACCAGAAGGCCCGTGAGCACGGCCTTCTTGGCTTGCGTCACGCCGAGCACGATCACCGTGGCGACCACGACGGTGAGAGCCGCGACGGTCCACCGCACGAACGGCAGCCACTCGGGCACCCGGTTCAGCAGGGCGAAGGACCAGAACCCGGTAGCGGCCACCATCGCCGCCAACGTGATCCGAGCGGGCGTGTGGGCGCGGCCGCGCCACAGCTCACGGCCGGACACGGCCACCGTGCCGACGATTCCGGGAGCCAGGGCCACGGTGTAGTACGGGTGGATGATCCCGCTCATGAAGCTGAACACCAGTGCGGTGACCACCATCCAGCCGCCCCACAGGATCAGCGCGGCACGGGTTCGGCTGGTGCGCGGTGCCCGGCGGGTGAACCACAGGCCGGCCACCAGACCGATCAGCGCGGCGGGCAGCAACCACGACACCTCGTTGCCGAAGCTGGCGCCGAACATCCGGCCGATTCCGGCGGCACCACCGAAACCGGTGTTCCCGCCGCCTGCCATCCCGCCTCCGCCGCCACCGGGCCCCTGGCCGAACAGCCTGCCGAGGCCGTTGTAGCCGACAGCCAGCTCCCACAGGCTGTCGTTGGTGGAGCCGCCGATGTACGGCCGGGAATCAGCGGGCCACAGTTCGACCAGCACGATGAACCAGCCAGCGGACACGGTCATCGCGACCGCCGCGCCCAGCAGGTGCAGCAGCCTCTTGCCCAGACCGGTCGGGGCCGCGATCAGGTACACGAGTCCCAGCGCAGGCAGCACCAGCAGCGCCTGCCCCATCTTGGTGAGGAACGCGAACCCGATCGCCACCCCCGCCAGCGCGATCCACAGCGCGCTCGCCTTCTCCAGCGACCGCACCGTGCAGTACGCGGCGGCGATCATCAGCAGCACCAGCAGCGCGTCCGGCAGGTTGAACCGGAACACCAGCGTCGCGACCGGCGTCAACGCCAGCGCGGCCCCGGCCAGCAGACCGGCCACCGGGCCGGAGGTGCGCTTCACCGTGGCGTACAACAACCCCACGGCCGCGACGCCCTCCAGTGCCTGCGGCGCCAGCACCGTCCAGCTGGAGAACCCGAAGATCCGGGCGAACAACCCGCTGACCCACAGGAACGCCGGGGGCTTGTCGACCGTGAGCACGTTGCCCGAGTCGAGCGACCCGAACAGCCAGGCCTTCCAGCTCTGCGTCGCGGACTGGGTGGCGGCGGCGTAGAAGCCGTTGCCGTAGCCGGAAGCCGACAGGTTCCACAGGTACAGCACCGCCGTCGCGGCCAGCAGGGCGAAGAACGCGGGTCGAACCCACTGGGGATCGCGCTGGGGTGAGGGAACCACAGGGGCGACGGTAGTCGCGCTCGGCGCCAACGTCGTGGTCATGAGTTGCTCTCCTGGGGAATCGGAGCGGTACGGGGGCGGAACACCCAGTTGCGCAGCAGCAGGAAGCGCAACACGGTGGCGATCAGGTTGGCGCCGACGACGGCGGCGACCTCGGCCACCTGGCCGGGATCGGTGGAGCTGTGCAGCAGTGCGAGCGATCCGCTGGTCAGCGCCAGCCCGAGGCCGAACACGATCAGGCCTTCGAACTGGTGCTTGCCCGCGCCGTGCCTGCCGCGCACCCCGAAGGTGAACCGGCGGTTGGCGGCGGTGTTCGCGACGGCGGTGACGAGCAGCGCCACCAGGTTCGCGCCCTGCGCGCCCAGCCCACCCCGCATCATCAGGAACAGCAGCAGGTACGCCAGCGTGCTGGTCACGCCGATCGCTCCGAACCGGACGAGCTGGCGCAGGAGACCCGTTGGCACGCCGGGGGTCTTGCTCTCCAGGGGCTCACGGCCGAGCTGTTGGCGGAGTTCGGCGATCGGCAGCTTGCCGGTCGCCAGCGCCCGACCCAGCCGGGCAACGCCCTTCAGGTCCGCCATCGCGGTCGACACGACGTCGACCCGGCTGTCCGGGTCGTCCACCCAGTCCACCGGCACCTCGTGGATGCGCAGCCCGGCCCGCTCGCCGAGCACCAGCAGTTCGGTGTCGAAGAACCAGCCGGTGTCCACCACGTGCGGCAGCAGCCGCTTCGCCACGTCCGCCCGGATGGCCTTGAACCCGCACTGCGCGTCGGAGAACCGGGTGGCCAGCGTGCCGCGCAGCAGCAGGTTGTAGCACCGCGAGATGAACTCCCGCTTCGGTCCGCGGACGACTCTGGCGCCACGGGCCAGCCTGCTGCCGATCGCGATGTCGGAGTGCCCGGAGATCAGCGGGGCGATCAGCGGCGGCAGCGCGGCCAGGTCGGTCGACAGGTCGACGTCCATGTACGCCAGCACCGGCGCGTCGGAGGCGAGCCACACCTGGTGCAGGGCCCGGCCGCGACCCTTCAGCTCCAGGTGCACCACCACGACCTCCGGCAGCTCGTCGACGAGGGCCTGGGCGACCGCGGCGGTCCCGTCCGTGCTGGCGTTGTCCGCGATGGTGATCCGGAAGGGGTACGGCGAGGTCCTGACCAGCTCGGCGTGCAGCCTGCGCACGCACGGGCCGAGGTCGGCCTCCTCGTTGAACACCGGCACCACCACGTCCAGGACGGGGGTCTTGGTGTTCGTCGCGATGGGAGTCGCACCGGGCCGCAGCGTCGTGAGTGTCATGAGCCCAACTTCGCGGCCGGGGCTGGGCGCTTCGTGTGTCATCGCTGTGCGCCCGCTGTGAGGTCGTAGACGGCCACACCGTCCACGGTGGACACCGCGTAGTTCTGCGCCACCCAGGCCGCGATCTCCTGCGCCGCATCGCTCCCGGTCGACCCGGACATGCCCGCGCCACCGAGGAAGTAGTGGATCTTCCCGTCGGCGACGTACTGCTGGAACTCGGCCAGCGTCGGTGCGGGGTCGGTGCCGTTGAAGCCGCCGACGGCCATCACCGGCATCCCGCTGCCCAACTGGTAGCCCGCGGCGTTGTTCGACCCCACCGCGGCCGCGGCCCAGGTCTGGGACCCGCTCCGCAGCAGCGCCACCAGTTCCGCGCCGGGTGTCGGAGCGCTCAACAGACCGCCAATCCCGCCGCCACCGCCTGGCATCCCACCGCCCGGCATCCCGCCGCCACCGCCTCCGCGGAACCCGCCGGTGCCCGCCGGACCGGCCGACGGGATCGCCCCGGAATGCGGGGTCGCCGCCGTGGCGACCGAGTAGGCACCCGGCCCCAGCAGCGCCGCG
>JBDSAJ010000941.1:0-18319 GCA_039922235.1 Umezawaea sp.
TCGCCGGCAGGCTCGAACACGCCGCGCTGGACGGTATCGGGCTCTCCACGGTGGTGTCCGGGCCACAGCAGGTGACGCGGACAAACCGACTGATCGCCCGTGACCGCAAGGAACTCCTCCTGGTCAACATCCAAACCGGAGGACAGTCCCTGGCCCGGCAGGACGGGCGGTCGGCCACGTTGCTGCCGGGGACCATGACCTTCCTGGACAGCACCCGGCCCTTCACGCTGGAGTTCTCCGGGAGCTTCTCCCAGCTCATCGTCCAGATCCCGCGGATCCTGCTGCCCGGCCGATCGCTGGTCGGCGTGACTGCGCTGGAACTGGACGATCGCGGGCCCGGCAGGCTCGTCGCTGACTTCCTCCTCGGTCTCGGCCGGCAGCAGCGAGACAAGCCGGTGGTGGCCGCCGCGCTGCTGCCACACGCGGTGGGCCTGCTGGAGTCCGTCCTCGACCTGATCACCCGCGACAGCGCGACGCAGACGTCCGCCGAACTCACCAGGCAGCGGATCCACCGATTCGTCCGGCAGCACATCCACTACCCCTCGCTGGACGCTACCGGCGTGGCGGCGGGCTGCGGCCTCTCGCGGCGGACCCTGTACCGCGCGCTCGCAGCCGACGGGGAAACGCTCACCACGCTGATCCGGCGTCTGCGCGTGGCACGTGCCCAGCGCCTGCTGCGCGACCGGCCGACTCTGCCCCTGGCGGCGGTCGCCGCCCAGTCCGGCTTCGGCGGTGCGGCGCAACTCCACCGGGCGTTCCAGTCGGTGGTGGGCATGACTCCGGGAACATATCGGGCAGCGGCCTGAGGACCGTCAGTCGCAGTGAGTACGGGGCGGCGAACCGGTTTTGCTGCGTGTAAGGAAGATCGCTGTTGCTCGACCCTCGAGGCTGATGGGCTGAGGGGCTTGCCTTCACGAGAATGTTGGGGCTTGTTAGGGGTCGCCCTCGTTGGTGGGGATGACCGTTGCTCCGCTACCGCTCGTCGAGAGTGACCTGCCCGGGGAAGTCTGGCAGGAGCCTGAGCTCGCCTGAGCGTGTGGGAACGGGAAGATCCTGGCCCGGCACAGCCGATGTGACGCGAAAATTGCTTGCTGTCCACTCGCGCCACAACCACTGCACCGAAACATCTTATGTCGAAGCAATTTGCGCGTCCTTCTGAAAATCACCACTCCGGCGTGCAGATCGACGGATGCCGTCGTACGGTCTGGAGTGGACATCAAGTACCACGGCAAGAACCGGGAGAAGGATTTGCTCACGCATCGCACCGTCCTGGTTGACGGAATCCGCATGAACATCGCGGAGCAAGGCGAAGGCCCACTAGTGGTGTTGCTGCACGGCTGGCCGGAGACTTCGCACTCCTGGCGCCACCAGATGGCACCACTGGCCGATGCCGGGTACCACGTCGTCGCCCCCGATCAACGGGGGTACGGCCGTACCGACCGTCCGGCCGGAGTCGGCCAGTACACGCTCCTGCATCTCGTCGGTGACGTCGTCGGACTGATCCACGCGCTGGGCGAGCAAGAGGCGATCGTAGTGGGACACGATTGGGGCGCACCGGTCGCGTGGCATACCGCATTGCTGCGGCCCGATCTGGTGCGCGGCGTCGCCGGACTCAGCGTGCCGCCGGGGCTGCGCCTGCCCCTACCGCCGCTGAGCTTGCTGCGCGAGCGGTTCGGTGAAGGTTTCTACCAGATCTACTTCCAGCAGCCGGGTGTCGCCGAAGCCGAGCTTGGCGCGGACCTGCACACGACATTCCGGAAGCTGCTGGGCGGAGCGGCCGGGGCGCCGGTCGTACGGGACGGCGAGGGCTTCCTCGGCTGCTTCACCACCCCGAATCAGTTGCCGGACTGGCTGGACGACGAGGATGTCGACGCTGCCGTCGAGTCGTTCGGCCAGTCCGGGTTCACCGGGGGGTTGAACTGGTACCGCAACATCGACCGCAACTGGGAGCTTCTGGCGGCCTGGCACGACCGGCCGATCACTCCGCCCGCGCTCTACCTCTGTGGCGACGGGGACATGACGCGCTCGTTCTCCGACACCAGCCGCATTGCCCAAGCCGCAACGGATCTGCGTGACGTCGTCGACATCCCCGGCGCGGGCCACTGGGTGCAGATGGAACGCCCTGACGAAGTGAACGCGGCACTGCTGGACTTCTTCAAGCAGCTGTGACAGGGGATGCGTTCGACGGAACCCCTCCGCCGTGCGCCTAGTGATCACCAGCCTGGTTCCCCGCGCTCGCTGTTGGTCAGCTCTGTGTCCCGACTCGGCCACCTGACACTCACGCTGAGCGAGAACCGTACCGGTCCTGGCGAGCGGTACGGTTCTCGCTCAAGCACTTCGTTTGATGCCCTTCTCGGGTGTACTTCATCCCGTTGTTGTGCAACGGGTCTTGGAGTGCGTCGCACGTTTGCGCAGCCGTCGCCGCTGCGGAGTGAATGCGGTGGTTGAGTTCCGTTCGCTGGAGGCCGCGGAAAATCGGGCGGCGAGCCAGTGCGCGATGTCGTGCCGCGCCGCCTTGGCCATGCCGGTGGATCGCGACGCGAAGCCGTGCCGTGCTTCCGAAAAGCAACCCGGCGAGCCAGCAGGACGCATGCGCCACCACCCCGTATCCCCGTTCCTGCCAGTTCGCCCACCGCCACGCCCCTGTACGGCGAACACACCGCCCACGAGCACTCGGGCGAGCGCCAGCAGCACAAGGGTTACCCGGCCAACGCCCGCCCGCGAGTGTGGACGGCCGGCGTGCCTGCGCCTGTCGCCCCTGGCGGGCGTGCTCACGCTCGTGCTGAGCAGGCGTGGATGCCAGTGGACGTCGACCACTTCGGCACCGGCGGGTGGACCGCACCCGCCGTTTCCCCGCCGCGGTCAGCCGCGGCCGACGTAGGGCATCGTCGTGGTCATGAGGGTCACGCGCCCGTGATCGTCGAGTTGACCGCTGTGTCGGTCGTGCCTCTCCACAGTCTGGCGGGCGTCGAGCTGGCCGTGCGTCAGGGGGAGGGCCGGCGGAAGCTCGAGCCACTGGCTCAGCTGGTGCGGCTTAGCGAACTCAGTGGCCGCATCCTCGAACACGTGGCCGTGGGCATGTCCAGCGCGCAGCTGGCCAGGACGCTCTCTCTCAGCAAGCAAGGCGTGGATTACTACGTGGGGTTGCTGGTGCGAAAACTCGGTGCGCCCAATCGCACCGGAATGGTGTCCAAGGCCTACGCGGCCGGTGTTCTGCTGGCGGGGCAGTGCCCCCCCCCCGAAGGTGGACCCGGCTCGATCTTGCTTCTCCGAATTTTTCGGAAACATGTCCGAAGAAGCATGTGTTGGTGGGGAAGGCAGTAACGCCAACATGTCTAAAATGGACTATGAGCGATCTCAAGAACGACATCTCATCTCAGGCGGCGCCTGCCAGGCGGGCCGTGTTGCGCGGTCTCGCCCTGAGCGGCCTGTCCATCGCTGTTGCGGCCTGTGGTTCCACCGGCGGGCAGTCGGCTGTCGCCGCGGGCACGACGGCGCCCACGTCCGCGTTGCCGGAACTGCCGAAGACTCCTGACGGAGCGTTGCAGCGACTGATGGCCGGCAACGAGCGTCTCCTCGCCAACAAGGCGCTGCACACGCAGACCTTGGACGGTATCCGTTTGCATGCCACGGGTCAGTCGCCGTACGCCCAGGTGTTCGGCTGCGCGGACTCGCGGGTGCCGGTCGAGGCGGTGTTCGACGAGGACTTCGGCGACGTCTTCGTGACCCGCACGGCCGGAAACGTGCTGTCGGAACCCACCATCGGCACGATCGAATACGGCGTGGTGGCGCTGAACACGCCGCTGATCATGGTGCTCGGTCACCAGAACTGCGGCGCGGTGAAGGCGGCCGTCGACGCCATGAAGGACCCGAGCAAAACGCCCCCCGGCGCCCTCGGCGCACTGGTGAATGCCCTCGTGCCCGCCGCCGTCGAGGTGAAGGACCGCGGCGGCGACATCTACGCGGCCGCGCTCGAGGCGCACATCCGCAAGTGCGTCGAGACCCTCCAGGCCAACCCGGTGCTCAAGGAGGCCATCACCGCGGGGAAGCTGCGCGTGGTCGGCGCCTCCTACGACCTGACGACCGCCAAGGTCACGCTGTACCAGTGAGTGGACCTCCCGGTGCCGCCGCTGTCGCGGCGGCACCGGGAGCACACCACAATTCTGGCCGGATTTTTCGTGGTGACATCGTTCATTTCAGACGAATTCGGAAATTTCTCTCCGGTCAGTCAGTGTGATGTTAGCTTCGCTTTTCCGCTCGGGCAGTCCGATTTCGGAAAGGTGAAGCCGATGAGCAAGAGGCTGATGTCCGTCGTCGTCGCGTTCCTGCTGTGCGCGTTGGGAACCGGTACAGCGAACGCCGCAGCCTGGTCCTCCTCCGAAAAGTGGGGGAGCTGGTCGAACGGTGGCTACACGGTCAGGAACAACATTTGGGGCAGCGGTGCCGGCTCACAGAAGATCTCGGCGGATTCGTACCGCAACTGGACTGTGACGGCCAACCACCCGAACACCGGCGGCGTGAAGTCCTACCCGCACGTGGCGAAGGCCGTGAACACCAAGATCAGCTCAATCGGCTCTCTTCGCAGCAGCTTCAACGTGTCCGTCCCCCGCTCGGGTGCTTACGCCACGGCGTACGACATCTGGCTCGGCAACAACGCGTACGAAGTGATGCTGTGGATGAACAAGGCCGGCGCTGTGGGCCCGATCGGGTCGAAGCAGGCGACCGCGCACGTCGGTGGTCACAACTGGGACATCTACCGCGGATCCAACGGCGGCAACGCCGTGTTCTCGTTCGTGCGCACGTCCAACGCGAACTCCGGCACGGTCGACATCAAGTCCGTGCTGACCTGGATCAACAACCGCGGCTGGTACGGCGACGTGACTCTCGGTGAGATCCAGTTCGGCTACGAGATCACGTCATCCAGCGGTGGGCTGAACTTCAGCACGAACGGCTTCTCGGTGTAGTGGTGCGGCAGGTGTGGTGAGTCGCCCGGCCGGGCGTTTTGGCCTCCTGCCGTTCCCGCACCGAGGCGCTTCGCTGGGCTGATTCGGTGAACCGGCGGCGCGGCGACAAGGGCGGGTACGCGACAGGAGTGATCAAAGAAGTTACGCGTCGTGCTCAGGGACGAGAGAACTCGCGAACGTGGTCTGCTGCCGAGCTACCGTCCAGGGTTCGTACCGCGGCATGTTGAGGCGTGGGTCCGCCGTGCCGGGGCGTTGGAGAAGCAAGTCCCTGAAGTCCTCACACGTGCCCGACCAGGGCTTGTCGCCCCGACTGAGGAATGGCGAGAATAGTCCGTTCGGTCTATGGTCGATTTGGCATTCGGCGGCTTGGTTGCGACTGTTCTGCGTAGCGCACGTGGCCGAGACGGGCGAGCGCGTCGTAGCAACCTGATCAAGTCGTGAACGCCGTGTGATCGTGAGCGAAGCGGAATCGCTCCGGAACGGACGGCGGGAGTCGACACGAGGAGCGGCATGGTCGGGGTCGAAACCTTTGGAACTTCTGCGACGTGGCGGCCGGTGGGCCGACGCGCCGAAGTGGAGCTGGTCCGGACGAGAGTGCGTGAAGCGGCGGCGGGCCTGCCCGGCGTCTTGCTGGTGCGGGGCAGCAGCGGCATCGGCAAGTCCGCTTTGTTGTCCATGGTGTGCGAGGCGGTGCGGGACCAGGCCGAGGTGCTCAGCACGACTTGTGCAGGCGGCGGTGTGGATTTCGCGGCATTCCGGTCGCTGTTCGGCCCGGCGGCCGACCAGGCGCTGGCGGACGCGGACGACAGCGGCACTCGGGTGCAGCAGCTCGTCCGCCTCGCGATCGAGCGCGGCGCCGAGCAGCCACTGGTGTTGGTGCTGGACGACGCCCACCTTTGTGACGCCGACACGGCTCGGTGTCTGGGTCTGCTGGCCAGGCGTGCAAGCGGGGGAGGGCTCTTCGTGGTGCTCGCTGTCCCCAGCGTCGAACCCGTGGCCGCCGAGAAGATGTTCGCCGAGCTGACCGGCGCGCTCGACACTACGGTGATCGACCTGGGTCCGCTCCCCGAATCCGAGGTGCGCGAGCTGATCCGCGACATGTTCGGCGTCGAGCCGCACGACGAGTACGTGCGGGTCTGCATGGAGGTGTGCAGCGGCATCCCATATGCCGTGGTCAGCAGTGCGGCAAGCGTCATCGAGCAGGCTGGACAGCCCGACCAGGAGTGGGCCGACCGGCTGCGCGTGGCGGCTACCGCGGAGTCGGTCGTGTGCATTACGTGGTGGCTCTCCCAGCAGGCCGAACCGATCCGGCTGTACGCGACGTCCCTGGCGATTCTCGGTGGTGGCCACGTGGGCGCCACCGCCGCGTTGTTCGAACTGTCCCCGGCCACCGCCGAGGCGGCCCGCACGACGCTGAGGCTGGTGGGTGTGCTGACCGTGCGGGGGACGTTGCACTCGGAGAAGCTGCGCGACGATCTGCTGGCTTCACTCGATCCCCGCGAGCTGGCCGCGTTGCGCGCCAGGGCGGCCCGGTTGCTCAGCGACGAGGGACGGCCGCGCCAGGAGATCGCCGAGCAGATCGTCGCGCTGCCCGTCATCGACCAACCGTGGATGATGTCCACCCTCCGCGAGGCCGCGCGCGACTGCGCGGACCGGCCCGACGTGGCCGCGGGCTACCTGCGCAGGGCGCTCGAGGTCGCACCCGATCACATCGAGACCCGGCTGGAGCTTGCGAAGCTGCTTGCGGGCACGGATCCAGATGCGGCCCGCCTCGCGTATGCCGACGTGCTCGGCGACATCACCGACGTGGAGGCGCGTGCGTCGGTGGCCGCCCAGTACGGGATCGCCGCGCTGCGGGCGGGACACGCACGGGAGAGCTTCGGCGTACTGGCCGACACGTGGCGTGTGCTGCCTGCAGACGTCGATCAGGGACTGCGCGCCACGATCGAGGTCACCATGCTCCTGGTCGGTCTCCACGACCTCGCCACGGTAGGCGCCGCTCTCGCGCACGCCCGTGAGATCTCGCCGCCTGCCGAGCTCAGGACACAACTGGCCAGGCGGCTCGTGCAGCAGCTGGCTCGCGCCGAGCTGCTGACCGGGGAGTCCCCCGGCCGCACACTGGCGCTGACGCGATCGGCGCTCACACCTCTGGCCGCCCGGCACGACCGGTGGGACCTCGTCGCCGCCACCTCACTGCACTACTGCGGTGACTCGGTGGAGGCGCTGGCCGTGATCGACCGAGTCCTCCGTTCCGCCGAGGCCTTCGGCGACGAGCCCAGCCGCACCCTGGCCATCGCCGGGCGGGCGTGGTTGCTGCTCGATCGCGGCGAACTGGTGACCGCGGCGTCCGACGCCGAGCAGGCGCTGTCCGGTTCTTCGGCCGATGAGGGATCCGATGGCCTGAGGTGGTCGCGTACCGTGCTCGCGTTGGTGTGCGCGAGCACCGGTGAGGACGAACGCGCGGCGCAGTTGCTCTCCGAGCTGTACGAGCCACGCGAGCCACTGGAACTCGGCTTGGCGACAACGGCCAGGGCGCGCCTGCTGCGCAACAACGGGCAGCTCACCGCATCGCTGGACCTTCTGCTGGGATACGGCGAAGAACTCGAGACGATGGGCGCTCGCAATCCGGCACCCATGCCGTGGTGGGTCGACGCCGTGGCGTTGCTCGTCGAGCTCGGGCGCCAGGCGGAGGCCGATGAGCTCGCCGAACGCGGTGCGGAAGCAGTGGGCCGCTGGGACACGCAGGCCGGCCGCGGGTACGTCGCGCTCGCCCGCGGACTGGTCACGGGGCACATCGACACCCTGGAGGACGCGGCGCTGCTGTTCGCGGCAGCGGGCTTCGGTCTGCGCGAAGTGCAGGCTTTGACCGCGCTCGGCACCGCGCTCCTGCGGCACGGCGACGACAAAGCGGCACGCAGGCAGCTGCGGGCGGCGGTCGACCTGGCCGTGCGCTGTGGCGACATCGACGCGGCGGGCCGTGCCAGGACCGCGCTCAGGGAAGCCGGTGGCCGCATGGGCGAGGTGCCGGGTCGCGCTCGTGACGTGCTCACCGATGGTGAACGACGGGTCGCCGAACTGGCCGCGGCGGGGCTGACGAACCGGCAGATCGCCGACGCGCTGTTCGTCACCGTGCGCACTGTGGAAAGCCACCTCTCCAACACCTACCGCAAGTCCGGCGTCCAGGAGCGGGCGGATCTCGCCACCCTGCTCAAGTGAGGGGTGTGCTGGTGCCGGCTGAACTGTTCGGGCGCGTGGCCGAACTCGCCGCGCTGGAGCGGGCGATGCACGCGCTGAGCGCGGGCGAGTCGTCCCTGATCGAGATCAGAGGCGGCTGTGGCACCGGCCGAAGCGCATTGCTCTCCCGCGCGGTCGAGCTGGCGCGTGCTGCCGGGGTGGCCGTGCTGACCATCGCGGGAGCGTCGCCAGGGTGCGCCGCACACCTCGGTGTCGACGACGTGACGGCACAGGTGGCGGCGCTGCGCGCGGGCCACCCGGTTCCGGGCGGCGCCGTGACCGCCGCTGCGGCCGTGCTGGAGCTGGCCCGCACCGTCCCGGTGCTGGTCGCTGCGGACGATGCCGACCGGCTCGACGAGATCACGCGCGCGTGGCTCGCCCGGCTGGCCGGCCGGGTGGCCGGGCAACCGATCATGGTCATCGCCGTGGCGTGCGGGGTGGGACGGGTGCTGGACGACGCCACGGTGCTCACCACGCGTCCGTTGCAGCCGGACGTGGTCGCGGAGCTGGTGTCCGCCGAGTACGGAGAGCGAGCGGGCGACGATGTGGCCGCCACGCTGACCCGGTGCACCGGGGGCGTGGCGTCGGTGCTGCGGGCGGTGCTGGACGGAATGCGTGTGAATCCCTTCCCGCGCGCCCAGGACATCGAGGAGCTGGCGGCGGACGCTTTCGCCGACCTGGTGGCGCGCGCGGCGGCGGCGATGCCCGCCGAGGTGGCCGGTCTGCTGCACGCCATCGCCGTGTGCGGCCCCCGGTTCGATCTCGGCCTGACGTGTGCGGTGGCGGAGCTGCGGGACGTGACGGCCGATCGCGCGCTGGATCTCCTCGCCGGAGCCGGGCTCATCACCCGCGACCTGCCGCTCGCTCTGGCGGCCGGGTTGAGTCCCGACGTGATTCTCGCGGGCATGGCGCAGGCGGACCGCGACGAGCTGCACGTCCGTGCCGCGCGAGTGGGTCACCGCGCCGCGGTAGACGAAGAAGAGGTGGCGCGCGTTCTGGAGGTGGTCCCACCGCTCGGTGATCCGTGGGTGGTGCCGTTGCTGCGCACCGCGGCACGGCGCGCGGCCGAACGAGGTGAGCCGTGCGCGGCGGCGCGGCACCTGGAGCGGGCGTTGCGGGAACCCCTCGACCCAGCGGCGACGTCCGAGTTGTCGCTGGAGCTCGCAAGGCTCGAGTCCGCTCGTGCGCCAGAGGTCGGCGCCAGAAGGCTCGCCAGGATGCTGCTGGAACCCGCGCTGCCCGGCTGCGGCGAGGCACGCCTGGCCGCAGCCGACCAGCTCGTCGCCCATGGCGATGCCGCGCTGGTCCGGCGCACGTTCGGTGCGGCGCCGTCGACCGGCGTGGAGCACGACGGCCTGGCCGCGATGTACTGGATCGTCGACGATGCGCCGCTGGAGGTTCCCGAGCTCGGGCTGTTCGAAGCCGAGCCACTTCCAGTCGCGCCGGAGGACCCTGAGCGTGCCGGAATGGCGGCTTGGCTGTGCGTCACGCGTGGCGGGGAGCCGGAACTGGCGAGAAGGCTCGCCCGTGCCGCGCTGGCCGCACCGGCCGCTGTGCTGATGCCGAGGGTGACGGCCTGTTCGGCCTTGCTGCTCACCGATGACCTGGACGAGGCCGTCAGCGGACTGGATGCCGTCGTGGCGGAGGCGCGCGGGCGCGGCCTGAACGGTGTCGTGAGCCAGGCGCTGGTCATGCGGAGCATCACGATGGCGACCGCCGGCCGGTTCACTGAGGCCGAGCGCGACCTCGCTGCCGCGCGGATCGCCATGCCGTTGCGGCAATGGCACCCGGACGCACGACCGTTGATGATCCTGGCTGAAGTGCACCTCAGCCTCGACAACGCACGCGCCGACCTTGCCGAGGTGTCGTTCGCGAGCATGCCAGAGCACGAGCTGGGCTTCGGGCACACCCGCACACTCATGCTGTTCGTTCGGGCACTGCTCGCGCTCAGGCGCGGCGAGGCCTCCACGGCGCTCGCGCTGGCGGAGGAATGCGGACGACGATCGCTTGCTCGCGGGGCGGTGAACCCCGGTGCGCTGCGGTGGCATTCGGTGGCCGCGATCGCAGCGCGCGCGTGCGGTGAGAATGATCGCGCTGCCCATTTGTGCGAGGAGGAACTCGCCTTCGCTCGTGCCTGGGGGGTGCCGGGCCAGCTCGGCCGCGCGCACCAGAGCCGTGCGACCGTGTTCGGCGACCCCGACGACATCAGGGAGGCCGTGCGGTTGCTCCGGGACACGCCGTGGCGGTCTGCGTACGCGAGCGTGCTGCTCGACCTCGCGGAGATCACCGAGGCCTCGGCCGTCGAGCCGTTGGTGCGGGAAGCCGCTGAGATCGCCGTGCGCGGGCGCATGAGCGGGCTGCTCGGTCGTGCTCGTCGGCTCGGCTGGGTTCCTGGCGGATGAGGATGAGCGCTAGAGCGGTGTTGCTCGAACGGGATGGCGAGCTGGAAGTCGTGGGACAGGCCCTGCGCCGTGCGGCCGGCGGCGTGGGCAGCGTGATCGTGGTCGCGGGTCCGCTCGGCATCGGGAAGACAGCGCTGCTGCGGTCGGTGCCACGGCACCTCGATGCGGCGGACTGCGTCCTGCTGCAGGCGTCGGCCGCGCAGAGCGAGCTGGACTTCGCCGCAGGTGTGGTCCGTCAGCTGCTCGACCACGTGGCCCCCTCGGCAGCGGACGACACCACTGGCACGGACCAGCTCGGGGTTCTGCTCGACCTGACCGCCCAGGAGACGCTGCTCCTGCTGGTTGACGACCTGCAATGGGCCGATGACGAGTCGTTGGCGGTGCTTGAGACGTTTGCCAGATGGGTTTCGCGTCTGTCTGCTGTGGTCGTCGTGTCCGTCCGGGAAGGGGATCCCTGCGGGGACCGGCCGGCCGTGGCGTCAATCTTGGCGGGGGCCGCGCACCGGCTGCGTCCCAAGCCGTTCACCCGCGCGGGCTCGGCCGCATTGGTGCGCGAGCGGCTCGGCCGTGACTGCGACGACGAGTTCGCGCTCGCCTGTCACAAGGCGACCGACGGCAACCCGATGTTGCTCACCGCACTCGTGTTGGCGTGGAGCGTCGAAGGGCTGCCGCCGGTGGCCGCCCATGCCGAAACGGCCCGCACGATGCGGCCGACCTATGCGCGTGACCGCCTGGTTGCCTGCATAGGTGGGTTACCGGAGCCGGCCACGGCCCTGTTGAAGACTCTGGCCGTGCTCGGCGGTGGTCTGCCTGACGCGGCGGCGCTGGCGGGACTCGACCGGGTGGCGCTGCTCGGTGTGACCAGGGCCCTGCGCAAACTCGGCCTGTTGACGGCCATCGGATTCGCCCACCGTGCCGTGTGCGATGCCGTCGAGGAGACGATGACCTCGGCTGAGCGGGAGGACGTGCACGTCCGGGCCGCGCGACTGCTGTATGACAACGGCAGGCCCGAGGAGGAGGTCGCGCGACAGTTGCTCGAGATCACCCGGCCGCAGGGCGCGTGGGCGGTGGAAGTGCTGCGCGTGGCGGCGGAGACCGCGCTGCGGTCCGGCTCGCCGGAGGCCGCGGAACGGTACCTGCGCCGGGCGTTGCTGGAGACGTCGGTCGATGGCGAGGACCGGGCCAAGGTGCTGGTCGACCTCGCGAGTGCGGTGCGGGGGTTCGACGTGCACGCCGCCGTGCGCTGCATCTCCTACGCCGTTCCGCTGCTGAAGGTACCCCGCAACCGCGCCGCGGCGTTGATCCGGCTCACACCGATGGTGATGACCGACGCGCCCGAGGCCGTCGTGGCCATGCTGCGCCAGGTCCTGTCGGAGCTGGGCGACGCCTGCCTCGACCCCGTCGATCGTGAGCTCGCGCTGCGGATCGAGGCGAGGCTGCGCTACGCGGAGGCGACCATCCGCGGCGACCTCGGCCACGCCGCGGCCCGCCTGGCCCAGCTCGGACCCGACACGGGAGAGACCACCGCGGCGGAACGGGAACTGCGGGCGGTGCTGCTGCACGCGGCGATGGTCGGCGTCGGACTGCCGGCGAGCGAGATCCGCGCGCAGGCCGAACGGTTGCTCGAACAGGAACCCGCCTCTTCCCCGCGCCGCTGCTCGGCCGCGCCGCTGCTGGTGACCTGCCTGGCGGCCGCCGGAGCGCCCGGTGCCACGGTGGGCTGGCTCGACCAGGCGATGGATGTCGCCCGCAGCCGGGGTGATGCGGTGGAGCAGGTCGTGATCCGCAGCGGGCAGGCACTCGTCCACATGCTGAGCGGCCGCGTCACCGAAGCGGGCCGCGCCGCCACCGAAGCCTGCGAACTCGCGGCGGGGGACTGGATCTCGATGGGGACGTCGACAGCGGTGGTGCTGGCAGGTGTCGCGCTGGAGGTGCGAGATCCTGTGCTCACCGGTCAGGTGCTGGGCTTCGCCGGCAACAAACCGGCGAACGAGTGCCTCGCCGCGGTGGTTGGTCTGTTGCGTGCCTCGGACGCGGCGCTGAACGGGGATCTGAACGGGGCCGCCGCGATTCTGGTGGAGTGCGGCGTGCGGCTGGACCGGTCGGGGTGGCGCAACCCGGTGTTGTTCCCGTGGCGGACGTCGCTCGCGTTGCTCAAGAAGCGGCTTGGCGACACGGAGGACGCGATGGTTCTCGCGGAGGAGGAGCGGCTGATCGCCCAGGACTGGGGAGCCGCGTCCGCGGAAGGTCGTGCGCTGCGGGTGTTGGGCGCGGTGGTGGGCGATGAGCGCGGCGAGAAGCTGACCCGTCGCGCCGTCGGGGTCCTGGAGAATTCCGCCCACGCGTTGGAACTGACGCTCGCGCTGCGGCAGTTGGCCGAGATGTCGGGCAGCAACGACGTCTGGCGCCGATGCCTCGAGCTGGCAGAGGACATTGGGGTCAGGAACATCGCCGACCAGGCGCGGGCAGCGCTGACCGGCAGGTCCTCTGCATCCGCGCCCGTGAGGTTGACGCCGTCGGAGCGCCGGGTGGCGCTGCTCGCCGTGGCGGGCCAGTCCAACCAGGAGATCGCCGAAGTGCTCGAGGTGACGCCTCGTGCGGTGGAGAAGCACCTCACCAACACGTACCGCAAACTCGGCGTCCGGCGACGGACCGAGCTGGCCGAGGCGTTGTACCACGTCGGCTCGGGCCACGGCTGACCGTGAACCGGAGCCGCGAGGCGTCTTCCAGCCAACCAGTACCAGCCCAGGGCTGAGGCAAAGTCGTGTTTTAGCTGGTTGAGATCAGTGTGATGGCTCGTGTGGGCTTTCTTCCCATGTGGCGTAGGGCTTTGGCGATGTTGGTGTGGCCGGTCAGGCGTAGCAGGCTGATGGCGAGGTTGCGCAGACTGGCCATCATCCTGGGCCCGCCGCCGGTGCGTGCCCGAGAGGCGTCTTCGCCCATCGTCATGTCGCGGACCCAGTGCAGCTTGTTCTCCACGTGCCAGTGCCCGCGGATGTAGCGGGCCAACTCGGTGGGCTGGGCCTGTACGGCGGTCAGAGACGTCACCGCGTACACCGTCTCGCGGGTCGCGCGTGCGGTGCCACCCTTGCGTTTACGAGTCCGCACGATCCGGACGGCCTGGGCGGCATGCGGGAAGAGGATCCCGGCCGCGACGGTGACGACCTTGTAGGTGCGGGTGACCACGCGGCCGTGGCCGGTGTCGGTCTCACGGTGCCCGACCGGCACGTCCTTCCACGGCAGGCCCGCCAACTGATCGCGTAACGCCTTCTGATCGCCCTTCACGGTGATCACGTAGTGCGCGCCACGGCCGTGCAGGTACTCGGCATGCCCGCGTTGCGCGTGCAACGCGTCAGCGGTGACGACGAGACCGGTCACCTCGGCGATCGTGTCGAGAAGTGCTGTGAACATGGGGATCTCGTTGCTCTTCTCGGCGATCTCGACCTGGCCCACCGTGACCCCGCTGTCGTGGTCCAGGCACGCCATCACCATTCGCGCGCTGCTCGCCGTTGCGGGAACCCCGCAGCGCCTTGCCGTCGACCGCGATTGCGCGACGTCGCCGCCTGTCCGGCGCCCCCACCCACGCGGCCTTGACACGCCCGGACAGCCAAGCGCCGATCGCGGTGTCGAACCCGTCACCGGTCAATGCCGAGAGGGCCCGCCGGATCGTGGACGCGTTCGGCGCGCCGATCCCCATCCCGCCCAGGGTGTCCTCGACCGCGTCCGCGGCCCATTCGGCGATCGCGGCGAACGACCGCGCACCGGAGACCACCGCGCACACCGACACGAACAGGATCGCCGAGAACCGATGTCGCACACCCCGCTTCTTGCGTGGATCCGGCACCGACTCCAACACCTCGAGCAACCCGGTCCGCGCCTGCGGCGCCACCTCGCCCAGCGGGGCCAACTGGCGTGACAGGACAGCGATGGGAGACGATGACACGGCAGGCACGGCGGAACTCCGAAGATCACGATGGCGTAGAAACCTTCATGATCAACGGTCCCGTCGTGCCTGCTCCGGGCTACCCGATCTTCGGTGTGCGGCAACCCGACTCAGCAGGTCAAGCCACTGGAATTCGACTTTGCCTCAGCCCTGGCTGTGCCCGCTGTGTCATCCTGCCCGATCCCTGCTGTGCTGGATCGGCTGGTCCCTGATATCGCTGTTGGCCGGATCGCTGACCTGCGGGATTTCGTGTCTGGGGTGCCGGATCCACGCCGTCGTCGGGGTGTTCGGCACTCGTTGGCGTCGATCTTGTTGCTGGCGGCGGCGGGTGCGCGGTCATTCACCGCGATCGGAGAATGGGCCGCAGATGCCCCGCAGCAGGTGCTCGCGCTGCTCGGTGTCCGTCACGACCCGCGCCGAGGCTGGCGCTGTGCCCAGACGAGGCGACGATGCGCCGGGCGCTGCAACGGGTGGATGGCGATGCGGTGGACGCCGCGATCACGACCTGGACCCGAACTCATCGCAGCCACCAGCCGACGGACGGACCGGTGGTGATCGCGATCGACGGCAAACCGTGCCTCGCACCCGCAGCCTCGACGGATCCGGCGGCGTGCATCTATTCGCGGCGATGGCCCACACCGATGCGGTCGTGCTGGCCCAAGTCCTGGTCGACACCAAGGCCAAGGAGACCAAAACGTTCTGTCGACCTGCTCGACCTGACCGGCGTGATCGTCACCGCCGACGCGATGCACACCATCCGCGCCACGCGGATCCTGGGCAGCCCGGCCTGCTCGGTGAGCTGATGGAACGATGCAGGACGTACTCGGGACGTAGCGGTTGTCCTCCGCGTCGGGTGAACACCAGCCCGCGGTCGGGTTGGCGCTCGGCTTGGTTCTGGAGCGCGGCGGTAACCCGGCCGGAGAGTCCGACCCAGTCAGGTGAACAGGCTATACGTGGCTCTCGAAGTGAGCGTTAACACCACGACCGCGGCCCTTGGTGAAAAGTTCCACTTGCGGAACGGCGTACCGCCTACCGTACCAATCGGCCTATTGGGTGTATCCGACCCTACTAATCGGCCTATTAATGCGTCCGACCGTACCAACGAGGCCGTCGCTCACCACATGCCCACAGTCTTTGGCTATCCGAGTTGACGGTTGTGATCGTTCACTCTCAAGCTGGTCCCGTCCGCACCGACTGCCCTGGACGGGTGGCATGGCTGCTCTTACGGATGTAGCGGTTGCGGACCGTAGTGACTCGATCGGTACTGGGGACATCTCGGAAAGTGGTGTCGAATCGATGGCAATTGCACGCACGCATGAATCCCATGACGTCAACGTCGGACGCGGTGCGGACGCCGGCTCCCTGCACACCTTGCGGGTGGCCGGTGAGCACGAGCAGCGGTTCGCCGAGTTCCGGGCCAGGGTGCGCACGGCCGGGGAGCAGTGGTCCGGTGCGCGGGCCAACGGACTCGCCGAGCTGCTGAGCCAGGCCGCCGCGGGTGACCCCGAACTGGCCCGGATCGCTCAGCTCGGCGGTCAGCTGCTCGAAGCTTTCGTCGAAGGGCTCGGCCGCAACGTCGCGACCTCTGCGCCCCGTGATCTCGCGGCCGACCTCATCAATGGCACGATGCTGCCGCACGAGGTGCTCGACCAACTCGCACCCGCGTACGCGGTAGTGCTCACCCGGTTTCCCGCTGAGCGGCGGACCGAACTGGCAGCGCTGGATCTGACCGGTCGCGGCGTGCTGTGCACCAGGCGCTCGGGCGCCCTGGTGCTGCTGGTGCCGAGCACGGCGGCCGAACTGCTGGACGAACTGACCCGGCAGCTCGCCAGTGACGGCTGGGTAGCTTCGGCCAAGCGAGTGGTGGCCGAATTGGCGGACGGCTACGCGGAGGCGCGGGACGTGCTGCGGCTGGTGGTGGCCGGTCGCAGGCCTGCCGGGGTCTACCGCGTCATCGACGTGCTGGTGGAGTACGCGTTGATCGGAAACGAAGCGATCACCGCGCGCCTGGCCGAGATCATCAGGCCGCTGCGGGACCACCCGGTGCTGTGGGAGACGCTGGTCGCTTTGCAGGACGCCGACTTCAGTCGAAACGAGGCGGCCAAGAACCTGTTCATCCACCGCAGCACCCTCGACTACCGGGTCCGGCGCATCGCCAAAGTCACCGGTCACGACCCGAGCAGTGGCCGCGGTGTGCAGGCGCTGAGCGCCGCCCTGATCGCCGACGCCGTGGTGTGATATGAGGGAGAATACCTTGGGCATAGCGCGATCCCTGCGCTCGGTGGACAGCAGGGCGCCGCCGTCACTCGCGCCGTCGCCCTGGTGGAGGAGCTCGCCCTGCGGGGCAGACCGGTCGGGCTCGCCGAACTGGCACGCTCGCTTGACCTGGCGAAGTCGACGATCGCCAACCTCTGCTCCGCCTTCGAGGGCCCGCGCATGATCCGCCTCGTGGACAGTGGCTGGGCACTCGGCTACAAGGTGGTTGAACTGGGACACGCGTTCCTGGCGAGCACCGACTTCGTCGAGGAGTTCCGGCGGGTCGCCGGCACCCTGCCGGTCGGCGCGCGGGAGACGATACTGCTGGCCGTGCTCGACGGGGCTGAGGTGGTGCACCCCGCCCGCCACGACGGCAGCCAGCCGATCCGGCTCGCCCGACCGGATCCTCGCCGGCATGGCGCCAGCGGACCGCGAGGAGCTGCACGCCGGTGCCGCGCGGTTGGCTCACCAGAGCGCGGTCGAGGAGTCCGAGGTGACGCGCATCCTGGGTACGACCTCGCCGCTGGGCGAGCCGTGGGTGGTCCCGTTGCTGCGCTCCGCCGACCAGAAAGCGGTCCGGCACGGCGAGCCGCGCACGACGGCCCGGTACCTCGAACGCGCGTTGCGCGAACCCAACGCCCCCGCGGTGCGGGGCCGGTCTCATCCTGAACTCGCGGCGGTGGAAAGCACCTGGACACCCGAGATCGGTGACCGCAGGCTGGCCAGGATGTTGCTGGAGCCCCAGCCGCCGGAATGCCGCGCGGCGCGGCTGGCCGCTGCGGACCAGCTCTTCGTCAGGGGCAATGCCGGCATGGTGCTGTTCGTGCTCGGCTCGGCGCTCACGACGGGCGTGGAGCGCGACAGCCTGACCGCGATGTACTGGCTCGTCAACGACGCTCCCTACGAACTGCCGGATCTCGGGCTGCTTGACGTGCCGCCACCGCCGGTCGCGCCGGACGATCCTGAGCACGCGGGCACGGCGGCGTGGCTGTCCGCCGCACGCGTCGGGAGCGCGGAGCTGGCTCGCCCGCGTCGCGTTGACCGCTCCCGCCGCGGCGCGCGCAGAAGGTGATGGCCTGCTTGGTGCTGGCGCTCACCGATGACCTGGACGAGGCGGTCACGGGCTGGCCGCCATCGCGGCCGACGCGCAGGCACCGCCTGAATGCCATGGTGAGCCAGACACGGGTCTTCCGCGCCAGGCTGATGGTGCCCGCGGGCAGGCTCGCGGAGGCGGCGGCCGACCTCGACGCGGCGCGGAACGCGCTGCCGCCGCGGTGCTGGCACTCCGACATGCGACCGCTGATCACCATGGTGCAGATCCGGCTCTGCCTGGAGAGCGGGCTTGTCGGCGAGGCGGAGGAGCTGTCCGTGAGCCTGCCGGACCAAGAGCTCGGCTACGGGCACGCCCGCATGCTCATACTGTTCGTTCGTTCGTTCGTTCGCTCGCGCTCGCGCTCGCGCTCGGGCGTGGCGAGGCTGCGGCGGCACTGGCGCTGGCTGAGGGAGTGCGGGCGGCGCAT
>JBDSAJ010000942.1:0-9148 GCA_039922235.1 Umezawaea sp.
GGCGAGCAGCTCTCCACGCTGGTCACCACCGTCCAGCAGCTGGTGACGGGCCTGGCGCAGGACCGGGAGCCGATCGGGGACGCGATCACCGCGCTCGGCGACCTGACGTCCACGACCGCGGGCCTGCTCGACCAGGCGCGGCAGCCGTTGAAGGACGACATCGCCGCGCTCGGCCTGGTGTCGAAGAACCTCGGCGACAACGAGGCCGTCGTCGAGGGCGCGATCCAGCGGTTGCCGCACAAGCTGGAGACGATCACCCGCACCGCGACCTACGGCTCGTGGTTCAACTTCTTCCTCTGCGAGGGCACCGGCAAGATCGCCGTGCCGCCGGTGATCACGAACCCGATCCCGATCACCGCACTGCCCGTGACGCAGCCGAGGTGCCGCCGATGACCCGCGAACGGAACCCGCTGACCATCGGCGCCATCAGCCTCACGCTGATCGCGCTGCTGCTGGTGGCCGCGTTCTACTCCGACGACCTGCCGATCATCGGCAGCGGCACCACGTACTCCGCCGAGTTCAGCGAGGCCGCGGGCCTGGTGTCCGGCAACGAGGTCCGCGTCGCCGGGGTGAAGGTCGGCAAGGTGACCAAGGTGAAGCTGGACGGCAACCTGGTGCGGGTCTCGTTCAAGGTCAAGGACGCCTGGGTCGGCGACCGCACCACGGCCACGATCCGGATCAAGACGCTGCTGGGCCAGAAGTACGTGGCGCTGGACCCGCAGGGCTCGCTGCCGCTCGATCCCGGCAACGCCATCCCGAAGGACCGCACGCTCGCGCCGTACGACGTGCAGGAGGCGTTCAACGGCCTCGCGACCACGGTCGGGCAGATCGACACCAACCAGCTCGCGAACAGCTTCGACGTGCTGTCCCAGACGTTCGAGGGCTCGTCGGACAGCGTGCGCGGCGCGCTGGACGGCCTGTCCGCGCTGTCGAAGACGATCTCCTCGCGCGACGGGGAACTGGCGAAGCTGCTCGGGAACACCAGGGACATCACCAAAACCCTCTCCGACCGCAACGAGCAGTTCGAGAAGCTCCTGTCCGACGGCAACCTGCTGCTGGGCGAGTTGCGCAAGCGCAAGGACGCGATCTCGTTGCTGCTCAAGGGAACCCGCGACCTGTCGACCGAGCTGACCGGCCTGGTCGCCGACAACGACGCGCAGCTGCGGCCCGCGCTGGAGCAGCTCGAACGGGTCACGACCATGTTGCAGCGCAACCAGGACAGCCTCGACAAGGGCATCGCGCTGATGGCGCCGTTCTACCGGGTGTTCGCGAACACCCTCGGCAACGGGCGCTGGTTCGACGTGTACATCTGCGGCCTGCTGCCCCCCTCGGTGAACCTCGGCCTGGTCGGGTTCAACGAAGAGGGCTGCCTGCCCCCCGGCGTGCAGAGGGGGAAGTAGTGGCGACCACGAAAGCGGGCCGTGACCTCGGCCGCGCGCTGGCGCTGGTGTGCGTCGTGGCGCTGGTGGCGACGGTGGCGCTGTGGTGGGTCGTCGTCGGCGTCAACGGCCGCAAGGTCACCGCGCTGTTCGGCGCCGCGGTCGGGCTCTACCAGGGCTCGGACGTGCGGGTGCTGGGCGTGAAGGTCGGCACGATCGACGACGTCACGCCCGAGGGCAAGCTGGTGCGGGTCGTGATGACGCTGGACCGCGACGTGAAGGTGCCCGCCGACGCGCAGGCCGTCGTCGTCGCGCCGAGCGTGGTCAGCGACCGGTACGTGCAGCTCGCCCCGGCCTACACCGCCGGACCGACCATGGGCGACAACGTGCTGATCCCGCGCGAGCGCACCGCGACCCCGGTCGAGCTGGACGAGCTGTACGCGAGCCTGGACAAGCTGACCACCGCGCTCGGCCCGAACGGCGCGAACAAGGACGGCTCGCTGTCGGACCTGCTGACCAGCGCCGCGAAGAACCTCGACGGCAACGGCCAGGCGCTCAACGACACCATCAAGAACCTCGGCGACGCGACCAGGACCCTCTCCGGCTCGAAGGAGGACCTGTTCGCCACGGTCGACAACCTGTCGAGCTTCACCGCGATGCTGGCGGCCAACGACAGCCAGGTCCGCGACTTCAACTCCCAGCTCGCCGAGGTGGCCGGGTTCCTCGCCGACGAGCGTGAGAACCTCGGCGCCGCGCTGACCGAACTCGCCACCGCGCTGGGGCAGGTGCAGGGGTTCATCAAGGACAACCGCGCGGTGCTGAAGTCCAATGTGGACAAGCTGGCGAGCATCACCGGTGTGCTGGTGAAGCAGCGCGCCGCGCTCGCCGAGACCCTCGACGTCGCGCCGCTCGCGCTGGGCAACCTGCAGAACTCCTACAACGCCGCGTCGGGAACCCTCGACACCAGGGCCGACATCAACGAGCTGAACCAGCCGCCGCTCGTGCTGATCTGCAAGCTGATCCAGCAGGTCGAGCCGGGCTCGGTGCCGCTCGCGCTGTCGCAGGTGTGCTCGCAGCTCGAACCCGTGCTGACCGGCGCGGTGCCGCTGCCAACGCCCGCCGAGGCGCTCGGCTCGCTGAGCCAGGGCAAGCTGCCGCTGCCGTTGCCGCTGGGAGGTGTGCCCCAGTGAGGAAGTCCCTCATCGCCGTGCTGGCGTCGACCGCGCTGCTCGCGGGCTGCGGGTCGGGCGGCTTCGACGGCGTCTACACGATGCCGCTGCCCGGCGGCGCCGACCTCGGCGACCGCCCGTACCGGGTGAAGGTGCAGTTCAAGGACGTGCTCGACCTCGTCCCGCAGGCGGGCGTGAAGGTCAACGACGTCGCCGTCGGCAAGGTGGAGAAGATCGACCTCGCCCCGGACGGCTGGACCGCCGAGGTGACCGTGGCCGTGAACGGCGGCGTCGTGCTGCCCGCCAACTCCATCGCGAAGCTCCGCCAGTCCGCGCTGCTCGGTGAGAAGTTCGTCGAGTTGGCCAAGCCCGCCCAAAAGGATCAGACACAGGGCAACGAGGAGGGGAAGCTCCATGACGGGAGCCTGATCCCGGTCGACCGCACCAACCGGAACCCCGAGGTCGAAGAGGTCTTCGGCGCGCTGTCGCTGCTGCTCAACGGCGGTGGCGTCGCGCAGCTCCAGGACATCGCCAAGGAGCTGAACGCCGCGACCGAGGGCAACGAGCCGGAGATCCGCTCGCTGCTGACGAACGTGAACACGCTGGTCACGCAGCTGGACGGGCACAAGGCCGAGATCACCAGGGCGTTGGACGGCGTCAACCGGCTCGGCGGCACGCTCAACGCCCAGCGCGACCAGATCGCGGGCGTGCTCGACACCCTGGAGCCAGGCCTGAAGGTGCTCGCCGACCAGCGCACCCAGCTCGTCACGCTGCTCCAGGCGCTCGACGAGCTGTCCGGCGTCGCCGTCGACACGGTCGACAAGAGCAAGGCCGACCTGGTCGCGGACCTGAAGGCGCTGACGCCGACGCTGCAGAAGCTCGCCGAGGCCGGCACGAACCTGCCGAACGCGCTCCAACTCCTCTTCACCTACCCGTTCCCGGACGCGGCGGTCGACGGCATCAAGGGCGACTACACGAACCTGTACGCGGACATCGACCTGAACCTCGGCAACATCGTGGACAACCTGGGCTCCTCGCGGCAGGGCCTGCTGCCGGGCATTCCCGGCCTGGACGGCCAGCCGCTGCCGTCGCTGCCCCTGCCGCTGCCGAACCTCCCCGTGCCGGGCATCGGCACGGGCACCGGCCTCGGCGACCTGCTCGGCGGACTGCTGGGAGGTGGGCGCCCGTGATCCCCCGCAAGATCAAGCTCCAGATCGGCGCGTTCCTGGTGATCGCGCTGGTCGGTGTCAGCTTCGTCGGCGCCAAGTACGTCGGGCTCGGACGGCTGGTCGGCTCGTCCGGCTACGTCGTGACGATGCAGCTCGCCGACTCCGGCGGCATCTTCGCCAACGCCGAGGTCGCCTACCGCGGTGTGACGATCGGCCGGGTCGGCGCGCTGCGGCTGGCCGCGGATGGAGTCGAGGTCGACCTGGGCATCGACCCGGACGCGCCGCCCGTGCCGGCCGACCTCAACGCCGTGGTGGCGAACCGGTCCGCGGTCGGCGAGCAGTTCGTGGACCTGCGGCCCAAGACCGACGGCGGGCCGTACCTGCAGGCGGGCTCGGTCATCCCGCGCAGCTCCACCAAGATCCCGCCGCCGGTGGACACCCTGCTGGCGAACCTCGACGCGTTCGCCAAGTCGGTGCCGACGGACGCGCTGCGGACCGTCGTGGACGAGCTGGACATCGCGTTCAACGGCACCGGCCCCGACCTCCAGAGGCTGCTGGACAGCACCCGGTCGTTCACCCAGACCGCCACCGACCACCTGCCGCAGACGAAGGCGCTGCTCTCCGACGGCGTGACCGTGCTGACCACCCAGGCCCAGCAGGGGAGCGCGATCCGGTCGTTCAGCGGTGACCTGCGGCTGCTCGCCGAGCAGCTCAAGAAGTCGGACGGTGACCTGCGGAACCTGATCGCCGTGAGCCCGCAGGCCGCCGAGCAGGTGTCCGCGCTGCTGCGCGAGAGCGGCCCGAACCTCGGCGTCCTGTTCGCGAACCTGCTGACCACGTCGAACATCCTGGTCACCCGCCTGGACGGCCTGGAGCAGATCGCCGTGACCTACCCGATCGTCGTCGGCGGCGGCTTCACCGTCGCGCCCGGCGACGGCACCGCTCACTTCGGACTGGCGCTCAACGTGTTCGACCCGGCCCCGTGCACCGTCGGGTACGAGGGCACGAAGATCAGGCAGGGCACCGACACCACCCCCGTCGCGCTGAACACCCAGGCCTACTGCGCGCTGGCGCGGGGGAGCGCCACCACCGTGCGAGGCGCCCAGAACGCGCCGTTCGGCGGGCAGTTGACCACACCCCAGGGCACCGAGACGACGCAGCCTGGCCAGGAGCAGACCGGGACCGCGGCCGCCGCCGTACCCGTGCTGACCAGCCTCGGCCAGTTGCTCGGCCTGCCGGGATAGGAGGACGCATGAACACCGGAATCCGCCGCTGGGCGCTGCCGCTGAGTGCCGTGCTCGTGGTGCTCGCCGCCGGGTACGCGGCCTGGGCGGGCGTGTCCTGGTGGAGCGGGGCGAACAGCGACGGCGCCGACTACGCCAAGGAGCGCGACGAGGTGCTGCGGGTCGGCCAGGTCGGCGTCGCGAACTTCACCACCCTCGACTACCGCAAGGTGGACGAGGACCTGGCGCGCTGGATGGACTCGTCGACGGGTGACCTGCACCAGGAGATCGAGACCGGCAAGGACGCCCGCAAGAAGCAGATCCAGGACGCCAAGACGGTCACCACCAGCCGGGTGCTCGACGCCGCGGTCACCGAACTCGACGACCGCGCTGGTCAGGCCCACCTGATCGCCGTCGTCGAGACCACCGTGGCCCCCGACGGCGGTCAGGCGGTCAAGAAGGTCAACCGCTACCAGACCGACCTGAGCCGCACGGATGCCGGCTGGAAGCTCAGCGCGCTCGGCCCCGTCGGGGCCGGCGGCGCCTGATCAGATTGGACTCCCCAGTGCCCCCGCCGCCCCGCCGCCGCCCGGTCCCGTCCACGCCCGCGTACCGCCCGAGGGTCGCGGGTCTGCACAAGAGTCCTTCGACGGCGCCTGCCGTCGAGAAGGACGCGCCTGCCGCCGATGGTGAAGCCACCACCGACCGCGCCGATGCCGAGGGCCAAGCGCTTGCGGACCAGGCTGCCGTTGACGCTTCCACGCAGGTCACAGCTCCGGATGAGGTCTCGC
This sequence comes from Umezawaea sp., assembly GCA_039922235.1. GTDB lineage: Bacteria > Actinomycetota > Actinomycetes > Mycobacteriales > Pseudonocardiaceae > Umezawaea. The sequence goes on from JBDSAJ010000942.1 coordinate 5,732, forward strand.
CGGGCCCGGCTGAGCCGACGAGTGGCTCCGCCACCGAGCCGGACACCGCCACCGACAAGCCCACCCCCAAGCCCGTGGGCCGCAAGCGGACGTCGACCAGGGTCCCGTCGCCGACGCTGAGGAAGCCCAACCCCGCCAACGACACCGGCACCGCCGACGAACCGGCCAGGACCCGGTCCCCGCTGCTCCTGCCGCTGGTGCTCGTCCTGGTCGCCGCCGTGCTCACCTGCCTGGGCTTCTGGTTCCAGACCCGGAGCCGGGACGTCCACCTCAACGAGGCGCTGGTCGACACCGGGGGCACCACGGAGGTCAACGGCCAGGCCCGTGAAGCCGTCGAGAAGGCCTTCTCCTACAACTTCGCCGACGTCACCGCGACCGAGAAGGCGGCGAACGAGCTGCTGGTCGGCAAGGCGAAGTGCCAGTACAACGCGATCTTCGGGCCAGTGAAGACCCTCGCGCCCGAGCAGAAGCTCGTGGTCACCGTCAGGGTCGTGAGCAGCGGCGTCACGTCGCTGGACGGCGACCGGGCCACCGTGCTGCTGTTCATCGACCAGGTCACCACGCGCACGACCGACAACCAGACCGGCGGCGGCATCGCGATGATGCGCGTCGGCGCGCAGCGCTCGGACGGCCGCTGGAAGGTCGACAACATGGAGATGTTCGGTCAGACGGGCGACCAGTCGGCCGAGATGGAGAAGTGCGCGGACGCGAAGTAGACGTCCGATCAGTGGATCGGGCTACAACGCCGTCCAGAACCGTCCAGGATGCCCCCTGAAGATCGACTTCAACCCCCTTTTCACGTGACGCCGGACACATCAATAGGTGAATTTCTGTCCCCTGTGTCCACGTCCCGGTGGGGCCGATTCGGGGCGGTCGACTGATCGTCGGCGCTGGTCCGCTCGTGTTCGTGCTGGTCAAAGAGGTTACTTCCGGTAAACGCGCCTTGCGCCACCGGAGTGATCGAGGCGTGGCATCTTGACTGTGGGCGCAGGCAGGGTCACTCTGTTTCCCAACACGAGAAAGGTCCTTCCAGGTGCCTCTCGACAGTCGCCGTCTGTGTGGCTAGACTGCTCCTTTGCGCTGCCCTCATCCCGTTTTGCCCCCTTGATGGGCTCCTCCTCGCCGGGAGGACGCCTGCCGAGACCAGGATGCGCACGGCGGCGCCGCACCCTTGACAGCCGTGCTAGTCCGCTGCTAGCCAGCTAATTAGTCCCTGGAAGGACGCATCTTGGCGATCTCTCGCGCGACCAAGGCCACTGCTGCGACCAACTCCACGTCGGGGATCCCTGGAGCGCCGAAGCGGGTCTCATTTGCGAAGATCCACGAACCGCTGAAGACGCCCAACCTGCTAGACCTGCAGATTCAGTCCTTCGAATGGCTCACCGGTGATGAGGCCTGGTTCCAGCGCCGCATCGATGCCGGTGACGAGGCGCCGACGGGCGGCCTCGAAGAGGTGCTCAACGAGATCTCGCCGATCGAAGACTTCTCGGGCTCGATGTCACTCTCCTTCTCCGACCCGCGCTTCGACGAGGTCAAGGCCTCGACCGAGGAGTGCAAGGACAAGGACATGACGTACGCCGCCCCGTTGTTCGTCACGGCGGAGTTCACCAACCACACCACTGGCGAGATCAAGAGCCAGACGGTGTTCATGGGTGACTTCCCGATGATGACCGACAAGGGCACGTTCATCATCAACGGCACCGAGCGGGTCGTGGTTTCCCAGCTCGTTCGTTCACCCGGCGTCTACTTCGACACGAACGTCGACAAGACGACGGACAAGGACGTCTTCAGCGTCAAGATCATCCCTTCGCGGGGTGCTTGGCTGGAGTTCGACGTGGACAAGCGCGACACCGTCGGTGTGCGCATCGACCGCAAGCGCCGCCAGCCGGTCACCGTGCTGCTGAAGGCGCTGGGCTGGTCCACCGAGCAGATCCGTGAGCGCTTCTCGTTCAGCGAGACCCTCCTCACGACGCTCGAGAAGGACCACACCGCGGGCACCGACGAGGCTCTGCTCGACATCTACCGGAAGCTGCGCCCCGGCGAGCCCCCCACCAAGGAGAGCGCCCAGGCCCTTCTGGAGAACCTGTTCTTCAAGGAGAAGCGCTACGACCTCGCCAAGGTCGGCCGGTACAAGGTCAACAAGAAGCTGGGCCTGGCCAGCCCGATCAGCACCGGTGTGCTGACCGAGGACGACGTCGTCACGACGATCGAGTACCTCGTCCGCCTGCACGCGGGTGAGACGAACATGCAGCCCGGCGAGACCGAGGTGCCCGTCGAGGTCGACGACATCGACCACTTCGGCAACCGTCGTCTCCGCACGGTCGGCGAGCTGATCCAGAACCAGATCCGCGTGGGCCTGTCCCGCATGGAGCGCGTGGTCCGCGAGCGGATGACGACCCAGGACGTCGAGGCGATCACGCCTCAGACCCTGATCAACATCCGTCCCGTCGTGGCCGCGATCAAGGAGTTCTTCGGAACCTCCCAGCTGTCGCAGTTCATGGACCAGACCAACCCGCTCGCGGGCCTGACCCACAAGCGCCGCCTGTCGGCGCTGGGTCCGGGTGGTCTGTCCCGTGAGCGCGCGGGCATGGAGGTCCGGGACGTCCACCCGTCGCACTACGGCCGCATGTGCCCGATCGAGACGCCGGAAGGCCCGAACATCGGCCTGATCGGCTCGCTGTCCTCCTACGGGCGGGTCAACCCGTTCGGCTTCATCGAGACGCCGTACCGCAAGGTCGTCGACGGTCGGGTCACCGACCAGATCGACTACCTGACGGCCGACGAGGAAGACCGCTACGTCAAGGCGCAGGCGAACGCCCAGATCGACCTCGACGGCAACTTCATCGAAGACCGCGTCCTCGTCCGCAAGAAGGGCGGCGAGGTCGAGCTGATCCTGCCCGAGGACGTCGACTACATGGACGTCTCGCCGCGGCAGATGGTGTCGGCCGCGACCGCGATGATCCCGTTCCTCGAGCACGACGACGCGAACCGCGCCCTGATGGGCGCGAACATGCAGCGCCAGGCCGTTCCGCTGCTCCGCAGCGAGGCGCCGCTGGTCGGCACCGGCATGGAGCTGCGCGCCGCGGTCGACGCGGGCGAGGTCGTCGTCGCCAAGAAGACCGGTGTCGTCGAGGAGATCTCCGCCGACTACGTCACGGTGATGGCCGACGACGGTTCCCGCCAGACCTACGGGATGCACAAGTTCCGCCGGTCGAACCAGGGCACCTGCATCAACCAGAAGCCGATCGTCCACGAGGGTGACCGCGTGGAGCAGGGCCAGGTCCTCGCGGACGGCCCCTGCACCGAGAACGGCGAGATGGCCCTCGGGAAGAACCTGCTCGTGGCGATCATGCCGTGGGAAGGCCACAACTACGAGGACGCGATCATCCTGTCGCAGCGCCTCGTGCAGGACGACGT
>JBDSAJ010000943.1:0-39562 GCA_039922235.1 Umezawaea sp.
GGTCAGGTCGATCTCGGACGGCGCGGACCCGGCAACCGGAGTCGGGCGGGGAACCGAGCCTTGTGGCGAAGCGGACAGAGGCGTCACGGGTTCGAGCGAACGCAGCTGAGGGTTAGCGATCATCAAGATGATCTCGGACACCGGTGTGCGGTCGTCGCCTGCGGGCTGGCACAGGTAAATCGGTTGGTTCACCGGACGGAACTTGTTCTTGAACTGGAAGTTCCCCTTGCCGAACACGCCCATCGAGCGCAGCTCCTCGAGCTCGCGCTCGATGCCGGGGTCGGCGTTGGGCACGGTGTCGAGCTTGACGCCGAAGCTCGCGCCAAGGCTGAACGTGGTGCAGCCCTCGGCCGCGATCACCTCGATGATCCGCACCATCGCGTACTCCAAGCCGCCCAGCGGAGCGTCGGGCGGGTAGAACTCGAGGTCCAGCAGGTAGCCGGCGGCCGAGGGGATCTTGGTGATGATGATCGTGTTGGCCAGCACGTCGTCCACATAGGTCAGGAACAGCCGGTGCCGGTCGGTCAGCCTGCCCTCGCGGATCTCCTCGCGCACCACCGCCACGTACGGGTTGATCATCTGCTTGGTGTCGGTCCAGCGATCGAGCATGGCCGCGACGGCCGTGTCGGTCTTGGCGTCCGTTCCCGACCGGTACTCGACCGTCCGGCACGCGCCGAGCCGTTCGAACTTCCGGACCAGGTAGCGCAGCCTCGTCATCTTCCCACCGGCCAGCGAGAAGTCGCCGATGTCGTCCATCCGCTGCAAGGCACCGAACGGCGTGGTGGTGAACGGTTCACCGTCGATCTGCTCGACCCGTTGCAGCGAGAGGAAGTTCGGCTTCAGCCCATGCCCACGCGAGTAGTCGACCAGCTCGCCTGCCAGTTCCCGGAACCGATCACCAGGACCGACGTAGCTCCACGCGAACAGCACCCCGTTGTCCACCGAGACGTTGAAGTACCCCTGGCGCGCGCTGCCGATCAACGCGAACGGCGCGATGTCCCGACCTGCCAGCCCGCCTTCCATGCCGTGCTCCCGCTCCAGCCGGGAGATGGCGTCGGCGAGCTCGGGGTGCGCGTCGAGTTCGCGCTTGAGCACGACCGTGGGGCCTTCGCTCTCCGTTGCCGGTACGGGGTGCGTCGTGTTCGTCGACGAGCCGATGTCCAGTTTCGACGCCGCTTCGCCGCCGTAGCGGTCGGTCAACTCGGCCGCGACCTCGTCCACGGTCGGACGGTCGAACAGCAGGGTCTTCCGCTGCGGACCGAATCGCTGGTCCAGCTCGTTGATCAGCCGCAGCATGTCGAACGACGTGAAACCGTTGTCCGAGAAAGATCGCGCCGGATCGATCGGCCTCTGGACCGTGTCGACAACCAGCCTCTCCAACAGCTCACGCACGTCGCCGCGGGTCGACGTCGACAGCTCGCCGTTCGTGGCTTTCAGCGGCCCGCCGATCAGCCCCGCCAGTGCGGTGATCGAGTCGTGCTCGTAGAGGTCCGCCGCTTTGAGGTCCGTGTCGAAGGTCGTGTTGAGCCAACGGACCAGTTCCATCCGGAAGATCGAGTCGAGGCCCATCTCCGCGAACGTGCCCGCGCTGTCCAGCCAGTCGGTCTCGACCCCGAGGATCACCGACAGCTGACCGCGAATGGCCTCGACAGCACCGCTGTTCACGACCGGACCCCGCACACTCCGGATGGGCTCGGATCGTGGCGGATCCGGTCGCTCTGGCTCCGGCTGCTCGAACCGGGTCGCGTCGACCCTGGTCAGCCGCAATTTGGGGCGTGCCGCCCCGGTGTCATACTCGTGCACGGCTACCTTCCGCCCGCTGTCGTTGGACCGCTCGGGAAACCAGTGAGCGGTTGTCGCGAAGGGAAAACTGGGAAGACCGGCGAGCCTGCGCATCCCAACAGGCCACTGGCTCGCCCAGTCGACCGATTGCCCGGCGGCCCAGTCCGCCAATCGGTCGCGCACGTCCGACCACTGGTCTTCGGGCGCGGTCCTGTGCGACGCACCGCCTTCTCGCAGGACGCGGACCGCTTCTTCGGAGTTCTCCGCCAGGAACGCCAACCTGTGCCGCAACGGCTCCCGGCCAACCTGCAGCGTGTACGCGGCCCGCGCCACGGCTTCGGGTCGCTCGGCCAGGAAATCGGCCAGGTCGCTCGCGTACCGCACGAGCGCGTCCTGGCTCGGGGCCGACAGCACGAAGCCGTACGGGCCTGCGGGTTGAGGACCGGGTGATTCGGCATGGGACTCGAGAACGACGTGCGCGTTCGTCCCGCCGAACCCGAACGAACTCACCCCGGCTCGCCTCACCTCGGGCACGTCCCAGTCGCGCACCTGGCGGACCAGGAAGAACGGCGTGCCGGAGAACTTCAGGAACTGGTTGGGTTCACGCAGGTTGATGGTCGGCGGCAACTGGCCGTGCTTGAGGCACAGCAGGACTTTGAGCAGGCCGGCGATGCCCGCGGCCGCCTCCAGGTGGCCGATGTTGGCCTTGACCGTGCCAAGACCCACCCACGGCTCGTCGGCCGAGTCCGCGCCCAACTCCGCGAACCCCTTCTTCAGGCCTTCGACCTCGATCGGGTCGCCCAGGCTTGTACCCGTACCGTGCGCTTCGACGTACCCGACCGTCTTGGGATCCACGTCCGCGTCGCGATAGGCGTTCGCGATCACCCGTCCCTGCGCCTTCGGGTTGGGCGCCGTCAACGATGTCGCATGACCGCCGTGGTTCACCGCGCTGCCCTTGACCACCGCGTACACGTGGTCGCCATCCGTCAGCGCACGGTCAAGCGGCTTCAGCAGAACGACGCCGACGCCTTCACCTCTGCCGTAACCGTCCGCGGCCGCGTCGAAGCTCTTGCACCGCCCGTCCGGACTGAGCATCCCGGAATCGGTGAACGCGACGAACAAGCCGGGGCTCAACAGCACGTTCACCCCACCGGCCAACGCCGCGTCGCACTCCCCCGTCTGGATCGCCCGCACCGCCCGGTGCACCGCGACCAGCGAACTCGAGCACGCGGTGTCGATCGCCTCGCTCGGCCCGCGCAGGTCCAGCAGGTGCGACACCCTGTTCGCCAGAATGCACTGCGCGATCCCACTCGCCGTGTGCGCCTCGATCGGCACCTCGTGCACCTTCAGGAGATCGTCGTAGTCACATGCCGACACACCGGCGAACAACCCCGTCGTCGTCCCGGCGAACGCCGACGGCGCGTAACCCGCGTCCTCGATCGCCCGCCAAACCGTCTGCAGGAACAGCCGCTGCCGCGGATCCATCAACGCCGCTTCCCGCGGCGAGATCCCGAAGTGCTGCGCGTCGAACCCCCGCACGTCGTCGAGGAATCCGCCCTGGACCGCCTTCGTCCGAGGGTCGGCCAGCAGGTCCGTCCGGTCGTCCGGCAGACCCCGGATCAGGTCTTCGCCGTCGACCAGGTGCTGCCAGAACTCCTCCAGGTTCGCCGATCCCGGCATTACCCCCGCCATGCCCACGATGGCGACGGGGACCGGTGACGAGGGCACGGCGGCACGATCGACAGGTTGTTCACCCTCCACTGGCCGTGGCCCGGCGTCAACCACCGGCGCCACCTCCGCGTCATCAGGTGACGCGGTCGGTGCAGCCACCACCGGTACCCACCTGGCGGTGATGACTGGGCCGTGTTCTTCCACCAGCGCCTGGGCGAAGGCCGACAGGTTGGCCGATTCGAACAGGACCGTCGGCAGCAGGTCCAGGTCGTAGCGGTCGTTGACCTCGCTGATCAGTTCGGTGAGCGAGATCGAGTCGAAACCGGTGTCCATCAGGTCGGCCGTCAGGTCGATGTGCACTCGGTCCACCAGCAGGAACTTCGCGGCGATCGCGCGGAGGTCCGACTCGATCACCGCCAGCAGTTCGGCATCGGAAGGAACCGCCGGGAGCACGTCCACCGGCGCCGCGTCCGGCGACGGGATGGCAGCGGGCTCGACCGCGGCAAGCTCATGGCCGACCGCCAAGTCGTTCCCGGAAGCCGGGTCGGTCTTGGACAGCGGCGCTGGGTCGCTCCCCTCAGGACCGACCGTGCTCACCACCACGGTGCTCTCGCCTGTACTCAGCGCCCTGGCAAAGGCGGAGAAGCCGTCTTCCGTGGCGAGTGGCGTGCTCGACCAGCGACGAGCGAGGAGCTTGCGCGTGGCGGCATCCACGGTCATGCCGCCGTCGGACCAGAGTGGCCAAGCGATGGACACGGTGCGGCCGCGACGGGTGCCGCCGGTGACCATCGCGGCGCGGTCGGAGGCGAATTCGTTGAGGTAGGCATTGGCGTACGAGTAGTCGGCCTGGCCGAGGTTGCCCGTGAACGCGACGACGGACGAGAACAGGACGAAGAAGTCGAGCGGGTCCTCGGCGGTCGCTTGGTCGACGTTCACCGCGGTGTCGATCTTCGCCGCGAGGACTTGGGCGACGTCAGCCGGTGACTTTCGGACCAGGAGTGAGTCCCTGGTGATGCCGGCGGCGTGGATGACGCCGTTGAGTGGACCGTGCACCCGCCTGACCTCGCCGATCAGCCGCCGCGTGTCCTCGGCCGAAGACAGGTCCGCCTGGTAGTGCACCACACGAGCGCCAAGGCCGGAGGTGTCGACAGGTGAGCGGCTGGCCAGCACTACGGTCACCGGAGCCTGGCGGGATAGGTACGCGGCGAACTCGCGGCCAAGCGCCCCGCCACCGCCGGTGATGAAATACGTGCCACCGGCCCGGACGGGAACGTCGGGAACCGAGGAACTGACGGGAATGTCCTGAAGCTCGGACACCAGCCGCACGCCGTCCGCATATCGCACGGACTGGATGCGCGACTCCGGCCGCCCGCCGGGGTCGAGCGCACGCAACTCGGCGAGCAGCACCTCGTGCAGGGAGTCCGCCGACACCGAAAGTGCCGAGAACTTACTGTTCTCCAAGGCGATGGCACGCAGCATGGCAGGCAGTGCGCGGACCGCGGGCGTGGAGTTCTCCGCCAGGAAACCGGTCACGACCCGAAGCCCGACCGGCCCTTGCTCCGACAACACGGCTTTGACCGCCCACAGCAACGACTCAGCAGATCCTGTCGGCACATGCACGATCGCGTCCGGCAGCCGATCCCGTGCCGCCAGATCCGTCACCACCCGTGTGAAGTCCGCGTCCTCGGCGACGTGAACACCGGACGGCCCCACGGCAGCGGCCAACTCCGGTGAACCGATGACGAGCACGACCCGAGGTGACCAGGTCTTCCCCTGCACCGGATCCTGGCGGCGCCAACCGGGCCGGGACAGCCGGTACGCCTGGCGATGGTCCGGCAGCCAGTACCGCTTGAGGTCGAAGGGGTACGGCGGCAACTCGACCCGCCGCGGCCGGACAGTCCACAAGAGACTCCAGTCCACGGGCTCGCCGGTGCTCCACAGCCTGGCCAGCGTGCGCAACCCGCGGTTCGCGTACAGGTTCGCGTCGATGGTCGAATCGTCCAGCAGGCGGTGGGCCGCGCTGCCGAACTCGACACCCTCGTCTGACCCGCCCGACGCGGCGACGGTCAAGCGGTGCACCAGTTCCCGAGCGTCGCCCGCGATCACGGCAAGTCGCTCGGCGAACTCCGCTCGGCCGACTTGGCTCGAGAACGCCAGCGAATCCAACGGCTGGTCGGCCACCACCTCGGCGAGGTTCGCCGCCATGGTGCGCAACTGCGTGACCGACTGCGCGGACAGGAGGAAGACGTGCTCCGCCGCCTGCGGAACGTCGGGCACGCGCCGCGGATACTCCTCGACGACCAGGTGCGCGTTCGCGCCGCCCGCTCCGAACGAGCTGATGCCAGCTCGCCGCGGACCGGACGACTTCCAGTCCAGCAGCGTATCGGGAAGCACAAAGGGCGTGGACCGCAGGTCGATCTTGGAGTTGACCTGGTCGAGGTTCACGCAGGGCGCGATCCGCGCGGCTCGGAGTTGGAGCAGGACCTTGGTCAGGCCTGCGATTCCCGCAGCCCCCTCCAGGTGCCCGATGTTGGCTTTGACCGATCCCACCGCACACTGGTTCGAGCCCCCAGCGGTGGACAACGCCCTGGCGAGCGCGGACAGTTCGATGGGATCACCGAGTGAGGTCCCGGTGCCGTGCGCTTCGACGTAGCCGATCGTCGCCGGGGCCACCCCGGACCTGCGGATCGCCTCGGAGACCAGGTCCGCCTGGGCGTTCGGGTTGGGCACGGTGTAGCCGGCGGTACGACCACCCGCGTTGACGTGCGAGCCCTTGATCACGGCCCAGATGTCGTCGCCGTCGGCTTCAGCCGCGGCCAAGGGCTTCAGCAAGACGGCACCCACCCCCTCGCCGGGAGCGAACCCGTCGGCCCGTTCGTCGAACACCTTGCACGCGCCGTCCGCCGACAACATGTGCATGGACGACAACGCGACCAGGTGGGCCGGGTGCAGGATCAGGTTGACGCCTCCGGCGATCGCCATCCGGCACTCGCCGCGAAGCAGGCTCTGCGCGGCCAGGTGAACAGCCGTGAGGGACGACGAACAGGCCGAGTCGACGGCGAAACTGGGTCCTCGCAGATCCAGCGTGTACGACACGCGGTTGGCTATCGACCAGTACGGGGAGTGGCCGTCGGTGTACTTGCCCGCGGGCCACCCGTTCGCGGCCGCCATCTGGCCGTACGCGCCGTACATCGTCCCGACGAAAACCCCGGTCGACCGCTCCTTGGTGTTCTCGGCCAGGTAGCCCGCGTTCTGGAGCAGAGTCCACGCCGTCTGCAGGAAGAGCCGCTCCTGCGGGTCCATCGCCGCAGCGTCACGCGGCAGAATGCCGAAGAAGCCGGGGTCGAACAAGTCCACACCGTCGATGAACCCGCCCCATCGGCCGTAGCTGTGCTGCGGCTTGCCCGGCTGGGGGTCGTAGACGGCGTTCACGTCGAACCGCGAGGACGGAGCCTCGGTGACGCAGTGCTTGCCCGCCGCGAGGTTCTGCCAGAACGCCGCCAAGTCGGGTGATCCCGGATATCTGCCGGTAACCCCGATGACCGCGATGTCGCTGGTGGTTCGCTGAACAGGTGGCTCGACAGGAACCGTGACGACCGGTGCGGCCACGGGTGTACCGGCTACCGTCGCCACTCCGGCCGGACGGGTCTGTGCCAGATACGCGGCCAGCGACTCGATCGTCGTGTGCTGGAACAGCAGCGTGGCGGGCAACTCCCCCAGGTCCCTCTCGAACCTGTCGATGATCGAGAGGCTGACCAGCGAGTCCACGCCGAACGCGTCGAACGTCGCCCGCTCGTCGAGATCCGCGTTCCCGAACTTGAGAACCTCGGCGAAAACCTCGCGGACGTAGGCACGGACAGCGCTCGGGGACGCCTGTCCGTCCTGCTGCCGGGTCTGCTTGGACGCGACCAGAACGCACTGCGGCAACCGGTCTTCCGCCGTACCGGGAACGCCGTCGACCGCATCCACGGCGAATCCTGCTTCCGCCAGGACACGTCGCCACTGTCCGACGCCCAGCAACGGCGCGCTGGGCAACCGCTTGTCCGGGTCGGTGAACCGCCACCACCCCTCGGTCAGCCCGAACGTCAGCGTCAGGAAGTCCGTTGCCATGGTCGTCTCGTTGATCACCAAACGGCCGCCGGGGCGCAGCAACGCCGCCACGTTGACCAGGGTGGCCGAGATGTCGACGGTGGCGTGCAGGACGTTGGCGGCGATCACGATGTCGTACCCGGCAGGCTGGAGTCCTTGTTCGGCAGGATCCCGCTCCACGTCGAACAAGCCGAAGGTCACGTCGTCCGAGCCGAATCGCTGGCGTGCGCGGTTCAGGAAGGCCGGGGAGATGTCGGTGAAGTGCAGTCCAGGCCGGTGCGCGAGTCCTTCACAGGCCTTCAACACGAAGGCGGTGCTGGCACCGGTGCCAGCACCGATCTCCAGGATCTCCGCACGCCTGCCGGTCACCTGCTCGGCGGCGGAGACGACTTGGTCGGCAACCAACCTGTGGTGGAAGTCGGCCCCGGAGTTGCCGCGGTAGACGTCGTCGAGCATGGCCATGGAACCGCCTGGGAACAGCACCTCCACGCCACTCCTCGTACCGGCCAGCACGTCCGGCAAGGCCTGTACGCAGGCTTCCAGCAACCTAGCGTGCCCGGCCAGTTCAGGATTGCGGACCGTACCGCCCGCCACAGCCGTGTCGATGATCTCCACCTGCGAGCCGTCCAACCGGACCGAACCCGACCGCTCCAGCACCTCGAGAACCGCGTCGAACAGCCTGCGCCGGCTGGGAACCACCGAGAACAACTGTGCCAGCCGATCACTCGTGATGCGCTGCCCCGGCGCGGGAACCCCGTGAACGTCCCGGAAACGCGCCGAGAGCAGGCTCCTGCTGTAGGCGTTCAGGTCCGCGTACCCCTCGACGGCGTCGGCGAACGACTCGACGCCGAGACCTGCCAGGCCTTCCGGCGTTCCTTTGACCACCAAGGCTTGCGGCAACCGCGCGGCCAGGACGTGTTCGAGGGCCAGGACACCGTCCTGGGGCTCCAACGGGCTGATTCCCAGCGCGGCGAACCGCTCACGGTAGCCGGGAGCAGCCACCGCGCCGACGCTTCCCCAGAAGCCCCAGTTGATCACGGAGACCGGCAGACCCTTCGCCAGCAGGGTTTGGGCGTAGGCGTCTTCGAAACAGCTCGCCGCCGCGTAGTTCCCCTGGCCGATGGCGTCCGTGAAGGACACGGCCGAGGAGAAGAACACCAGGAAGTCCAGCGGACCTTGCTCCGCCACGGCCTCCGCGAACGCGATCGCGCCCTCGACCTTGGGCGCCAGCACGTCTGCCAGGTCCGCTTCGGACATCGTCGCAATGGGACGATCCCGCAAGACCATGGCGGCGTGGATGGCTCCGTCGACCGGCCCTGCCTGTGCCACGGCCGCTTTCAGGGCGTCCGTGTCAGCCGCTTGGCAGTAGACGACCTGGCCGCCGAGGCTTTCGATCTCGGCCCGCGCCGCGCGGATCCCGTCGTCCTCCGCACGCCGTCCGATCCAGGTCAGTCGGGCATGGTAGACCCGAGCCAGGTGCTTGCTGAACGTCCGGCCGAGCCCACCCGCGCCGCCGAGGATCAGATAGCTGCCGCCCGTCCGGAATACCGGGTCCCCGGCTGCCGGTGGCGCCGGCGTGAACCGGCGCACGAGTCGCTGGTCTCCGCGGAGGACGACCAAACGCTCGGTCAGGTCCTCCCGGGCGATCCGCTGAGCGGACGCTGTCTCGACAGCCACGCAACCGACCCTCCACCGGGGGTATTCGGCTCGGATGGCCCCCACGAGGCCCATGGCGGCCGCCGTGGCGGGGTCCTCGTCACGCAGGACGACCGTCAACGTGAGCCGACGACGGGACCAGCCGGCCTCGTTCATGGCCTTGACCAGGCTGAACAGGCTGTTCACCGACTGCTGGACGACGTAGACCCGGTCCGGCGGCACCTCGGCCACCAAAGTCCCCGTCTGGTCCGGCGTCAGGAGGAGCGCCTGCTCCGGTTCTCCGGTTCGCAGCAACTCCAGTGCCAACTGGTCACCGGGTTCTGCGACCACGGCGACCCGGACCGGCTTGTCCACGACGGAGAGCGCAGGAGCGGGACGCCACTCCGGCACGAAGATCATCCCTTCGGATTTCGGGGGTTGCGGCGCAGGACGCAAGTGCATCCCGCCCATCCGCACGCAAACCCGCCCGGTGGCGTCCGCGATCAGGACGACGAACCTGTGCTCCTTCTCCCGGTGGACGTGCGTGAACCGAGGGATCGCCTCAGCATCGACGATCTCCACTCGTTCGACGGCGAACGGCAGCAGTGGGCCCTGTTCCCGGTTCGCGACCAGGACGATCGCGGCCTGCAAAGCCGCGTCGAGCATGGATGGGACCAGTCCCTTCCCGGTGTCGCGGAGCGTGCCGAGGGCGTCCGCCGCACCCCACCGCAGCTCCTCCAACGCCCGGTGATCGCCCCGGTAGTCCACCCCTCCGGCCGCGAACCGACGGTATATCTCGTCAACCGGCGTAGTTTCCAGGCACTTCCCTCGTAGCGCGGGCAGGTCCAGGCGCTCCTCCTCGACGGCGGTCGCCGTGACGGTGCCCTGCACGTACTCGCCTGAGTCGTCGGCCAGGGTCACCGCGAAACCGTCTGCCTTGGGCGACTTCCTCACCTGCAGTGTTCGTGGCTCGGTGACGACGACCGGGCGGGGCCAGCGCATGGCCTTGATCCGCAGTGGTCCTAGCAGTCCTTCGGCTCGGGCGACCTCGGCGAGCACCACCATTCCCGCCGTGGCGGGCAGCACCGGAGCACCGCCGATCACATGATCCCGGACCAGTGGATCTCCCGGATCCAGCACCAGTTCGGTCAGGCTCGGCCTTCTCACCCAGTGCCGATCCCGCGCGAACGGATACGTCGGCAGCGGCACCCGCCGGACCGGACGGCCCGCGTACACCTCGGTCCAGTTCGGGTCGTCACCATTCAGGTAGGCGTCCCCCATCGGGTTCCCCGCAGTCGGTTCCGCCCTGCCGTCGGCCAGATCCGCCAACCAGCCACGCAGGTCGGCGATGTTCTTCGCCGCGTAGAAGGTTCGAACAGGCAGGTGCCTGCGGCCGACAGCGAGGGTGTACGCGACATCGCCGAGCTCTTGGCCGTCCAACGCGGCCGCCAGGTCCGCGGCACGACGACGCAGCGTTTTCTCGTCCTTGGCGGACAACGTGATCAGTTCCTCGGCTGGACCGACCCCGGACCGTTGTGCGGGTCGCGGTCCTTCGGCCACCACGACGTGGCAGTTCACGCCGCTGAACCCGAAGCTGCTCACTGTGCCGATCCGTCGACCTGGCCGCCACGGCGTCGACTCCGTGGCGATCCGGAATGGGCTGCTGTCGAGATCGATGTGCGGATTGGTCCGTTCGTAGCCGGGCGACGGTGGGATCCGGTCGTGCTCCAGCGCCAGCAGGACCTTCAGCAGTCCAGCGATGCCGGCTGCCGTGGTGGTGTGCCCGATGTTGCCCTTGACCGACCCTAGCCGCGCCGCACCCGCCCCGCCGAACGCCGTGACCAGCCCCTTCACCTCGATCGGATCACCCAGCTCGGTACCCGTGCCGTGCGCCTCGACGTACCCGATGTCCTCGGCCTTCACGCCGGCACGCTCGCGCACCCGGCTGATCAACGCCGCCTGGGCGGTCGCGCTCGGCGCTGTGAGACCGTTCGTCTTGCCGTCGCTGTTGACGCCGCTGCCGAGGATCACCCCGTGGATGTGGTCGCCGTCGGCCACTGCGCGGTCGAGCTTCTTCAGCACGACCGCGCCGACACCCTCGCCCAGCACGATTCCGTCTGCCGCCGCATCGAACGGACGGCACTGGCCGGTCGGCGACAGCATGCCCGTGCTACTGGTCCAGACGTGCATCTTCGGCGTGCACATGACAGCCACACCACCTGCGATCGCGACCTCGCAGTCACCGCGCGCCAGGCTCCCGCACGCCATGTCGACCGCGACGAGCGACGACGAGCACGCCGTGTCGATCGCGACGGCGGGCCCGCTGAAGTTCAGCATGTAGGCGATCCTCGCGACGAGAACCGACGGTGTGTTGCCCAGGAACGCCTGGCTGGTGCTGTTCTCACCGGCCTCGGTGAGCAGGTCGGCGTAGTCGCCCGCCGCGCAGCCCGCGAACACGCCCCACGGCCGGGTCCCGGTGTGGTCACCCGCGTATCCGGCGTCTTCCAAAGCCGTCCACGCGTGTTGCAGGAACAACCGCTGTTGCGGGTCCATCGCCTCGGCGTCCAGCGGGGACAAGTTGAAGAACGGCGCGTCGAACCGCGCCACGTCCGGCAACATCGCCGCCCACTTGCTGTACGTCCGGCCCGGCGCCCGCCGGTCCGGGTCGTAGTGCCCCGTCACGTCCCACCGGTCCACCGGGACCTCCGCGATGCTGCACCGCCCGGCCGCCAGGTTCCGCCAGAACGCCGCCAGGTCCGGAGCATCCGGGAACGCACCCGACATCCCGATGACCGCGAACCCCTCCGTGGCGGCATCCGGGTCGTCGAGTGAATCCGGCAAGCGGACCTGGCCACGGTCAAAAGGGGCCTGCTCGACCACCTCCCGCGCCGCGAGCGCTTCGGCCCGCACGGCCGACGAACGTGCGATGTCCGCTGCCACGGCTTCCACCAGAGCGGGAACGGTTGGCTGGTCGTACACCGTGGTCGAGTCGAGGTCCGTGCCAAAGTGCCGGTTCAGCTGTCCGATGATCTCGACCGCCCCGACCGAGTCCAGCCCCATCTCCGCGAACGTCCTTCGCTGATCGATCTCCTCCCGGCGCAGGTAGAGCACGCCGCCGAGGATGTCCTCGACGGCGACCCGAACGGCGTCAGAGGTCGGAACGGCCCTGATGTCCTTGTCCTGCCCGGAACGCGCGGTGAACTCGGCAGGCGGTGGCTCGGTCCGCGACTCCGGCACCCGTGGATCCAGGACGGCCAGGACCACCTGGCCGTTGACCGGCACTGGTTCGCCTGGGTGTGCGACGGGGAAGCGCTCGACGATCAGACGCTCGGTTTCGGTGTTGAGCACGGTGTCGTGCATCGCGACCTCGTTGTCGAGGACGTCGGGCAAGTCGGCGAGCACACGGCGGGCGAGCTCGGTTTTCAGCGCACGGACAGCGGAAGGGGGTTTGGCGGCGATGGAGCGGGCGAGCTCGAGTGCCGTGGGCAGTACCTGGTCGTCGGGGACCACGGCGACGTTCGCGCCACGGCGTTCGAGCTCGCGACCGCGCAGGGCACGGCCGGTGAGCAGCATCTCCGATGCGAGGGCGGAGCCGAGGCGGCGTTCGAGGATGTAGGTGGCGCCCAGCCCTGGGGTGAAGCCGGAGGAGAGGAAGTTGGCGCGGTATTCGCCGTCCTGCGACATCACCACGATGTCCGCGTACAGGCCGAACGTCAGACCGCCGCCGGCGGCGTGGCCCCGCATGGCGCAGACCACGGGCCGGTCGCACCTCAGCAGGCCTTCGTAGAGGAACGGCCGGTCGGTGAACTTCGCCTGACCGGACGCGATCCCGGCCAGTGCCTCGGCCGAGCCGCCCATGCTGAAGATGCCCTCGCCGCCGGTCAGGACCACGACGTTCACGTCGTCGTTCGCCACGATCCGGTCGAAGGTCGCGACCAACCGCTCGATCAGCGGATCGGTGAACGTCGGCGCGCGCATGGTGACCATGGCGATTCCGCCGGGCAGCAACCGCAGGTCGACGTCGGCTTCCGGCACGGGCTGCGGCACGGCTGGCAACTCCTCGGTTCGGCTGGCTGGCTCCCAGTGCCCTGGCCAACAGCGTTCTTCACGCAGCGGGTAACCAGGCAGCGAGATCCGGTGTGGACGGTCGGCGGAATAGCAGGAGCTCCAGGGCACATCGGCCCCCGCGACCCAGGCCGCGGCGACGGCGGCGAGCCGGCCTGCCCTGAAGTCCGCCGCACAGTCGGCATCCTCGTCAGCGGTCACCAGGCCCCAGAACTCGCCTGGCTCGGGTGCCGAACCGGAGGTGTACCGTTCGAGCGATGTCGCGAGCTGCTCAGCGGAGCGGGCGAGCACAGCGAGGCGGGTCGCCATCCGAGCACGCCCGACCTGCAAGGTGTACGACAAGTCGGCGAGAGTGGACACCCCGGCACACCGGGCCGCCACCTCACCCAGTGTGCTGTGCGGACCGAGCCCGTCCACCGACGACAACCTGTCGAACGCGGCCAGGTCGCTGTGGCCAAGGCCGAAATCACCGAGCGCTGCCGAAGCCTCGATCCGCGAAGCGGAGATGCCCAATCTGTCCGCCAGCCAGGCCACCAGCTCCGGCAACGAATCGACGGCCGTGGCGCGGACATGGCAGGCGAGCCGTCGGGCGGACTCGGCCAGTGCCTCGGGATCACGAGCGGACAGAACGCAAAGCCAAGGCCCGGTCGATGACGTGGGCGGTAGCGGTGAGCCCTCCTCCACGAGCACGTGCGCGTTGGCGCCACCCGCGCCGAAGGCACTGATCCCGGCTCGCAGGGGCACGTCGTCGGTGCGCGTCCAGGACATCGGCAGCGTCGGCACCATGAACGGGGTCGACGCGAAGTCGATGTGCGGGTTCAGCTCATCCGCGTGCAAAGACGGCACGATTCGCTGGTGACGCATCTGCAGCAGCACCTTGGTGAGACCGGCGATTCCGGCCGCGCTTTCCAGGTGGCCGATGTTCGACTTCACCGAACCGACAGCGCACGAACCGACCGCGGGCGAACCGCCTGTCTCGAACACCCTGGTCAGGCCTACGATTTCGATCGGGTCACCAAGCGAGGTGCCGGTTCCGTGGGCTTCGACGTAACCGATGGTCGCCGGATCCCAGCCCGCGTCCCGCAGCGCCGAACCGATGAGCCGGGCCTGGGATCCCGGGCTCGGCACCGTCACACCACTTGTCCGTCCACTGTGGTTGATCGAAGTACCTCGGATCACGCCGTAGACGACATCGCCGTCCCGGCGTGCGTGGGCCAACGGCTTCAGCAGCACCGCGCCGACGCCCTCGCCGGGGACATAGCCCGACCCACCCTTGCCGAACGCCCGACAACGGCCGTCGGTGGACAACCAGTTTCCCTGGGCGAGCTGCAGGTACTTCTGCGGATGTGCGATCACGTTGACACCACCGGCGAGCGCCAGATCACATTCACCCCGGCGCAAACTCGTCACGGCCAGGTGGAGCGCCGTCAACGAGGACGAGCAGGCCGTGTCGACCGCGAAGCTCGGGCCGGTCAGGTCGAAGGTGTACGAGACCCGATTGGGCACAGCGGTGTGCAGAGCACTGGGAGCGACGCCATCCGGCGATCCGTCGACGAGTTGGTAGTGATTCCACATGACGCCGGCGAACACACCGACCGTGTCGTCGCGCAATGCCTCAGGGGGATAGCCGGCGTCCTCCAGCGTGTGCCAGCAGGTGCTGAGGAACAGCCGTTCCTGCGGATCCATCCGCTCGGCTTCCCGTCGTGAGATGCCGAAGAAGGCCGGGTCGAACCGGTCGGCCCCCTCCAGGAAGCCTCCCCACCTGCCGTAAGTACGGCCTGGCGTGCCTTTCGCCGGGTCGAAGAACTCGTCGTGGTTCCACCGATCCGACGGGACCTCGGTAACGCAGTCCACACCGTCGAGCAGCACCTCCCAGAACGCGGCCAGGTCCGGAGCCTGCGGATACCGCCCCGCGACCCCGATGATCGCGATCCCGTCATTCGCCTTCACCTCACGAACACCAAATTTGTCCACAGTGGACTTACTGGCAGCCGGCCTTTGCACGGTGGGCGGAGCCATCGCGAGCGACTGCTCGACACCCGAACGGCCGTGCAAGATCGTCACTCGGCTGTCCGCGCCGGACAAGACCCGTTCGAAGGCGGCGATCCCCTGCGCGGTGGGCATGGGAACCATGCCGTCGGCGCGATCGGACGTGACGTCGGCGGATACCCGCATCCCGCCCTCGGCCCAGTACGGCCAGCCGATCGCCAGGCTCCGCCCGTTGCCCGAGCGGCGTTCGGCGAATGCCTCCAGGAACGCGTTGGCGGCCGCGTAGTCCGCCTGCCCTGGGTTGGCCACCTGGGCCGACGACGACGAGAAGACCACGAAGAAGTCAAGCGGGTCGTCTGCTGTCGCGGCATCGAGGTTGATCGCGCCGAGAATTTTGGGCGCCATCACCGAAGCGATGCCCTCTCGCCGCTTGGTGACGTGGACACCGTCGTGGCGGACCGCGGCCGCGTGTATGACGCCGTTGATCGATCCGAAGGCCTCCCTGGCCGCCTGCGCCGCGCGAGCCGTGTCACGCGCGTCGGTCACGTCGGCTTGCAGGTACCTGACGTCGGCCCCTCGCCACCGGTCGAGGAGGTCTTGCGCCGGTGGTCTACGCCCGACGAGCATCACCCTGGCGTGATAGCGCTCCACCAAGTGGTCGGTGAGCAGGCGTGCCAGACCTCCGGAACCACCTGTCACGACGTAGCAGCCGTTCTCCCGCAAGGGCGAAACACCCGGCTCGGACGCCGGTGCCCATCGGCGGACCAGCCGTCCACTCGTGGAGCGATCCACTTCGGACTCGTCCGAGCCGTCTCGCACCGCGGTGAGGACGAGGTCCGGGTCCGCGGATTCCGGGACGAAGACAACACGGCAGAGCGATCGCGGCGTTTCGGCCATCACGGTCCTGGCCGCCGCCGCCAGTGCCTCGGCTTGGGGAGTGCGGCCCGGACACAGGACCGTCAGCCGGGAGTACCTGGAAGCCAGGGCGAACAGGGTCTGGCACGCCTCGGCGAGATCCCTGTCGTGCGGCACGTGGACAACGGCTTCTGCGGCAGACTCGTCAACTGTGGCCCCTGCGTCACGCAGCGCGGACACGAGCCAGTCCGGGCCGATGACGGCCAAGCGTCCCAGTTGCCGTTCCGGCGCGGCTTCCGCCACCCAGTGCGAGGTCCAGCAGCTCGTCGTAGCCGGCTCCGCGGGTTGCTCGGGTTGCTCGGCGACCACGGCGCCTGCGCCGATCGCGTAGGTCGCGGACAGGTGCGCTGCCAGGCTGTCGATGGTGCCGTACTCGAAGAGCAGGGTCGGGTACAGCGATTCGCCGACCAGGTCCTCCACCTTGCGGACCAGTTTCAACAGCGCCAAGGAATCCAGTCCCAAGTCGTAGAAGCCCGTCGCGCTGTCGACCGCGGCCACGTCCTTGCCGAGCTCGGTCGACACCAACTCCCGCAGCCGGAGGGACATCGACTTCCCTTCGGCCGGAGCCTTGTCGGCCAGACGTTTCCAGGTGAATCCCCGGCAGCCTGCCAGGAACCGGCCGTCCTCACCCCGAACTGTGAAGTCCGCGGTGACGACCTCACCGGAGACCACAGCCGGACTCGGCACGTGCACGTAGCAGATCCCACGCAGCGGCTCAAGGACGCTGAGCTCCTTGAGGTAGACCGGCACGACGACGTCGTCGGTAGCCGCACCGAAGGCGACGACCGTGGCGGCGTCGAGTTTGGCCGGGTGCAGCGAGAACCGATCTTCGAACACGGCTTGTTCCAACCGCAGCTCCGCCAGCACCCCCTCCGGCCCACGCTGAATCGCACCGACGCATCGCATGGCGGCACCATGGACGACACCGGCGGCACGGGCTCGTTCGTAGTAGGTGGACAGATCGCCCGAAGCGACCGAGTCGCCGACCCGTGTGGAAGCCTCCGGCTCGACAGCCCGGACCAGTTCGGCGGTCACGTTCTCCACCCACTCACCACCGGGAGCACGGCTCTCCAGGCGCATGTGCCCCTGCTCGGACACGGTGCACCGGATTTCCCTGTCCTGCTGGTCGTCGACCCCGAGTGGCGCCGTGAAGGTGACGTCGCGAAGCACCACACGGCTGATCCCGGTGGCGCCCAGGATTCGGACCGCGAGATCCAGGAACGCCGCCGCGGGCAGCGTCGGGACACCCCGGATCCGGTGCTGGTCGAGCGTGAAGTCGTTGGGCGAGACCGTGACCAAGCATTCGATCATGACTGCCCCCTCAGCCCGCCGACGCGGTGCGCGCGGGTATCCCGTTCGCGGTGAATCGCAGGTCCAGGATCGATGCCACCACCGGCGCGGCTTCCGGACGCGGTTCCTGCCGGGCGACCGCCTGCTGGTCCGATGCCTCGAGCCAGAGCCTGCGGCGGCGGAAGGCGGGCGGCGGTAGAGGTCGCCTGGGTTCCGGCCCGCCCTGCCGCCATGCCGGGTCGGCGGCGCTCGCGATGAGGTGCGCGTTCGTCCCGCCGAGGCCGAACGAGCTCAGCCCGCCGACACGGCGGTCGTCCCCCCGCGGCCACGAACGCAGGCCGGTGTTCGGGAAGAACGGCGAGCGCGCGAAGTCGAACCGCGGATTGGGCCGGGAGCACCACAAGGTGGCCGGGATCTGCCCGTGTTCGAGCGAGAGCGCGAGTTTGATCAGCCCGGCCGCGCCCGCCGCGCTCAGCAGGTGCCCCAGGTTGGACTTCACACTGCCGATCGCGCACCAGCCCGTCCGCGCCGAGCCGGGCCCGAAGACCTCGTTCAGCGCTCGCAACTCGATCGGATCGCCGATCATCGTGCCGGTGCCGTGGGCCTCGATCATGCCGATCTCGTCCGGCCTGCGCCCGGCGAGGTCCAGTGCCTTGCGGACGAGCCTGACCTGCGCGTCCGGGCTCGGGGTCGTGATCCCCATCGTCCGGCCGTCGTTGTTGACCGTGACGCTCTCGATGACCGCGTGGATCCGGTCGCCGTCCCGGAGAGCCGCGTCCAGCGTTTTCAGCAGCACGACTCCACACCCCTCACCCGGCACGAAGCCGTCGGCCTGCTCGTCGAACACCTGGCAACGCCCGGACGGCGACAGCACGCGTGCGGCGCTGAGTTCGAGGTACGGGCGCTCGTCCAGCAAGACCTCGACGCCGCCCGCCACCGCGACCGCGGACTCGCCCGCGAGCAGGCTCCGGCACGCCATCTGCACGCTGACCAGCGAGGACGAACACGCACTGTCCACCACCAGGTTGGGCCCGCGGAAGTCGAAGTGCTGGGCGACGTGGGCGGCGATGAAGTTCTGGTCGGACCGCAGGCCGTCTTGCCGGAGCGCCGCCCGGTGCCCGTACGAGTCCGTCATCCGGGCGCCGACGAACACACCGATGTCCTGACCGGACAGTTCCGCGTCCGCGTAGCCCGCTTCGCGGACGCAGGCGGCAGTCGTCTCCAGGAACAGCCGGATCGACGGGTCGAGGTTGGTCGCCTCGGCGTCGGTGAACCCGAAGTACTCCGGGTCGAAATCCTCGATCCCGTCGACGAATCCGCCCCACTTGCTGATCGTCGTCCCGGACGCGCGATCCGCGCGGTACCAGCGGTGGTGATCCCAGCGCGACCGCGGCACCTCGGTGACCGAGGGAAGGCCGTTGACCAGGTTCGCCCAGAAGGTGCCCAGGTCGTCGGCTCCGGGGAACCGGCATGCCATCCCGATGATCGCGACCCGGTTGTCCGCCACCCTGGCACCCACCGCCCTGGCACCCACGGCCCTGCTGTCTGCTGCCGGACCGCTCTCGGCCGCCGGCTCGACCGCGCGCACCGACTCCGACCGGGTTGCCGTCACGGCGGGTTCGGACACACCGAGGTGGTCGCCGAGCCGTCGCAACGTGGTGTGCTCCAGCAGGATCGCGGGTTCGAGGTGCTTGCCGAGGTGACCCTCGATGGCCCGCAGCAGTTCGCCGATCATGATCGACTCGACCCCGAGGTCACCGAAGTCGGCCGTCACGTCCAGTTCGGCCTCCGGTAGGTGCAGCGTCTCCGCGAAGATCCGCACCAGCCACGACGGCGGCTCGGACTCGGCAGGCGGAGCTGGGACCTCGACTGGCGGTCGCGCGGATTCCGGACGTACACGCACAAGCATCTCCGTGTCGATAGGACCGTTCAGCGCGGGGGCGGGCAGGACGCGACGTCCAGCGGGCAACGCCATCACTCGTTCCAGGACTCGCAGGCCGTCCTCGTCGCCGAGTCCGGCCAGGCCGACCGCAGCACAGGGATTCGGCCTGCCACTCGTGCCCCCGGTCTCGGTCCACTGCGGCCAGTTGACGACGTGGAACCAGGGTTGCCCCGTCCTGGCCCGGTGGGCGGCGAGGAAATCGAGGTACGCGTTGGCTGCGCCGTAGTCGACAGCCCCGGCGGCCAGTGACGGGACCGGGACGCACACCGAGGAGAACAGCACCACGAAGTCAGGGCGGTCGACCAGCAGGCTGAGCACGGTGTCCAGGCCGTCCACCTTGGGGCCGAGCACATCGCGGGCACGGTACAGGTCGAGGTTCGCGAACCCCGGCGATGCCTCCGGGAACCGCCCGGCGCAGTGCACCACTCCTCGAACCGGCACAGCGTTGAGGAGTTCGCGGAGCCGCGTGCGATCCGCGAGGTCCGAGAGGTGGACCGTGACCTCGACCCCGTCGGCGCGCAGGGCACGAAGCACCTCGTCGGCGGGCGGCCGGACCCCGCACAGCACCAGCTTGCGGGCACCGCGGTCGGCGAACAGCCGAGCGACCAGCGCTCCGAGGCCACGCGTGCCGCCGGTGATCAGGTAGGCCGCCTGCGGATCGATCTGGATCGGGCTGTGCGCGGCCTCGATCGGCCTCAACGCCGGGACGTGACGGACGCCGTCGCGCTGGCACACCTCGCTGTGCGGGCCCGTGATCGGCCACTCCGCCAGGATCCCGTCGACCGCCGAGTCCGGTTGCACCTGGTCCGTGTCGAGCACGCTCGCGGCCAGGTTCTGGTGCTCCGAACCGAGGAACCGCACGAACGAGGCCATCCTGGCGCCCGCGATCGACGGTCGTGGGCCTTCGAGGTCCTGCAGGCCACTCGTCACCTGCACCACGCGCAGCCCGGTACGGGCCTGGCGCCTCACGAGCCGTTGCAGCATGGCCAGCCGGGCAGGCCACAGGCCGCACTCGGCATCCGGCAGGCGCAGATCGGCCAGATCCAGCCAGTCCAGTTCGCCGTGCTGGGCGCACAGGGCGTCGATCAGTGCGGTCGCCTCGACCGCGCTGACGTAACCGGGGACGCCATCGTCGAGCTTTCCGCCCTCCCTCACCAGGAGCACGTTGCTCGAACGCCGTGCCAGGGCCTGCGCGACGTCCTGGCTGTGCGCCGAGAACACGCACACGAGCGGACGATCCGGTGCGAATGGGCGACCGACAGGACCAGCAGGCGTCCACGACCACTCGAGCAGGGGCACCTCAGGCCGTGCGGCGACAGCGGTCCGCGGCGGGTGGGCGACAGCGGTCTCAGGCAGCCAGCAGCGCATCCGGGCGAACGGGTAGGTCGGCAGCGCCACGATCCGGCCCGACGGGGCCCAGTTGACGGTGCCACCTCCAACCCAGTGCTCAGCCACGGCGGGCAGGGCACCTCCCGGCCCCACCTGGTCACCGGCGTAGCCGGAACTGAGAGCCCGGCCGCGCACAACCCCACCGGGAACGCCGGCGACGAAATGCTCCAACTGCTCGCGCAGCGTGTCGATATCCGATGCGATGACGGCGAGCCGTTCCCGCAAGGGTTCCCGGCCCACCCGCAGCGTGTAGGCGAGATCAGCGAGGTCCGGGTCGTCGTCCCGGAGGAATGGGATCATCCGGCCTGCCAGCTCCTTGAGCCGGGTCTCGTCGTGCGCCGAGAACACGAACAAGCGCTCGACGTTCTCCGATCGAGGCCCGACCTCCGCGACCGGCGCCTCTTCGACCACGACGTGCGCGATCGTCCCGCCCGCCCCGAACGAACTGACCCCCGCCCGTCGAGGCCACCGACCTGCGGTCCACTCAGCGCTCTCACGTTGGACGCGGAACGCAACGGCGTCCCACTGGACGTTGGGGTTCAACTGCTCGGCGTGCAACGAGGGCGCGAACCGGGCGTGCCGCATCTGGAGCATCACCTTGGTCAGGCCTGCCATGCCCGCCGCGGCCTCCACGTGCCCCAGCGCGGACTTCACCGAACCGATCGGGATGGATCCCGCTTGGCCCTGGAAGACCCGGGAAAGCCCCTCGATCTCCACGGGATCACCCAGAGCGGTCCCGGCGCCGTGCGCCTCCACGTAACCGATGCTCGCCGCGGGCACGTTCCCGTCCCGCAGCGCGGCGGCGACCATGTCTCCCTGCGCGACCGGATTCGGCACGAGGTATCCGTTGGTCCGCCCGGCGTGCACGACGCTGGAGCCGCGGATCACCGCGTGGATGCGATCACCATCCGAGATCGCCTTGTCCAAAGGCTTGAGCAGCAACGCCCCCGCGCCCTCGGACGGCACGAAACCGTCACCGCCCGCGCCGAAGCTGCGGCAGCGACGGCCGGACGCGGTGAGCCGCATCCTGTCCTGCTGGACGAACTTGTTGGGGTGCAAGGACATGTTCACCGCGCCTGCGATGGCCAACTCCGCCTCGCCCGCGCGGAGCGCCCGAACCGCGAGGTGGATGGCGACGAGGGACGACGAGCACATCGTGTCGACTGTGAGGCTGGGACCGTGCAGGTCGAAGAAGAACGACACCCGGTTCGCCACTCCACCCAGTGTGGCGCCGGAGTCCTGGCGGTTTCCCCGCAGCGATTGCTCGACACCGAAGTACGGGTACTCGTTGTACATCGCACCGGCGTACACGGCGACGCGTGAACCGTGCTGGGTGCGGAGTCTGGTCCGCGGGTAGCCCGCGTCCTCCAGCGTTTCCCAGACCACCTCGAGGAAGAGCCGCTCCTGCGGGTCCATCATCTCCGCGTCGCGTGGCGTGATGTTGAACAGCAACGGGTCGAACCGGTCGACCTCGTCGAGGAACCCACCCCACATCAGGTCCACCGGCCAGTCAGGCCTGCGCCGGGACTCCGGGATCTGCGTCACGCAGTCGACGCCGTTGACCAGGTTCTCCCACAACTCGGTCAGGTTCGCCGAACGCGGATAGCGTCCGGCGATCCCGACCACCGCGATGGCACCGGCCGCGTCCGTCATCTGGTGCTCCTCCGCCGCTGCGAAGGTGTGCCGGGATTCAAGGGCCCCGGCCACTCCGGCCAGGGTGCTGTGGGCGAACCACAAGGTCCGGTCCTTCTCCCCCAGATCACGCTCCAGCCGCGCGTTCAGCCTGCTGATCAGGAACGAGCTGAGGCCGTAGTCCGCCAAGGGCACGTGCGGGTCCAGCCGGTCGACGGCCATCTCCGAGACCTCGGCGTACACGTCGAGCAGGTATCGCAGGGCGGCACCCGGTTCAATCCGCTCCACTGTGGACTCTTCAGGTTCGTCGTGCCACGAGCGGGTGGGCAGTGACACCCGCTGAGGGGGTTGTGGCCAGAACTGGCGCCACGACACGTCCGCACCGGCGAGCCACCCGCTGATCGCTTCCACTTCGACCGCGGACTGCGATGATCCGGATTCCTGCCGCGGCACATCGGACCCCGAATGCCAGTTCGCGTGTGGACGCCCGGCCACGTAGGCCGCGAGGCCTGTGATGATCTCCGCCATCGTCCTGCCGGTCACCACCAGGCGGTGCCCCATCGCGATGCGGCCGGTCTGCGAGGTGTAAGCCACGTTGGCGACATCCAGCTCCGGGTTCCGCGTCAGGAACTCCTGGAACCTGCGGGCGTCCGCGCGCAGCCGTGACTCGGTGTCCGAAGAGAGCAGTACGGCGTGCGTGCGATCCTGGTTCGACGTCATGTCCCTCGCCTCGATCATCTGGCGGTTACGACCGAAGGCTAGGACTAGCGGGAAGGCCTGCCTGCTCAGGAATGAGCACGTCCGGGCACCGACCGCTGTGCTGTGAGGAAGTCCATGGCCACCGCGAGCACCGTCGTCCCCTCGAACACCGACAGGTGATCTCCGTGCGCGGTGACGTGCAGGCGACCACGGGCAAGCCGATCGGCAACGTGCCGGGATCCTGCCGGGTGTGCCGTGTGGTCGTCCTCGCTCGTCACCACGAGCGCTTGCTGGACCACCCCGTCGAGCATCGGTCGGACGTCCATGCTCATGATCGCGCCGTTCAACCGGCAGTACCGGTACAGCAATTCCGGTGTCGCATAGGGGTAGAGCACCAGGTGCGCCAAACCGGGTGGCGTGCCTGCGAGCATGGTCCGGCTCAACGTCGCCTGGATGCCCCGCGCACTGTCCCGACTGCGAGCGGCCATGGCCATCAAGGCTTGCAGATCGCGTTGGTGATCGGTTTTCGGCACCATGTCACCGAGTTCGAAGTCACCGTGCCACAAGCTCAACGAGGACACTCGATCCGCGTGTTCACGTGCGGCGACCAGTGCCAGTACCGCGCCACCGCAGAGTCCGACGACGTGCGCCACGGGAACACCGAAATGATCCATCACCGCGACCATGTCCCGTACCTGTGCGGCGACATCGGTCGCGCCAGCGAAGTTCTCGGCGAACAACCCACGGCTTTCCCACGTGAGCACCCGGTAGGAGGCCGAGAGGCCGCGGATCCACGGTTCGGCCAGTCTGACCGGCATACCGCAGGCCGAGGCGATCACCACGGCAGGCGCCGCCGGATCCCCAGCGGCGTACGCGGGTATCGGTTCACCGTCCCATGAGGACACGACGACCCGTTCGCAGAGCTGTCCGCGTCCTCGGTCGACCTCCGCCTCGACGTCCAGACCTCGGTCCACCGGCCAGAAGCGGTCGAGCCCGAGCCGATCGCTCACGACTCGCTCGAAGGGCCGGAGCCGGTCAGGAGCCGTCAACGCGAAGCTCGGCGCGCCGAGCCTGGCCGTGACCCGGTCGAGCAGCCATTGGCTCGATTTCGACGATGCCACCCGGACCGGGTGCTCGAGCACGTCCACCAACGGACGAACCGACTCCACCGCCGCAGCCAACTCCCGCACCGTCCTCGCTTCCGACACCGCACGAAGCTAGCCGTGCCGTCACCCGGTGGGCTGCTCATTGTTGAGCGGGGACAGGCGATCCGCGTCCCTACCATCGCGCCATGGACAACCTCGACCCGGCAAGGACCGCGTTGCTGCTCGTGGACTTCCAGTGCGGCGTGGTCAGCGGCATGGGCATGGCCCTGGCGCCGCATTCGGCCGACCAAGCCGTGGCCAACGCCCGTGACGTGGCGACGGCGTTGACCGAACGCGGCGGTCTGGTCGTGCTGGTTCGCGGATCCATGGGGATGACCAGTGTGCCCTTTCCCTCCCCTAGAACAGATTTCCAGGTACCGGCTGGCACGATGCCCCCGGAGGCGGCCGAGATCGTGCCCGAGCTCAGTGAGCTGGGTGCGCACGTGATCACCAAACACCAGTGGGGCAGCTTCTACGGCACGGAACTCGACCCCCTGTTGCGGCGGCGCGGCATCACGACCCTCTTGCTGGGCGGGATCGCGACCAACCTCGGCGTCGAGTCCACCGCACGGGAGGCGTACGACCGCGGGTACGACCAGGTACTGGTCGAGGACGCCGCGACCGCGTTCGACGCCCAGGCCCATCTCGACTCCGTCGCCCGCGTCTTCCGCCTGCTCGCCCTGGTCCGCACAGCCGATCAGGTCCGAGCCGCACTGGGGTACCGTGGTGTGCCGAAACCGGATCTCTCTGCGAATGGGGCGGCTACCAGAGCATGAAACGTCGAATCGAGGCGGCGGAACGGCAGGCACGGCTCGGGCTACGGCACCGGCTCGCACCGAAGTCGAAGTCGAAGTCGAGCGACCCCGTCCAGGTGGCCGACAGCCTCGTCGCACTGCACAGCACCGATCCGACAACGGTCTACCTGTCCGCCCTCGTCCGCATGACCAGTGGTGAGATCGGCACGATCAGCAAGGCCCTCTACGACGACCGCACCCTGATCCGCCTGCTCGGCATGCGCCGGACCGTGTTCGTCACCTCGATGGACAACGCCCAGCTCGTCCAGGCCGCCTGCTCCCGCGGCGTCGCGGTCAAGGAACGCCGCAAGCTCGTCGGGTTCCTGGCCGAGTCCGGCGTCGGCAAGGATGTCGAAGGCTGGCTCGCCAACGCCGAGGAGGCTGCGCTCAAGGCGTTGACCGCCCGCGGCGAGGCCACCGCCGCCGACCTCGCCTCCGACGATCCGATGCTGCGCACCCAGATCGTGCTCGCCAAAGGCAAGAGCTACGAGGGCAAGCAGAACGTTTCCAGCAGGCTGATGCTGCTGATGGCCGCGGAGGGCAAGGTCGTTCGCGGCAGGCCCCGCGGTTCCTGGATGTCCCATCAGCACAACTGGTCGCCCATGACCGCGTGGGCCCCTGATGGCCTCGACCAGTGGGACACCCAGGACGCCGAGGTCGAGCTCGCCCGCCGGTGGCTGGCCTCCTACGGCCCAGCTCTGCCCGAAGACCTTCAGTGGTGGACAGGCTGGACGAAAACACAGGTGAAACGGGTCCTGGCGGAGCTCAAACCGGTCACGGTGGAACTGGACTCCGGATCGGGCATCATCCTCGAATCCGACCTCGAACCGCCTGGTACGCCCGGCCCGTGGGCTGCCCTGCTGCCCGCTTTGGACCCCACCCCCATGGGCTGGCAGCACAGGGCGTGGTTCCTCGGCGACCACGGCCCCAAACTGTTCGACCGCGCAGGCAACATCGGCCCATCCCTGTTCTGCGACGGCCGCATCGTCGGCGGCTGGGCACAGGACAGCAGCGGCGACATCGTCTACCGCTTCCTGGAAGACGTCGGTTCCGACGTGAAGAAGACGGTCGAAGCAGCAGCCGACAAGATGACCAAGCACCTCGATGGCGCGAAGTTGTCAGCGCGTACCCGTGGGAAGACGTGGCTGGAGGAAGAACTCACGGCCTAGTGTCCTGCGTCGGAAATTCGCAGATCGCCACTCGGACGTTTTGCAGGCGGTTTCCGACGCAGGACGTTAGCCTGCGAGGCTGTGTTGAGCGACCAGCGCCATCAGCTCCGGCGTGTACAGCTCGCCCAGCGGCAGTATCCCCGCGATGGTGTCGAAGTACCGCTGGGTCAGCTCTGGATCGCTGCTCACAGCACGCAACAGGGCAAGCCGCTTGTCCTGAGCTTCGGCTTGGGCCACGAGCAACGTGGCGCTGAAGTACGGCATCAACCGCCGATCCCGCTCGGCGGCGAAGACGGCGAGCCCGGCCCGCAGCCGTGCCGGGTCGGCAACTCCGTCCCGCACGCTGTCCACCAGCAGTTCCGCCTGCATGAGGGCGTCGCCGATACCCTGCGCGGTAAGCGAATCCTTGTGGTGCCCGGCGTCCCCGATCAGGGCCCACCCCGGACCGATCGGCAGGCGGAAGTAGTTCTGCTGGTCCCCAGTACCGTGGATGCGGCCGATCTGCTCGGCGTCCTGCAACCGGTCGTGCAGCGAAGGGGCATTGGTCTTGATCCGGTCCAGGTACGCCCGTCTGGCGTCCTTGCGGACGGTGTCGAACTCACTCTGGGGAGCGTAGGCCGAGACCAGCACGGCATCGTTGGTCGGTACGGTGGCGATCCACCCGGTCGGACCCTCGTACATCTCGAAAACAGCGTCGAGGCCAGTCCAGAAGGCGTAGTAGGCACACGTGAGCCGAGGATGCTCGACGACCTTGGCCGCCCCGACGAGCTCGGCCACCGCGGAACGCATCCCGTCCGCGCCCACCACGAGGTGAGCCGTGGCCATCGACTCGGTCCCGTCGGTCAAGCGATACCGGACCCCGCTGACGCGGTCACCGGACCAGACCAGCCCGACCACCTCACGACCGGGCAGGAACTCGACACCGGCTTGGACAGCAGCGTCCGCCAGAATCGGATCCAGGAGATGGCGCCGGGGCGCATAGGCGGCGCGGTTGCCGTCCACACCCGTGGAACAGCCTTCCACATGGGCGTCGCCCAGTTCGTAGATCACGTGCTCGATCGGTGGACACCCGGTCGCCTTGACGGCATCGAGCAGGCCCCAACGATTCAACCGGGCCACACCCGGTTGCTGGATGTACAAGGTGGACAGCTTGTCTGACGGGAACGTGGCGCGATCCAGCAGGAGGACCCGATGCCCGCCGCGGGCGAACAGCAGAGCGGCGGACGAACCCGCCACCCGCGCCCCGACGACGATGACGTCGTAGTCCGGTTCGCTCACTGGTCGTCTCCCGTGGCACGAGTCGCGTACATGCCCCAGTGCTGCGGAGTCAGCGCCATGTCCTGGAGGCTGCCGGGGGTGAACATCCGCTCCCACGATCCGCCGCCCTTCTCGTCCGAGATCCACTGGCGGGTGAAGACGTCACGTGACGCGGCCTGACTGACCGCACGCAGGCCCATCAGCGTGTAGTAGGAGCTGAGCGACTTCAGGTGGATGAAGTGGTGGATCCGGTCCGACACGCCGAAGGCCTCTTCGTACAGGAAGATGGTGGCGTGCCCGGCAAGGCTCTCGTTCCACGCGTCGCACAGCGCACGGGCGAACTGTCGGCCTTCCGCGCGGAACTCGTAGTTCAACTGGCCGGTGCGGTGCATGAGGATGCCGCAGTTGGCGGAGTGCAGGACCTGCTCGGGCGGCAGCGTGGTCTGCATTTGCGCGACGGGCACGTCGAACCGAGGTGCGCCGTCACCGTCGGCCTTCACGGTGTCGAGGTTCTTCTCGGCCGTGCCGTACATACCGAAGGTGGAGGGGATCAGCACCGTCTCCCGCAAGGCTCCGTCCAGGAAGACGCGGTCCCACGTGCCGCCGCCGCGTTCAGCCGGAATGCGCTGGCGCATCATGATGTCGCGCCAGCCTTCGTCCTTGGTCCCCATCTCCACGAGCGTCTCGTAGGCATCGAGGGACCTGAGGTGCATCAGGAAGTGCAGCCGGTCCTTGACGCCGAAAGTCTCCTCGTAGACGAACACCGACACCACGCCCGGATACGTCGTGTTGAGGTATTCGGAGAGCTCACGACCGAACTGCCGCCCCTCGGACCGGAACTCCGACCGCAGTTGGCCCACCCGTTCGACGATCACACCGGAGTTGCCGGAGTGCAGGATCTTGTCCGGGGACAGCGTGGTCTGCTGCTGGGCGACGGGAATGGTGAACGCGGACATCGTTTCTCCTTTGCGTGTCACGCGGACGTGGTGGCCGGCAGGCGCTCGCGCAGCACCCGTTTGCGCACTTTGCCGTTGGGAGAGAAGGGCAGGTCGTCCATCAGGACGAATCGGGCGGGTATCTGGTGCGGCTCGAGCCGCGCGCACACGAAGGCGCGTAGTTCGGCCAAGGCGTCGGGCGTCGCCAGCACAACAGCGGCGACGATGACCTGGCGACCGTCGGCGCCTGGCAGTCCGAACACCGCGGCCTGCAGGACCGCCGGGTGTTCGTACACCGCGGCTTCGACCTCGATCGTCGACACGAGCCCATCCTCGGTCTCGATGGCATCTGCCCGCCGGTCGAACAGGTACAGCTCGCCGTCCGGGCCGATCCGGCCGAGGTCGCCGGTGCGGGTCCACTCGTCGGGTTCGTCGTTGCCGAGGTAGCGACGGCGCGGAGCGTCGCACCTGAGCTGGATCTCGCCGAGCTCGCCGTCCGGCACCTGCTCGCCGTCCGCTCCCGCGATGCGCAACTGTGTGCTCGGGGACGGCTTGCCGACCGACAGCTTCTTGGCCGGGTCATAAGTGCTCACCACGACTCCTGGCACGGCTTCGATCTCGGTGTAGGAGCTGTTCAGCCGCGCGGACGGGAACATCGCCAGCAGCCGTTCGGCCAGTGCGGGAGCGATCGGGGCGGCAGCCGCGCCGAGGGTGTGCACCGAGCTGAGATCGTGCCGCTCGTGGATTCGGGCCGCGACCATCCGGGTCGCGATCATGGTGTTGACCATCACCGATCCGGCACTGAGCTGGTCGATCAGCTCGGCCATCCGCTCCACGTCCCCCGGCGGGACCACGACGAGGGTCGCCTTCAACGTGAGCGCGACATTGGTCGTGGTCACGCTCGCGGTCGTGCCCAGCTGCATCGGGGTGATCAGCGGACGCGGATCACCCAGCTGCCGAAATCCTTCCGGGCCCTTGCCGAACGTGAGGTTGCCATGCGGCACCTGAACGGCCTTGGAGTTGCCGGTGGTGCCGGACGAGTAGAGCAGGTCGGAGATGTCCGTCGGGTCGATCTCCAGTTCGAACGGATCGCCCGATCCCGTGTCCAACTCGGCCGCCACGGCTGACCAACCTGCGAAGTCCACCGGTGGCACGAGGTTCGAACCGCAGATGAATCCGCTGGGACGGCACTGGTCGAGACGGCGCCGCACTTCTTCCGGCGGCATCGTGTCGTTGAGGTGCATGGCCGTACCGCCGGCCTTCAGCAGCCCGAGGTAGGCCGTCGCGTAGTCGACCCAGTCCAGCCCGCCGAACAGCAGCGCGACTACGTCACCACGGCGAACACCCTGCCGCCTCAGGCCACGGGCGAGCGCGTTGGACCGTCGTTCCCAGCCGGCGTAGGTCATCGTGCCCTCGCCGTTGATGTTCATCATGACCTGGTCGGGGTCCTCGGCGGCGCGCAGCCGCAGCAGATCGGGGACGACAAGCGCGGTCATCGGCAGCTCCCTACGAGTGCGAAACGTACGGTCACCACTGGACGGGCAGCGAGTCCACGCTGAAGAACGCGGTGTTCTGCCGGAACGGCAGCCCGTCGACCGGCACGGCCAGGCGCAGGCCCGGCAACCGGCGGAACAGCGCCGAGTAGACGACGCGCAGCTCCAGCCGGGCCAGCTGCAGGCCGAGGCACTGGTGCGGGCCGAACCCGCAGGCCAAGTGCCGGTGGGCGTTCGCCCTGGTGACGTCCAGCCGGTCCGGGTCGGCGAACACGTCCGGGTCTCGGTTGGCGACGATTGGCAGCACAACGACACCCTCGCCTGCCTGGACCATCCTCCCGCCCAGCTCCACGTCCTCGGTCGCGACCCTGGGCATCCACTGCGCGATGGACAGGAACCTCAGCAATTCCTCCACCACCCCCGGCACGGCCGCGTCGTCGTCCAGTGCTGCCCTGGCCTCCGGGAAGGTCATCAGGGCCAGGGCACCGAAGGAGATCATGCTCGCGGTCGTCTCCTGGCCGGCAACCAGCAGCAGCAACACCATCGCGGCGAGCTGCGGCGGATCGAGCTCTGGATCGTCGTCGAACGCCTGTACCAGACCGGAAAGCAGGTCATCTCCCGGATCGTTCCGTTTGGCCACGGCCAGTTCCTCGATGTACGACCGTAGTTCCACGATCGCCGAGCGGTAGGTTTCCGGGCTCATCTCCGGCGCGCGGGCCATCACGTCGATCAGCCGGTAGAAGTACTCGCGATCCGCGTACGGCACGCCCAGGATCTGACAGATCACCATGCTGGGCAACGGCAAGGCCAGCTGCGCGGCCAGATCAGCCGAGCCGGTCGTGCCGCCGAGGCCGTCGAGCAGTTCGTCCACGGCCCGCCGGACGCCCGCTTCCATGGAGTGCAGCCGGGCCACGGTGAAATACGGGGTGACCTTGGTCCGGTACCGGCGGTGTTCCGGTCCATCCATCCGGAAGAAGGACAGCGAGGCCGATGTGGACGGTGCGCCGGCACGGGCGGTCGGGAACCCTGGATGTCTGCCGTCGGAGCTGAACGGGCCGGACATGACCTGCTGGACATCGTCGTAACGGCCGACCAGATGACACGTCTTGCCGGCAGGCAGCATCACCCGCGGCAGGCGTTGGCCGTCGAACAACCGCCGGTACTCCTCGGGCATCGCGAACGGATCCTCCGGCCTCCGGGGGGCCGGAAAGCGTTGCAGCACATCGACTGGAGCGCTCATCCTGCAGTCACCTCCTTGCCGCCGGACGCTAATCCGGGCCATGCGCGCCGTACTGCTCAAAACGGCGCACCGCCAGGTGATGGCCAGATTTGAGCGGTCCAGGACTGGTGTGCCGGTTAGTTTCAGTGGCCATGACGGCTCCGATTCCCCTGATCCCGGCCGATCAGCTGCTGACCCTCCTGGTGCAGCTGACCTTGTTGCTCACGCTGGCCTTCGGCCTCGGCAGGCTCGCCACGCGCCTGTCCCTGCCCTCGGTCGTCGGCGAACTCATCGCCGGCGTCCTGCTCGGGCCATCGCTGCTCGGCCACCTGTCCCCACGGGTGGCGAACTGGCTGGTGCCCCCAGACCCCGGCCAGATGCACCTGCTGGACACGATCGGCCAACTCGCCGTCGTCCTGCTGGTCGGCATCACCGGCATCCAACTGGACCTGCGGGTGGTCCGCCGACGCCGGACGGCGGCGGTGAAGATCAGCCTGTGCGGTCTGCTCATCCCGCTCGCGGCCGGCATCGGTGTCGGCTTCCTGCTGCACGGCACCTTGCTTCCGGGCGGCCCCGGACGACTCGTCTTCGCCCTGTTCCTGGGCGTCGCCATGTCGGTCAGCGCCATCCCGGTGATCGCCAAGACCCTTTCGGACATGAACCTGCTGCACCGCGACATCGGGCAGCTCACGCTGACCGCGGGCATGGTCGACGACGCTGTCGGCTGGGTGCTGCTGTCCGTGGTCTCCGCACTCGCCGGAGCCCGAGTGGCGACCTCGGCCGGTCTGTCCGTGCTGTACCTCGCGATCTTCGTCGCCCTGGCAGCGGTCCTCGGCCGCCGACTGGTCGCCCGTGCCCTCACTATCGCGGCACGTTTAGGGGATCAGGGACCACCTCTGACCGTGGCGGTCATCATCATCCTGATCGGCGCGACGATCACGCACGCGTTGGGCATGGAGGCGGTGTTCGGCGCGTTCGTGGCAGGTGTGCTGATCAGCTCGGCGGGCGGCGCGATCACCTCGCGCCTGGCAGGCCTCAGGTCGGTGACCCTCTCCGTGCTGGCGCCGATCTTCCTCGCCACGGCCGGTCTTCGCGTGGACTTGACCGCGTTGCGCCACCTGGACGTTCTGCTCGCCGCGATCATCGTGCTGGCCGTCGCGATCCTCGGCAAGTTCGCAGGTGCCTACCTCGGCGCCAGGCTCAGCAGGCTTTCCCGTTGGGAAGGGCTGGCGCTGGGCGCTGGGATGAACGCCCGTGGCGTGGTCGAGGTCGTAGTGGCCATGGTCGGTCTGCGGATCGGCGTGCTCACCACCGAGAGCTACACGATCGTCGTGCTGGTCGCGATCGTCACGTCACTGATGGCGCCACTTGTCTTGCGGACGGCGATGCGACACGTCGAGCACAACGCGGATGAGCGTCTTCGAGCTGAGGAGTACGACCGGATCTGGTCTGGTCGGCCATCACGTCCCAGGTCTTCCGAGGCTGAGACCTGAGGCACGTCACCAACGGCGTTGATCCGTCTCGGCGCGGATCAGCAGTACTGGTCGACCTCGGCGACGAGCTTGCGGATCAGCTCCGGCTGTCTGATCCGCTTGCACGTCAAGCCGGCGATCTCGGCGGCGAACCGGCCGTGCTCGTCGAACATCAGCACGTCCGAGTGGAACAGCTCGCCGGCGGCGGTGAGCCGCTCACGACGGGGGATGTGGACTGTGAAGGCGCCCAGCAGCGGCCGCGGAGCGCGGAAGGACGAGACGAACATCGGGATGAAGGGCTCGGTCAGCGCCGCGTCGTTCTGCCCATACGCGACGATGGTGGCCGCGTCGAGCTTCGCCGGGTGCAGGTGGAACAGCTTCTCCATCTCGTTCGGCTGAACGAGTTCCAGGTCGGCCACCAGATCGGAGGAGCTTTGCCTCAGTGTTCCCGCGCAGCGCATGGCGGGACCGTGGCTGATCCGCCTGGCAGCGGTGTACGCGTACATGTCCGCCATCGAGCGCTCATGCACCACTGCCCGCTCACGCGGCGGCTCAGGTTCCGCCTTCCCCGCCGGAGACCCCAGCTGCGCTTGGAAGTTCTCCCTCCAGGGCGCGAAGGGTCTGGTCCCATCCAGCCAGCGGCTTTCGGCGATGATCGTTGAGCCCTTTGTGGACAATCGAATCTCGCGGTCATGCCGGTCGGTCGTGGTCACCGCTTCGGAGAAGATGATCCGGCTGAGTTCGACCGAGCCGGGTGCGCGGCCGTTGGCGATCAGGATCCGGCAGACGATGTCCAGGAACACGACACCGGGCAGCACGGACACACCATGCACTCGGTGGTTGCGCATGATGAAGTCGTCATGCCGTAGCACGAGCTCGCAGTCGATCCGGTCAATCACCGGAACGCACCACCACGTGGGCGTACGATCCGGTCGCGCCGAGCGCGTTGATCAACGCTCGTTCCGGACCGACCCACCCGGTGAGCTCGTCGACCACCTCGAGCGGGATATCCGCCCAGTCGACCAGCGGCGATCGGTCGCGCGCGGTCAACGTGGGTGCTATCTGCCTGTTGCCCAGCTGCAACAACACCTTGACCAGCTGCGAAAGCCCGGACGCGGCCTCCAGGTGACCGATGTTGGGTTTGACCGTGCCCACGAGCACCGGCGCGCCGGTGAACACATCGGCCAAGGCGGCCATTTCCGCCGCGTCGGCCACGCCCGCGCCCGCGGCGGCGCATTCCACGTAGCCGATGTCCGAGGGCCGCACCCCGGCCTGGGAGATCACCGTACTGATCGACGTGGCCAGCGCTACCGGATCGGGATGGCCGAACCGGCCTCCTCCCGGATACCCGACCCACGTCGACTCCACGATCCCCCGCACCGGGTCACGCTCACCGCGCGCGGCTTCCAGCGGTCGGATCAAGATCGCGCCTGCGCCCTCGCCCGGACACCATCCGGACGCGTCCGCGTCGAAGGCCGCTACTGGTGCCTTCTCGGCGAGCAGGCCCGCGGACGACAGCAGCGCGAGGTGGTACGGATGCAGGATCAAGTTCGCCGCGGCGACCACGGCCGCGTCACAGTCACCCTGTCGCAGGCTGATCATCGCCGAGTGCAAGGCGGTCAACGAGGACGAGCACGACGTGTTCACGGCGACGCTCGCCCCGGTGAACCCGAAGAAGTTCGAGATCCGATTGGGGATGTCGGAGGCGAGCGCGGAGATCGACGCCGCCCCGCCTGCCCGCCACAGGTCCGCACCGACGTGTTGATGGTCCTGCCACATCGTGGCGGTGAAGACACCGACTCGCGGGGCGGACTCCACCAATGACGCGGGCGTGTGACCCGCGTCTTCGATACAGGTCCACACGGCGGCCAGCAACGCCTTCAGCTGCGGATCCAGTGTGGCCGCTTCGGCTGGGGACAGCTTGAAGTGCGAACTGTCGAACCGTTCCACGTGATCGAGGAAACCGCCGCTCGCCGCACCGAGTCCGCGCTCGGCAGGAGCGGTCCCGACGGCACAGCGACCGTCCTTGAGCTCCTGCCAGAACTCACCGACGTCTTCGGCTCCGGGGAACCGGCAGGCCACACCGATGACTGCGGCCTCCCGCATCACCTCCGGTGGACGAGCCACCGTGGTCTTGGCCGCGTGCCGTTCCACCGGGCCCGCCATGAACGCGTGCAGGTACACGTGCCCGTCGTCCAAGCCGAACTGATCACGGATGTCGTCGAACGTCATGGTGCCGACCGGGCAGAGGCCGGTCCCGCACTCCGATTGGCGGCTCATCAGCAACTGGCCTATGTAGCCCGCCTCCAGCAGCAGGAATCGGTCGGCGACCTCCTGGTAGATCGGGACGATGCCGTGCCGCTGGCCGATCAGGTAGATGCCGATTCCCGACCGGTCGTAAACCGGCCGGTTGTAGTAGAAGTGCGCGCGCCGGTCGATCACTGGCGCGTCGTTGACCAGTTCAAGGGAGTGTTCTGCCTGCCTGTAGTAGTAGATCCCCTCGGCGATCCCTTCGACCGCGTTCGGCTTGAGGTGCAGGTAGACCTGCACGGAATAGGTGTCACCGGCGGAGGGGTAGGCGAACCGCTCCTGTTTGCGCAGCAAGGAGAGCAGCCGGGAGAAGCACTCGGCTCCCAGGGGTGTGGGCAGGAAGTCGCGGCGGCTGGAACGCCGGTCGTAGAACGACGGGTCCAAGATGGACTCGTCGACCAGTGGCACGGTTGTGGCACCCGGATTCCGAGCCCGCAGGTTCCACGCTTGCTTCTTGAAGGCCTCCCGTTCTTCCGACGAGAACAGGTCAACGGACTTGGGTTCGCTGGGTTTCGGCTGCGGAGGCGTGTTCCCAGTGCGTTCACCGAGGGCGCGGGCGATGGCCACGACGGTCGGTTCGGACACCAGGGCCGACACGGGTACCCGTTGCCCGCACAACCGTTTCAGCCGGGCGGAGACCTGCACCATCGTGAACGACGTGGCGCCCTGGTCCCACAGGTCCTTGGCCACCTCGACCGACGGTGTGCCAAGGACGTCCGCGAAGATCTTGGCCACCTCGTGGACGAAGGGCACAGGTGCCTCGGCGACCACGGGTGGTACCGCGGGCCGGATCGGCCATGGCAGCGCTTCCCGGTCGAGCTTCCCGTTGGCAGTGGCGGGAAACGACGGCACGAAGGCCACGAACGTCGGCACCAGGTAGGGCGGTAGCTCACGCGCGGCGTGAGCCCGAAGCTCGGAGGAGTCCGGCTCTGCACCGGCCGTGGCCACGACGTACGCCACCAGTCGGTCGTCGCCTGAATCGTCACGCCTGGCCAGGACCACGACGTCCTGAACCGATGGGTGGCCCCTCAGGCAGTGCTCGATCTCCCCTGGTTCGACGCGGTGCCCGCGCACCTTGACCTGGCGGTCGGCACGGCCGGAGATGATCAGATTGCCGTCAGCTCGCCAGAAGGCGCGGTCGCCGGTCCGGAACATCTGCTCCCCGGTGTCCACGAACGGGTCAGGGACGAACCGTTCCGCGGTCAGATCAGGCCTTCCGTAGTAGCCCATCGCGAGGCAGTCACCCGCGGTGAACAGGTCGCCTTCCACACCGACCGGGCACGGCCTTAGGCCCTCGTCGAGCACGTAGTGGCGGGTGTTGGCGATGGGCTTGCCGTAGGGGATCGAACGCCAATCGGGATCCACGGTGCCGACGTGGAAGATGTTGGACCAGACCGTGGTCTCGGTCGGTCCGCCGAGCGCGATCGTGGCGGCGTTGGGGAAGCTCTCCCGGATGTTTCCCGGCAGCGACAACGGGATGAAGTCACCGCTCAGCAGGACAAGCCTGAGGTTGGCCGCGGCCTGGTCGCCGTGATCGCGCTCCAGCAGCGGTGTCAACTGGTGCAACGTGGTCGGCGCCGAGTTCCACAACGTGATCGGGTGGCTGCGCAGGACTTCATGCAGCAGCGCGGGATCGCGTTGTTGCTCTTCGTCGGCGATGTAGACACCGGCGCCGTGCCCCAGCATCCCGAGCAGGTCGAACACCGACAGGTCGAATCCCAGTGACGTCACGGCCAGGCCGATGTCGTCCTTCTCGAGCGCGAACTCCGTCGCGCAGAATGCGATCAGGTTCCGCACCGACCGGTGCGCGATGGCAACGCCCTTGGGTGTTCCAGTGCTGCCGGAGGTGAAGATGACGTAGGCGATGTCATGTTGGGTGGAGGTCGCCGGTGGATTCTCATCCGCGCGAGGTTCGCCCAGCAGCAAAGGATCGCGGTCGACTTCGACGACCGTCGGTGCCT
The DNA here is from genome assembly GCA_039922235.1 of Umezawaea sp. Taxonomy (GTDB): domain Bacteria; phylum Actinomycetota; class Actinomycetes; order Mycobacteriales; family Pseudonocardiaceae; genus Umezawaea. The sequence goes on from JBDSAJ010000943.1 coordinate 36,854, forward strand.
TTCCAGGTTTGGCCGAGGTGGTCAGCATGATTCGGGCGTCGGCCAGACCCAGGATCGCGGACACCCGTGCGGGCGGCAGCGTCGGATCGACCGGCAGATACGCGCCGCCTGCCTTGAGGATGCCGTGCACGGCCGCCACCATGTCCGGGCCGCGTGGCACGTGGACGGCCACGATGTCACCCGGCTGGACGCCGTGGTCCAGTAGCCGCCAAGCGATCCTGTTGGCCTGGCGGTTCAGTTCGCCATAGCTCAGGCTGCCACCCCGCCAGTGCAACGCGATGCTGCCGGGATCGTTCCGAGCCGCGCGTTCGAAGAGCAGGTGCACCGGGCCGTCGTCGGGGATCGGGGACTTGGTGTCGTTCCAGGTGTAGAGGATCTTCTGCCGTTCCTCTGGTGTGAGCTTCCCGGCGTCGTCCCTGAACTGTTCCAGTTCTTGAGCGAAAGCCGCGAACAGGTCTGCGACGGGCTGTCCCGCGAGGTCGCCGGCGACGAAGTCCCAGGCATAGTCCAGTTCGTCGCCGTCCACGACACCAATGCAGTCCAGCGCGCAGTCGGGTGTGCTCGTCAGCCATGGCCCCTCAGAGACACCGGCAGGCAATGGGTGGTCCGTCAGGTCAACGAGTCCGGTGTAGACGATCGGGTACCGTTTGTCGCTCGTCAGGATTAGCCTGCGCATCTCGGACAACGCGCCGGTGCTGTCTGCTTGCAGATCTCGGTCCAGGTGTTCCTGGTAGTCGTGTGCCGCAGCCAACAGGGAGCCCTCTGCCGCGGCCAGCCAGGTCATGAACGAGGACTCTCCCAGCCGCCTCCCCTCCTCCTCGGGTGGCCAGAGTACGACCGGAAGTGCGTACGGCCTGGTGAAGTGCTCGGACAGCGCGCGGGTGAATGCCGCCAGCACCACGCTGTCCGGGCTGAGTCCGATGGCCGCGGCGCGCCGGGCGAGTTCACGGTATCCCGTGAGCTTTCCGGCCAGCCTGAAGCGGTCCCGGTCGGCCGACGGCTCCGGCAGCGCCGGACCGCTCGGGATGTCAGCCAGTCGCTCGTGCCAGTATTCGGTATTCGCTCGGCGATTGGGTTTCCCCACGTCCTTCCGGGCACGGACGAGGGAATTTTCGTCGTCATAACGCCGCCACAGTTCGCGGAAGAGTGTGTGGATGGTAGGCGCGTCGCCGACGAGCAGGTCGATCGCGCAGTGCACCGTGGACAGTCCGGTGGCGTCCCTCGTCACCCGGACATCGATCAACGGCCATTGACCCAGCGGAACGGGCACTGAGGTCATCCGAGCACGAAGCCGCTCGTGATCGTCCATGTCGATCACGGGGATGGACCATTCGGCCGGACCACGATCCCTGACCCGTACGCCTTCTGCGGTGAACCGCGCACGCAGCACGTCGTAACCGTCCACGAGCCAGCGCACCGCACGCGAGAGCCGCTCGAAGTCGAGGTCCTCGACTTCGTAGCCGCGATAGCACTGGCAGCCCTCGACGTCATCCGCCGAGGACAACCGGGCGACCATGTACGCCTGGGACAGCTCGTGCGGCGGCTGTGCTTCCCCTTCCGACAGGTCCACGGACGCAAGTGCGTTGCGGAAGATGGCGAACGCCGTGTCCAGGTCACCGGCGGCGAACCGGGCGTCGTCCACGTCCCACCGCAGACGTAGTCCTCCGCCCTGTTCCCACATCTGGTGGTCCAGTGCGACATCGCTGGTCTGGCTCACTCCGTAGTCGATCGCGCCCCCGAATCCACCGGCGACGTCGATGTCGAGCAGGCTGGTGAACACCACCGGCGGCATCGTGACCTTGGCTCGCCGTGCGGCCTCGATCCCGGAGACCGAACCGTGCTGCAGGTGTTCCAGGAGGCCGGCGTGTGCGGCTTGAACGGACTCGGCGAACGACATGTCGTCGGTCTGCTCGGTCACGTGGATCGCGGTCGACGTGAAAGGCCCGACCAGATTATCGGCCGAACGCGGCAACTTCGGTCGCTCGCTGGTCGTGACGACCAGCGAGAACGGCCGCCGCGCCCCCATCCGGGTGAGGCACTGGGTGAACAAGTCGAGTACCAGCGCAGTCGGCGAGACGGCGAGCTCGGACGCGATTTTCCGGAGCTTGTGCCACTGCTCCGACGATACGGTGGCATCAAGCGGCCTACGCGTGCCACTGTCCACTCCACCGACCACGGCGGGGCCGAGGGGAAGACCGGCCAGTTCGCCTGCCCAGTAGTCAAGATCCGCCGTGCGGTCCGCCTGCGTCCGACCAGTGATCGTCTGTACGCAGTCACGTGCGCTGATCTCCGGCAGTGGCAACGGGAACGCCGGATCGTGGTAGCGGCCACACCACTGCCGGAGGAGCAACGCGTACCCGTGCGCGTCGGTGATGATCGTGTCCAGGCTCAGGTGCACAATCGCGCGTTCAGCGGACACCCGGCTCACTTCGATGTCGAACATCGGCCATTCGCCCGCGACATAGCGACGGTCCGACAGTCGCGACCGAATCCCGCCGACCTGCTCGGCCTCGTGCACAGGCATGTCCCAGTCACCAGGCGACGGCAGGACGCGCTGCGTACCGTCCTCGTCGATTACCGCCCGGAGCATGTCGTGGTGGTCGACGAGGTCCTGCCACGCCTGTCGCAGGCGGTCCGGATCCGGGTTGTCGAGGACGAACTCGCGGTAGAGGTGACAGCCGATCGGCTCTGTCCCAGCCTGCTTGGACA
>JBDSAJ010000944.1:0-3404 GCA_039922235.1 Umezawaea sp.
CGCAGCTCAACAACACCTCCTCGCTGCTGAACTGGACCCGGCGGATGATCGAGGTGCGCAAGCAGCACCACGCGCTCGCCGAGGGCACCTTCATCGACCTGGGCGGGTCGAACCCGAGCGTGCTGGCCTACAAGCGGCGCTGGATGCGCCCGGACGGCCACGAGGACATCGTCCTGTGCGTCAACAACCTGTCGAGGTTCCCCCAACCCGTGGAACTAGACCTGTCCGAGCACCGGGGCACCACCCCGGTCGAGCTGACCGGCGGGGTGCACTTCCCGCAGGTCGGTGAACTGCCTTATCTGCTCACGTTGCCCGGCCACGGGTTCTACTGGTTCCAACTGGCCACCGTGGGCGACGACGGCGAATCGAGGTGAGCGACGTGACCGAATCCCAGGAACTGGTCGAGAAGCTGCTGACGGAGCTGCCGGGGTGGCTTCCCGCGCAACGCTGGTTCGCGGGCAAGGACCGGGCGGTGGGCTCGGTCCGTCCCCTTCGGACGAGCGTGCTGCTCGACGACCCCCTGCTGCTGCACGTGGTGATCGAGGTCGAGCAGGGCGACCGCACCGAGCCGTACCAGCTGCTGGTGACCGACCGCGACGAGTCCTACGACGCGACCGGTGACGCGGAGCTGACCGGCCACCTGCTGGACCTGATCGTCGAGGGCCGCGAGGTCGACGGGCTGAGCTTCGAGCACGAGCCGGACGCCGAGCTGACGGGCGGGCTGCGCGGGCGGCCCATCACGTCCGAGCAGAGCAACACGTCGATCATCTTCGGCAGCCAGTACATCCTCAAGCTGTTCCGCAAGCTCTCGTTCGGGCCGAACCCGGACCTCGTGCTGCACCGCGCCCTGCGCAAGGTCGGCTGCGAGCACATCGCGCAGCCGCTCGGGTCGATCACCGGTGAGCTGTCCGGGCAGCCCGTCACCATCGGGATGCTCCAGCAGTTCCTGCCGGACGCGGTCGACGGCTGGGCGATGGCGACCACCAGCGTGCGCGACCTGATGGCCGAGTCGGAGGCGCTGCACGCCGACCAGGCGGGCGGTGACTTCGCCGCCGAGGCCACCCGGCTCGGACACGCCGTGGCAACCGTGCACGCGGACCTGGAACGGGCGCTCGGGCAGCAGGACGCGGATGAGGACGACATCACCGCGACCGTGCGGGCGATGAACTCCCGGCTGGACACCGTCGCCGCCATGGTCCCGGCGCTGGAGCCGTACGTGCCCGCGCTGCGCGAGGCGTTCGAGAAGGCGCTCGGCGGCCAGGACGCGATCGCCGTGCAGTACATCCACGGCGACCTGCACCTCGGCCAGGTCCTGCGCACCGTGCAGGGCTGGCTGCTGATCGACTTCGAGGGCGAGCCCGCCGCGCCCGCCGAGGAGCGGGCCGCGCTCAAATCCCCCCTTCGCGATGTGGCCGGAATGCTGCGATCCTTCGACTACGCGGCGCACCAGATGCTCGTGGGGCAGGACGAGGACCCCCTGCTCACCGAACGGGCGTTGGAGTGGTCGCGGCGCAACCGCGCGGCCTTCTGCGAGGGTTACGCGGAAGCGGCGGCGGAATCGGTCGGCGATCCGAGGCGGCACGGGGAACTGCTGCGGGCCTTCGAGCTGGACAAGGCGGTCTACGAGGTCGCCTACGAGTACGCGAACAGGCCGGAGTGGTTGACGGTTCCCCTGTCGTCGATCGCCCGGATCACCGGAGAAGGAGCGTGACGGCATCGTGAACGCCAAACCGGCCGAACTTCCTGACGCCGCACCGTCGCCGAGCGATGTGGACCGGCTGCTGGCCGGAGCGCACCACGATCCGCACTCGGTGCTGGGTGTGCACCACGTCGCGGGCGGTGTCGTGGCCCGCGCGCTGCGGCCGGGCGCGAAGTCCGTCGCCGTCCTGGCGGGCGGTGAGAAGCACGACCTGCCGCGCGTGGTCGACAGCCTGTTCGCGGGCAAGCTCCCCGACCACCCCGGCGACTACCGGCTGGAGATCGACTACGACGGCGACGTCGTCGTGGTCGACGACCCGTACCGCTGGCTGCCGACCGTCGGCGAGCTGGACCTGCACCTGATCGGCGAGGGTCGTCACGAACGGCTGTGGGACGTGCTCGGCGCGCACCACCGCGGCTACGACACCCCGTTGGGGCGCGTCGATGGCGTCTCGTTCGCCGTGTGGGCACCAACCGCGCGCGGTGTGCGGGTCATCGGCGACTTCGACGGCTGGGACGGCCGTGCGAACCCGATGCGCTCGCTGGGCTCGTCGGGCGTGTGGGAGGTGTTCATCCCCGGCATCCCGGTCGGCACCAAGTACAAGTTCCGCATCCTCGGCGCCGACGGGAACTGGCACGAGAAGGCCGACCCGATGGCGTTCGGCACCGAGAAGCCGCCGCAGACCGCGTCGGTCGTCACGGTGTCGGACTACGAGTGGAACGACCTGGAGTGGGAGACCAGGCGCGAGGCCACCAAGTGGATCAACGCGCCGGTCAGCACCTACGAGGTCCACCTCGGCTCGTGGCGGCCCGGTCTGAACTACCGCGAACTGGCGGAGCAGCTGGGCGACTACGTGGTCGAGACCGGCTTCACCCACGTCGAGCTGCTGCCGGTCGCCGAGCACCCGTTCGGCGGCTCGTGGGGCTACCAGGTCACCTCGTACTACGCGCCCACGTCCCGCTTCGGGTCGCCGGACGACTTCCGCTACTTCGTGGACGTCCTGCACCAGCGCGGCATCGGCGTGATCGTGGACTGGGTGCCCGCGCACTTCCCCAAGGACAGCTGGGCGCTGGCGAAGTTCGACGGTACCGCGCTGTACGAGCACGCCGACCCGCGCCGCGGCGAGCAGCCCGACTGGGGCACGCTCGTGTTCGACTTCGGCCGCAACGAGGTCCGCAACTTCCTCGTCGCGAACGCGCTGTACTGGATCGAGGAGTTCCACCTCGACGGCCTGCGGGTCGACGCCGTGGCCTCGATGCTGTACCTCGACTACTCCCGCAAGGAAGGGCAGTGGCTGCCCAACCAGTACGGCGGCCGGGAAAACCTGGACGCCGTGCGGTTCATGCAGGAGCTGAACGCGACCGTGTACCGGCGGCACCCCGGCGTGATGATGATCGCCGAGGAGTCGACCGCGTGGCCCGGTGTCACCCGCCCCACGCACCTGGGCGGTCTCGGGTTCGGGTTCAAGTGGAACATGGGGTGGATGCACGACACGTTGTCCTACCTCGGCCACGAGCCGGTCCACCGGACGTTCCACCACGGCGAGATGACGTTCGCGATCGACTACGCGTGGACCGAGCACTTCGTCCTGCCGTTGTCGCACGACGAGGTCGTCCACGGCAAGGGCTCGCTCTGGGAACGGATGCCCGGCGACGCGTGGAACAAGGCGGCCGGCGTGAGGGCCCTCCTGGCCTTCATGTGGGCG
>JBDSAJ010000945.1:0-4684 GCA_039922235.1 Umezawaea sp.
CACGACGGCCCACCGCCAGAGCCCTCGAGTCCGGACACCCGCCATGAGCTACCACCGATCGGTCGCCAGTTGCACCTGCCGGCGACGATACGGCTCGGTCGGCGGGCACACCGTCCGCCGACCGAGCCGTCCGGCTGTCAACACGCTGTCTCCGTCGACTCGACGCCCTTGATCCGGCCACCGCGGAAGGCGTCGACGAACAGCCGGTGGTCTTCGCGGGTCTGCTCGGCGTACCTCAGCGCGAACTCGACGATGGAGTCCGCGAAAGCCTCGTCCCTGCCGCCGATCGCGGTCGCGATGGCCTCCTCGCACTGGAAGGCCACCAGTGTCTGCTCGGAGTCCGAGTCGGCCACGCAGTGCATCTTGGCCGTCGCCCGGCCGAGGTAGCCCAGCACGGGCAGCATGTCCGCGGGCTCGGTCAGGTCCGACCAGTCCAGGTCGGAGACGTACGGCGACAGTTCGGCCACGACGTAGCCGACGCCGTCGACCTCGGTGTGCCCCAGCCACGGGTCGGCGTGCGCCTGCAACGCCCGCTGGGACACGGCCGTGCGGTGCCCGTGGTCGGTGAAGTACTCCCGGATGCGCTCGTCGAGCACGATCCGGCTGGGCGCGGCCACGTTCGCCTGCTTCATCGACAGCACCACGTCGTTCTCCAGCGCCTGCGTGCGCCCCTCGACCAGCACGTTGTACGCGGGCAGCCCGGCCGAGCCGATGCCGAACCCGCTGCGCCCCACCACGTCCTTGACCGCGTAGGTGAGGCTGCTGCTGGCCTTCTTGCCGCTGGGGATGGTGTCCAGGTAGCCCGCGAACGCCCGCTCGACCCGCGCCCGCTCGTCGTCGCCGAGTTCCCGCACGCCCGAGCGGTCGCGGCGGAACCGGCGCTCGTAGTCCACGATCACCGTGGTCTCGTCGAGCAGTTCGATCCGCGTGGCCAGCCGGGCCCGCAGCAGCACCTGGTGCAGCACCCCCGTCGTGCTGTCCAGGCGCAGGCTGAACAGCTCGTCGTTCGGGTTCTCGGCGAACGACCGGACCTGCCCGACGTACGCGGCGACGTACGTCCGCACCAGGTCCTCGATGATCCGGTCGGGCAGAGCCTTGCGCCACCCCAGCAGCGCCATGCTCGCCGCGAACCGCCGCACGTCCCAGGTGAACGCCCCGAGGTAGGCCTCGTCGAAGTCGTTGACGTCGAACACCAGCGTGCCCTCGGCGTCCATGTAGGTGCCGAAGTTCTCCGCGTGCAGGTCACCCTGGATCCACACCCGGCTGGTCCGCTCGTCGGCCCACTCGTCCGGTTCCTCGGCCATGTCCGCGTAGAACAGGCACGCGCTGCCCCGGTAGAACGCGAACGGCTCGGCCGCCATCTTGCGGAACTTGTGCCGGAACGCGGCCGGGTCGGCGGACACCAGGTCCTTGAACGCGTCCTCCAGGACTTCCACGATGCGATCGGCGCGGTCGGTCATCGGCGGTGCTCCTCTCGTCGAGCGGACGTCAGCCCGACCCGGATACCTCCGGGGCGCGATCGTCACGTGGAAGACGCCGCCGACCACCTGCGGGTTCCGCCGCTACCGGTAATTCTTCCGACCCGCCGAAAGGGAGCAAATTGCACTTTGCACGGGAATACGACAATGCGTGGCAAAGCTTCCACAGGCCGCGCGTGCCGGTCATCCCACCACCTCTACCATTCCACCGGTGACCGCCTACGACGATCTTGCCGACCCCGAGCACCTGGACGCCTCCTCCCTGCCCGAGCGCCAGCAGCGAATACTGGCCACGATCCGGGATTCGGTGCACGAACACGGGTATTCGCCGAGCACGCGGGAAATCGGTGACGCCGTCGGCCTGCGGTCGTCCTCGTCGGTGTCGAAGCACCTGACCAGCCTGGAGGAGAAGGGTTTCCTGCGGCGCTCCACGTCGATGTCCCGGCCGATCGACGTCCGGCTGTTCCTGGACGAGCCCCGGACGCGGGAAGCCTCCGAGGACTCCGTGGCCGTGCCGGTCGTCGGCCACATCGCCGCGGGCAGCCCCATCGCGGCCGAGGAGCACGTCGACGACGTGCTGACGCTGCCGCGCGGACTCACCGGGCGGGGCACCGTCTTCGGCCTGAGGGTGCGCGGCGACTCGATGGTCGACGCCGCGATCTGCGACGGCGACATCGTCGTCGTGCGCCAGCAGTCCGAGGCCCATTCCGGCCAGATCGTCGCCGCGATGATCGACGGCGAAGCCACCGTGAAGGTCTACCGCCGCCGCGACGACCACGTCTACCTCGAACCGCGCAACCCGGCCTACGACGTCATCGACGGCGACCGGGCCGAAGTGCTGGGCACCGTCGTCTCGGTGTTGCGCAGCTTCTGAGCCGCCGATCACCGCGGCGGGAAGTCCACCCGCATGACCACCCGCCGCGGGGTGGGGTGGCCGACCTCGGCGAACCCGGCCTCGGCGAACACCTGCCGGGCGCCGACGTACAGCTCACCCCAGGTGATCTCCTTGCCGGGCACGGTGATCATCGAGTACGCCTCGAGCGCACGGGCCCCGCGCTCGCGCGCGAAGTCGACCGCGGCGCAGGCCAGCGGGTAGGTGAGGCCGCGCCCCCGGTAGCCCTTCCGGACCGCGAAGCACGTCACCGCCCACACACCGACGTCGTCCTTGTCCTCGTTCCGACCGGTCCACGGGACGCGCAGGCCGCGCAGCTTGGGGTACGCCGTGCGCGGCTCGACCGCCACCCAGCCGGCGGGCTCGTCCTCGACGTAGGCCACGAGCCCGCTGGTGGCGGCGGCGTTCGGGTCACCGCAGGAGGCCTGCGCCTGGAGCATCGCCGCGCGCTGCTCCAGCGTGGTGTCCCGCCAGACCCAGCCGGTGACCTTGAACCTCTGGCACAGGCAGCGCGACGGGTAGTCCGCAGTGCCGAAGACCGCCCTCAGGTCCTCCCACGGGACCTCGTTGGCCGGGACGATCCGCACCTGCTCCTCGCTGAACGGGCCGGCCTTCTTGGCACGCGCTTCGGTCATGGTCGGCAGAATAGGGTCCATTCCGGACGTTCCGCTTCCGGATGAGGAGGCAGCGGGGACGTGTGCCCCCCAGCCCTTGCCGCGATCGGGTGATCTCGGCCCTCTCACGGGCACGGCAAGGCCAACTCGACCCCCGCGTGACCCGAAACGCTTTGCATGATCATGCATCCATGTGCATATAATTGCGTCGTGTCCAAGGTACTCACTTCCCTGCCTGTCGGTGAACGTGTCGGGATCGCCTTCTCAGGCGGGCTCGACACCTCGGTAGCTGTCGCGTGGATGCGCGAGAAGGGGGCAGTGCCGTGCACGTACACCGCTGACATCGGCCAGTACGACGAGCCCGACATCGGCTCGGTGCCAGGACGCGCCTCGGCCTACGGCGCGGAGGTCGCCCGACTGGTCGACTGCCGGGCCGCCCTCGTCGAGGAAGGGCTCGCGGCGCTGGCCTGCGGAGCGTTCCACATCCGGTCCGGTGGCCGCACCTACTTCAACACCACCCCGCTCGGGCGGGCCGTCACCGGCACCATGCTGGTACGCGCGATGCTCGCCGACGACGTGCAGATCTGGGGCGACGGCTCCACCTTCAAGGGCAACGACATCGAGCGGTTCTACCGCTACGGCCTCCTGACGAACCCCTCGCTGCGCATCTACAAGCCGTGGCTGGACGCCGACTTCGTCAACGAGTTGGGTGGCCGCACCGAGATGTCGGAGTGGCTGCTCGCCCGCGACCTGCCCTACCGGGACAGCACGGAGAAGGCCTACTCCACCGACGCGAACATCTGGGGCGCGACGCACGAGGCCAAGTCGCTGGAGCACCTGGACACGGGCATCGAGATCGTGGCGCCGATCATGGGCGTGCGGTCGTGGGACCCCGAGGTCGAGATCGTGACCGAGGACGTCACGATCGGCTTCGAGCAGGGCAGGCCGGTGACCCTCAACGGCAAGGAGTTCTCCAACGCCGTCGACCTCGTGCTGGAGGCCAACACCATCGGTGGCAGGCACGGCATGGGCATGTCGGACCAGATCGAGAACCGGATCATCGAGGCCAAGAGCCGCGGCATCTACGAGGCGCCGGGCATGGCCGTGCTGCACGCCGCGTACGAGCGGCTGGTCAACGCGGTGCACAACGAGGACACCCTCGCCACCTACCACTCCGAGGGCCGTCGGCTCGGCAGGCTGATGTACGAGGGCCGCTGGCTCGACCCGCAGGCGCTGATGATCCGCGAGTCGCTCCAGCGGTGGGTCGGCATGGCGGTCACCGGCGAGGTGACCCTGCGGCTGCGGCGCGGCGAGGACTACTCGATCATGGACACCTCCGGGCCCGCGTTCAGCTACCACCCGGACAAGCTGTCCATGGAGCGCACCGAGGACTCCGCGTTCGGGCCGCTGGACCGCATCGGCCAGCTGACGATGCGCAACCTCGACATCGCCGACTCCCGCGCGAAGCTGGAGCAGTACGTCGGGCTCGGCATGGTCGGCACGCAGCACGCCACGCTGCTCGGCGCCGCCCAGACTCCCCCGACCGAACTGATCGGCGCGATGCCCGAGGGTGGCGCGGAGGTGATCGCGTCCCGCGGCATGGTCACCGGTGACGACGAACTGCTCGACCACGCCGCGCTGGAGTCCGGCACCGACTGACCGAAAGTGGCTCCAGGACGCGATTCCGGCGCCCTGGAGCC
>JBDSAJ010000946.1:0-9056 GCA_039922235.1 Umezawaea sp.
CCGTGCGCATCGGCGACCGGGTCGAGACGGCAGGCCAGGGCGGCTGGGACGACGAGCTCGGCTTCCCCGAGTCGCTCCAGGACGAGACCGCGCAGGCGTTCGAGAACGTCGAGCGCACCCTGGCCACAGCGGGCGCGACTTGGGCCGACGTCGTGCACGTGAACTCGTACCACGTACTCGGCAACGGGTCGTTCGACGACCACAACCGGGTGATGGTGGAACAGCTCCGCACGCGGATGGGCGACCGCGCGCCTATCTGGACCGCGAGCGGAGTCACCGCCCTGGGGCTTCCGCAGATGCGCGTCGAGATCCGCGTGACCGCCATCACCGGCTGACTGGTACCGCCGGCAGGGACTCGTTCGAACCTCGGGAAGGAAGTTGATCATGAAGGTATTCCTCATCGGCGCAGCCGGAGGCGTTGGGCGGCGCCTCGCCGTCCGCCTCGTCGATCGTGGTGACGAGGCGACCGGCCTGCACCGCGCTCCGGCGCAGGCCGACACCGTGCGGGCCACCGGCGCGACACCGCTGACCGGCGACCTCATCAACGACACGGTCGACGAACTGGCGGCGAAGTTCAGTGGGCACGATGCCGTCGTCTTCGCGGCAGGCGCCCACGGCACCGGCCGGGACCTGACGACCGCGATCGACGGCCGGGGCCTGGAGAAGGCCGCGGACGCGGCCACCCGCGCCGGCGTGTCACGCTTCGTCCTCGTCTCGGTGTTCCCGGACGCCCTGCGCGGCCAGGGTTCCACCGAGGGGTTCGAGCACTACGCCAAGGTCAAGAAGACCGCCGACGTGTACCTGGCCCGCACCGAACTCGACTGGATCATCGTCCGCCCCGGCACCCTGAACGACGAACCCGGAACCGGCCGGATCACCGCCGGCCCCGCCATCGAGTACGGCGACGTTCCCCGAGACGACGTGGCGGCGTTCATCGACGCGGCCCTGCACGAGCCTGCCCTCGGGCGGGTGATCGTCGAACTCACCACCGGCGACATCCCGGTGGCCGACGCGGTCGACCGGCTCACCGGTCGACGCCCAGCCTGAACCACTGTTCACATCTGACAGTCAACAAGAGTCGAGAGGGAAACAACATGGGCGTGCAGACCTACAGCCACAACATCGCCGGCGAGCGCGAGTTCGGTTTCGCGCAGGCCATCAAGGTCGGCGAGACGATCTACGTCTCCGGGCAGTTGTCCCACGACGAGGCGGGTAATTTCCTGTTTCCGAACGACTTCGACGCGCAAACCGCTCAGGTTTATGCCAATTTCGAGAAGGTGTTGACCCACTATGGCGTCACCCGCAACCAGGTCGTCTCGGAAACCCAGTTCGTGGTGAACCTGCCCGCGTACAACAACGCGATGGCAGCCGCCAATCTCGCCTACTTCGGCGACCACCGGCCGACCAGTTCCACCGTTGGTGTCGAATCGCTGTTCTTCGCCGGTCAGCTGATCGAGATCAGCTTCGTCATCGACACCCGGCTGCCGGCCTGAACCGAGGCACAACGCCAGGCCGCTGCTCGACGCTCGGCCTGGCGCCGCGCCTCACCAGCCCCCTCGACCAGAAAGCAGCCGTGTACTCGTGAGTGCCCTGTTCAGCCCTCTCACCCTCCGATCGCTCGAAATCCCCAACCGCGCCTGGATGTCCCCGATGTGCATGTACTCCGCTGCCTCCTCGGGTCCGGAGATCGGTGTGCCGACGGACTTCCACCTCACGCACCTGGCCGACCGGGCGGTCGGTGGCGCGGGACTGGTGATGGCCGAAGCCACCGCGGTCAGCCCCGCAGGTCGCATCAGCCCCTGGGACCTGGGGTTGTGGAACGACCGGCAGCAGGAGGCGTTCACCCGCATCGCCTCCGCGATCCGCTCACACGGTGCGGTACCAGCCATCCAACTCGCCCACGCCGGTCGCAAGACCTCGCTCGACAGGCCCTGGCTCAGTGACCGGTACGTGCCCGAGGCGGAGGGCGGGTGGCTTCCCATCGGCCCCAGCCCGGCAGCCTTCGACGGCGTGCCCGTCCCCCATGAGCTGACCACGGACGAAATCGAGCGACTCGTAGGCGACTTCGCCGAGTCAGCCCGCCGCGCCCTCGCCGCGGGATTCCAGGTGGCAGAGGTGCACGGCGCACACGGCTTCCTGATCAACTCCTTCCTCTCTCCCGCCGCGAACCACCGCACCGACGCCTACGGCGGCGCCTTCGAGAACCGCCTGCGCTTCCCGCTGGAGGTGGTCGACGCCGTCCGGGCCGTGTGGCCCGAACACCTCCCGGTCTTCTTCCGCACCTCCGCCACCGACTGGCTGAGCGAAAACCCGTCGGACGAACGCGAAGGCTGGACCGGTGAGGACACCATCCGACTCGCCAAGGAACTCCAGGCCCACGGCATCGACCTGCTCGACGTCTCGACCGGCGGCATGGTCCCCGATGCCAAGATCCCCGCCGGCCCCAACTACCAGGTGCCCTTCGCAGCCCAAGCCCGCAACGCGACCGGCATCCCCACCGGCGCGGTCGGACTGATCACCGACCCGCAGCAGGCCGAGGACATCATCGCCAGCGGCCAGGCCGACGCCGTACTCCTCGGCCGCGAACTGCTCCGCGACCCGTACTGGCCCCAGCACGCCGCACTCACGCTCGGCGCCGAGCCTCGCTGGCCGCACCAGTACGGCTACGCCGTACGCCGGCGCGCCCAGGTATGAGTCAACCCGAGGCCGTCCGCCCGCGGCGGGGTCAGCTGTCCAGGTAGTTGATCACTGCGTCGGCGACCGCGTTCATCCCCTCGATCGTCGGGTGGAATGACGCTGTCGGCTGCTTGGGGATGAACGCGTTCACCCACGGGTGCGCAGAGCCGACTCCGTGTCCCTCGCTGAGCCGACTCATCGCCACCAGTTCAGCGCCGGAGAGCTTCGCCGCGCCCGCGAAGGCGTCGGCCAGGCCTCCGGCGACCGCCCGCAGTGCGTCGCGGATCGCGGCGGGAAACGGCGCGTCCGGGCTGGTCGGCGTATCGGCGTCGAGGACGGTGAGGTAGTCGACGAGTACCACGCGGGCACCCGGTGCCTGCCTGGTGATCGCGGCCACGATCGCGACGAGGTTCGAAGCGGTCTGATCGAGCACGCTCTTGGTGAGTGCCGGGAGACCGTGCCGAGCGACGAGCGGCGCGAGGACACGGGTCGTCCGGCGTTGCGAGAGCCAGGCGCGGTACGACAGCGCGATCATGCTGCCGATGTAGTCGAGGTCGTTGCCACCCGCGGTCACGGTCACGAGGTCGGCGTCCCGTGGAAGCCGGGAGAGCTGAGGTGGGAAGGTGCGCCACAGCATGCGTTGCGGGCGTTCCAGGATCGTGGCGGTGGTGGCTCCGGCGACGGTGAGGTCGGTCAGGTCGCAGCCGAGGCGCTCGGCCAGCAGGTGGGCGTAGTTGCGACTCGAACGCCACGCCCTCTTGTCCGCGAAGGGCTCGATGCCCGGTCCCGAGGCGAAGGAACTGCCCAGCGCGGCGAGGTGACGGACCTTCGGTACGGGCATGAGTGGATCCTCTTTCTGGTGACGAGCCCTGCCCGTGGTTGTGGTCAGCGGCTGTAGCGGGGCGGGGTTGGGGTCGAGGAGGATGTCGGCGGGTCCGAACTCCCCGGCCAGTTCCCGGATTTCGGGGTCGTCGAGGAGCAGGAGGTGGCCGTTGTCGACGAAGGGCCTGCCGTCGAGGGTGATCGTGGGCTGGTCGAACTGGCACTCGTAGTGGGCGTGGCCGGGGGCCGTGCGGTCGATTGTCCCGTGCTGGGCCAGGCTGTCGATGCCGAGGTAGACCGGCGGCTACTACAGGTAGCCCACTCGGGCCTTGTGCTGCGCCGCCGTCGTCGTACCTGCACGATGTTGCGTTCAGGTTCACCACTCGGACCGGAGGAAACCCGTGAGTGCCTACCACGTCGAACTCGCGCGGGCGCGCTTCATCCCCAAGACGTCCTACGGACCCGTGATGTCGCGGGTGATGCGGAGATTGAAGCCGCGCGGGGTCGACCCTGGTCCCGATGTCACCGTTCGCGAGGTGACCGTGCCCGGCCCGGAGGGCGCCCCGCCCGTGTCGCTGCGGGTGTTCCAGCCCCTCGGCTTGACGGCGGCGGCTCCGGTTCTGCTGTGGGTGCACGGGGGCGGGCTCATCTTCGGATCCCCGGAGCAGGACGACCGGTCGAACATCGCCTTCGCCCGCGAACTCGGGATCACCGTCGCCGCGGTTCGGTATCGACTCGGGCCGGACAACCCCGCGCCCGCCGCGGTCGAGGACGCCTACGCCGCGCTGCGCGGCCTGGTCGCCTGTGCGGAGGACCTGCGCATCGACGTCGACCGCATCGCGATCGGTGGCGCCAGCGCGGGTGGCGGGATCGCCGCCGGTCTCGCGCTGCTCGCCCACGACCGCGCCGAGATCCGGCCGGTGTTCCAGCTGCTGGTCTACCCGATGCTGGACGACCGCACGACGGCCAGGACCGACCTGGGCGACCTCGATGTGCGGATGTGGACGGCCAAGAGCAACCGGTACGGCTGGTCGTCCTACCTCGGCGACGCCGTCGGGGGCCCGGATGTATCCCCGTACTTCGCCGCGGCTCGCCGCGAGGACCTCAGCGGGCTCGCTCCTGCCTGGATCGGCGTCGGCACCCTGGACCTGTTCCACGACGAGGACGTCGAGTACGCGCGCAGGCTCAATGACAGCGGCATCCACTGTGGACTCCACATCGTCTCTGGCGCGTTCCACGGGTTCGACCAGGTGTTCGCCAAGACCGAAGTCTCCCGGCAGTTCTGGCGCGAGCAGGCGCGGGCGCTGGGCGACGCGTTGCAGAAGCCCTCCTGACCGAACGGGACCTCATGTCCATCCTTGCCAAGCGGTCGGTGTCCACGGTCGTCGCGAAGACCTTGCAAGGCCTCGTCCAGTTGACGAGGCTGCTCCCGAACGGTGGCGCGGGTTCTCCGCACTCCCGCTTCCCGGAGTTCCCGCGCAACACCCGCGAGCTGACGATCCCGACCTCGGTCGCCCCGGCGCGTGTCGTGGTGTACCTGCCCGAAGGGCAAGACGAACGTCCGCCGGTCTACGTCAACTTCCACGGCGGTGGCTACATCCTGGCGATGAAGGAGTTGGACGACCCGCTGTGTCGGTACCTCGCCGCGGAGGCGGGGGTGGTCGTGGTCAACGTGGACTACGCCGTCGCCCCGAAACACCGGTTCCCGGCCCCGGCCCGCCAGGCGTTCGAGGTCGTCGAGTGGGTTGCCGAGCACGGCGCCGCACAGGGCTGGGACGGCGGCAGGCTCTTGGTGGGCGGGCAGAGCGCGGGCGGTGGGCTCGCGGCAGCGGTGGCGCGCCAGGTCTTGGAACAGGGCGGACCGCCGATCGCACTCCAGGTCCTGCACTACGCCCCGCTCGACCTCGCGACCCACGCACGGGACAAGCGGTCCGCCATCGCCAAGCCGATGTTGCGGCCGTGGATGGCGGAGGTCTTCAACACCGCGTACGTGCCGGACGAGCGGGAGCGCACCGACCGGCTGGTCTCCCCGGCACACCCGGCGGACACCGCGGACATCACGGGTATCGCACCCGCACTCGTGCTCACCCCGGAGTTCGACCTTCTCCGCGGGGAGGGAAGGCGCTACGCGGAACGACTCCGGCGAGCGGGTGCGCTGGTCGAACACCGCGACATCCCTGGCGTCGACCACAACTACGACGCCAGGGACTTCGATCAGGCCAGGAAGACCTACGCCCTGATCGCACACCACGTACGGCAGGCGACGCACCGGACCACGCCCGAGGCAGACTGACCCGGCCTGCCACGACCGCATCGATCTTCTCATCACCGTAAGCGCCGAGAAACGCTGCGTCGCAGAGGTCAAAGTATTGTCCGGTCTCGGACTCAACCAGTTGAAGCGCTACAGTGAAGCCTATCCGGACGCTCCTCATCACGTGCTGATCTCTTAGGGTGAAACTTCCGCGCCCATTTGGAGCAATACCACCCGATCGTCTTTCCAGGCTCTGTGGAATGAGTATCGGTAATAGCGATGAGGCTGTAACGCTGCAGTCAGCGTGGCGATACACCGAATACTCTACGCGTCAACCAGGCGACGGGTAGGCCGGAGGACCCTCGGCCATGCGCAAAGGATGGCTCCATTTGCGCGAGCGGGTCAAGATGTGGACGTGACCGATGCGTGTTCCACAATTCACTCGACGAGCAGGATCTCGACTGATCCAGCGATGGGGTAACGCTCGCCATCGCGCAGCTGTTCTGGCTGCCGCCGCATCTCTCCTGGCAGGCCCGGCGACCGTAGGATTGGACCAGGCCATTTCATCAATGCCGGGAACCGCCTGGCTGACTTCGACCGCAGGTGGGCTCAAGGACTCGCGGAGCAGAACGCGCACCGCCGTCACGCCGTCGCCTCCGGTCCAGTGCGGCGATACCGTCACCTCCGACATCAGGCTTTCCGCAGATCTGCACTGCACGGGTCCCGGCCTCATCGTCAAGGCCGGCGGTATCGTCCTGAACCTCAACGGTCACAGCATCACCGGATCCGGAACCGATACCGGCATCGCCGTGGTCGGACAGGCCAACGTCCGCATTCGGAACGGCAAAATCTCAAATTTCGACCGCGGAGCGTTCTTCGCCGGGTCCACAGATGGCGAGATGGTCAATTTGACCATCGCCGACAACGTCGGCCACAACATCCTGACTGTGGACAACAGCACCAACCTGAAGTTGACCAACTGCAAGATCCGCCGCGGCGGAGTGGACATAAACACGACGTCCGGGCTGACCATCTCCAATACCGAATTCATCCAGTCCGGAATTAACTTCGCGGCCACCAGTCGGTCGCCGGTCATTTCCGGTTCCACCTTCATCGACAGCGCGATATTCTACTCGACAAACGCAAACAACGGCTCCCTCACGCGGAGTACCTTCATCAGGTCAGGGATAAGCCTGCGCGAGGCGGATGAATTGATGGTGTCCGGCAACGTCTTCAACCAGGGGTACATCAGGGTGCTGAACGCGTCTCGCAACACCACCATCGTCAACAACCGTTTCAGCAACGGTGATCGCGCGGTATTCGTTCAGCAGGCGGTCTCGTCCGCCAATCTCCGCATCATCGGGAACAGGTTCACCGGAAATCAGATCGGGGTGGACGCATCCGACATTTTCACCGGCATGGAGGACGGGATCACGGTATCCGGGAACACGTTCACCGACAACGCGGTCGCCGGGGTTCTTCTCGAGTCCTCGGTGAACAATGGCGTTTACTGGGTGCGAATCGAGGCGAACACCCTGAAGTCGAACGGAAAGAGGTCCGGAGGGCGGGTCGACAACGCCGGCCGCCCGATCGACGACGGGATCCACGTGAACGTTCCCGCCAACGGCCCTGTGGAGATCACCGGAAACACCACCAAGGGAAACGCCGACTACGGCATCGAGGCAGTCCCCGGCTCGGTGACGGACGGCGGCGGGAACACGTCCTCCGGCAACCCCTCGGGCTGTCTTGGCGTCACATGCTCGTAGCGACAACGAATTCCGCGCCGTAGGGCTGTGGATCACCAGCCGGTGATCATCGGTGTGACAGCGGATCTTGGCCGGCCGCACCAGGTCCCGCAGCGGATGTCGGCGGGCGGGAGGGACCGCCGGGTGGCTACTCGGGGAGGCGCCGCGGGGGATGGTGCGGTTGGCCGGCCGGACTCGCAGCGCGAGGAACCGTGACCGCATACGTGCGGTCGGGTTGTCCGGGGTGCTTCTCGCGGATGGCGGCCGCGTGCCGGACGTGGTCGGCGGCGAGCCTGCCCGCCGCCTCCGCAGGCCAACGATCTTGGCGACCAGCGGTGCTACCGCCTGCATGAATCACCGGCGGTCCGATCCCTCTCGCCTCGATGGACCAGGCAGTTGGTCGCGGTGACACCCGCCGGGGCAGACCCAGTCGCCTACGGTCGGTGGAGCCACTCGACGAGGTCGGGCGGGGCCAGTTCGGCCACGCGGCGGTGGTAGCGGTCGAGTGCGGCGGGGTCGAGCAGGTTGCGCCACTGACCGCTGGTGCCGGAGCGGAAGAAGTCCTCGTTGCTGCGCCACAGCTTCGCGTCGACACCTGGGGCCAGTTCGTCGGCGTGGCCGCGCATGTGGTCGAAGGTCGCCGCGGTGGCCAGTTCGCCGATGCGCTGCTCGCTGATCTCGATCGACAGCACCCGCGCCAGGTGCCGCAGTTGGCCGGGCAGATCGGCTTTGAGGTCCGCGTAGTGGAACAGCGCGACCTGGGACTCGTCGCGGCGCTCCCAGAACGTTCGCACGTGGTTGACCAGGTTGGCCAGGGTCACACCGAACGACGTCGAGTCGTTGACGAGGTCCGACTCGGCCCACAGCCAGAACCGGTCGAGCGGGTCAGGCGCCGGGGGCTGGGCCACCTGCGGGTCGGGCCCGCCAGGGGGCATGGCGTCCGGGTGGATGTTGGCCGTGGCGTTCTCGAAGGACAGCATGGCGTCCCTCGGGTCGCGCCCGATGCAGAGGTAGGTCACGTCCTGGTGGAACGGCAGGCCGTCGAGTGGTGTGTGGGTCTTGATGAACCGCCGGTGCCGCTGGCTTTCGAGCGTGGCGAGCGTCGCGGCCGTGTCGTAGGTGACCGCGTCCAGCCACGGGGAGATCTTGGTGAGCGGCCGGTCGAACTCGGCCGTGTCGAAGATCAGCAACGCGCACAGCATCTGCATCCAGGTCGTGCCGCACTTCGCAGGCGGGCTGAGCACCACGTCCCCGGCCCGGAACGGGAAGTCCGTCCACAGGGCGCTGTCGGACACCAGCGTCCGGTACCGCATCGTGGTCATGGTCAGCTCCCCAACCGTCAACGCGCGTCCGCCCCCAGGGTGCCACGCCTCGGCGCCGGTCAGTAGGTCTCCACGGCCGATCTCCTGGTTCGAGCGCGCCGAGCAGGGCGAGCACCTGCTGCTCGCGCGGGCTCAGCTCGTCGACCAGTTCCCGCGCCTCGGTGCTGCGGTCATCCGGTTGCCACGTGGCCAGGTCGGGACGGCCGCACGCGACCGGGTCGCCGCGGTCACCGCGGCGAC
>JBDSAJ010000947.1:0-25231 GCA_039922235.1 Umezawaea sp.
TCCACCCGAGTCGTTCGACGACTTCGACCTCGACTACTACGCCGACATCGT
Organism: Umezawaea sp.; assembly: GCA_039922235.1. Taxonomy (GTDB): domain Bacteria; phylum Actinomycetota; class Actinomycetes; order Mycobacteriales; family Pseudonocardiaceae; genus Umezawaea. Next base: position 52 of record JBDSAJ010000947.1, read on the forward strand.
CACAGGCATCGACCACCACTGGCGGCGACCGAACCGCCGCCTGGTGTCCGTCGGCCTGACGGCCACCCTCCGACTCGACTCGGGCACGGCCGTGATGGACGACCCGACCCTGTTCCCGCCCCGGCTCACGCCGTTCGCCACGGCACACGCACGGCAGCTGTCCGCCCTGCGGAACACCACCGCGCTCGACTGGGCCGTCCTCACCCCAACTGCGGGCTTCGGCACCGGATCGGACGAGCGGGACTACCGGTTGGTCACCGAACCCGTCGCCCAGCGACAGGCGCTGGCATCACTCCCCCACGCCCTCTACGCGGACGCGGTGGCCGCCGAGATCACCGCCCCCACCGTCCACCACACCCGCGTCCTCGTCGTTCCCGGACCGGAGCGCACCTGAGGCGCGTCAGCCCTGCCGGGGTTCGAGGGCTTCGCCGTCCGGGCTGGCGATGACCACGGTGTAGCCGTCGAGGTCGTTGATCCACACTTCCCGGTGCCCCGGACCGTTGCCCCCGCCTTCGGGCGGGTTCCGGTGCGGTGGTCGCACAACGGTGGCGTCGAGCCGCCGCGCGCGTGCCACCGCGCCGTCGAAGTCGCTGACGTCGCCGAACCACAGCAGCACGCCGTTGCCGACCTCGCGGTCGGGGTCGCCGATCACCCCGTGGTGGTGCTCGACCTCCTGCTGGTGGAGTTGGAGCACCAGCACCCCGTCGGCGAGCAGCCGCTCGTAGTGCGGGCCGCCGTGGTCGCTCCGCAGGCCGAGGACCTCCTGGTACCAGCGGCTGGACGCCTCGACGTCGCGCACGGCGATCAGCGGGTGCGACCTGGCCCGGTGGGCGGGCACGACGACGCCGATCCGGTTGCCAGCCGGGTCGTCGATCTCGGCGAGCCAGCGTTCACCGTCGTCCAGCCGCGGTTTGCCGTGCACGGCGCCGCCGGCCTCGACCACGCGGTCCAGGGTCGGGGACAGGTCGTCGGCGCAGATCCACACGACGGGGCCGCCCGTGGTGCCCGGCAGCCGGTCGGTGATCCACTGGCCGATCATCCCCGGCGCTTCGAAGCTCCCGGTTGCGGGATCGGTGGACCATCCGAAGACCGACTCGTAGAAGGCCGCTGACCGGGCGATGTCCACGGCGGGCAGTTGCAGGTAACCTATCCGGCCGCAAGTCACCTGGTCGACGATCCACCCTGCGATGAGGGCCCGCTGGTCGATCATGCGCTCGGCGGATTCGGCGTTGCCGGCAGACGAGATCACCGCTCCCGGACCGTTACCCACAACTACGGTCACACCGCGGCGGTCGCCCTGCCCAGCGGGAACCGCACTCCGGTGAGGTCTTCCGAGGCGGCCCAGAGGCGTTGCTGCACGGTCACGTCGTAGGACTCCGGGCTGGACGTGACCAGCTTCGGGTGGCCGCGCCGCTCGCCCGAGCCGTCGGGGCCGTAGTACTGCCCGCCGAGGACGGACGGATCGGTGGCGGCCCGCAGGGTGGACAGCGCGCCCGCCGCCGCGGACTGAGCGACCACCGGGGCGAGCCAGGTGATCGGTCGGCGGACAACCGCCGGCACGGTGCGAACCAGTTCGGTGTTGGAGATGCCGGGGTGCGCGGCCACGGCGGCGGTGGTGCCGTGCGCGGCGAGCCTGCGCTGCAACTCGTAGGTGAACATCAAATTGGCGAGCTTCGACTGGCCGTAAGCGGCGAGCCTGCTGTAGGAACGCTCCCACTGCAGGTCGTCGAAGTGGATGTCGGCGCGGATACGGTGGCCGTTGCTGCTGACCGTGACCACCCGTGAGCCGGGCACGGGCAGCAGCAGGTCGAGCAGCAGTCCGGTCAGCGCGAAGTGGCCAAGGTGGTTGGTGCCGAACTGCATCTCGAAGCCATCGCGGGTGGTCTGCTTCGGGGTGAGCATCACGCCGGCGTTGTTGATCAACAGGTCGATCCGCGGGTAGGTGGCGCGCAGGCCTGCCGCGGCGGCGCGCACCGATTCCAGCGAGGTCAGGTCAAGTTCTTGCACGGAGACGTCGCCGTTGATCCGGGCGGCGGCCAGCTTGCCCTTCTCCGTGTCGCGCACGGCCAGCACGACCGACGCCCCGCTCTCGGCGAGCCGCCGGGCGGTCTCGAAGCCCAGTCCGGTGTTGGCGCCGGTGACCACGGCCACCCGGCCGTCCTGGCTCGGAATCTGCTGCTCGGTCCACTTCATGTCAGGCTCTCCAATGTACCGTCGGTAACTTACATTCCGAAAGGTAATGTACCGCCGGTACACTGTCAAGGGACCGGCGGTACCCAAGTTAGGGTTGGCGTTATGACGTTCCAGCGGGCGCGCAGCGAGGAGCAGCGCGAGGTCCGGCGCCAGGCGATCCTGGAGACGACCTCGGCGATGCTCGACGAGATGCCGGTCGCCGAGGTGACCCTGAACGAGCTGAGCAGGCGGGTCGGCCTGGCCAAGACGGCGGTGCTGCGCTACTTCGAGTCCCGCGAGGCGGTGCTGCTCGACCTGATGGACCACCGGACGAGGACCTGGCTGGCCGAGTTGGAGCGGGAGCTGACCCACGGCGTCGACCAGGACCGGTCCGCGGCGGAACGGGCGGAGCAGGCGGCCGACGTGCTCAGCCGGTCGCTCGCCGCCCAGACGGTGCTCTGCGATCTCTTCGGAGCGCAGGCCGGGGTGCTCGAGCGCAACGTCTCGGTCGAGGTGGTCCGCAGGCACAAGCGGGCCGCGCTGGGCAACCTCGCGGTGACGGCCGACCTCCTCCGGCGGCACCTGCCCGAGGTCGGCGACGGCGCCGAACTGCTCTGCCTGAACGTCATGATGATGGGTGGCGCGCTGTCCGCCTACACCTCGCCGCCGCCGAGCCTGCTCGCCGTCTACGAGTCCGAGCCCGCGCTCGCGGTCCACCACATCGACCTGCGGACAGCCCTGCGGCTCGTGATCATCACGTTGCTCCTGGGCATCCTGCCGCGCTCCTGAGCCCGAAGCGCCGCAGCGCCTGCCAGGCGTCGGTGGTCACCCGTGGGCGAAGTCCCACCGGGTGGCGCCGTGCGGTTCGGCGGTGGCCACGCCGAAAGCGGTGTGCAGGGTGAGGCGGTACAAGTGCCAGGGCGCGGGTCCGGCGCTGGGCGCGCTGTAGGGGGCCGTCAGGGCGTCGTCGTCCACGGAGGTGGGCCAACCGCCCGAGCGGTACACGTCCGCCACGCGTTCGAGGGTGGCGGCATCGGTGACCCGACGGGCTTCGCCCTCCAGCACGAGGTCGATGCCGCGCAGGCGCACCGACACGCTGCACGCCGGGTTCGCCGCCAGGTTGCGGGACTTGAGGGTGCCCGGCCCACTGGTGAAGTACAGCGCGCCGTCCACCCAGATGGCCCCGACGCCCGCCGAGTGGGGCCGCCCGTCTGGCCGCACGGTCGCCACGAAGAACGTCAGGTCGACGGTGTTCGTGTCGGTGACGAGGACGTCGAACGGGCGGCTCCACGGCAGTTCCGCGGACCCGTACCGGTCGAGGTTGCGGGTCGAGGTCGGTTCGTTCACGGTGTCAGTCATACCCACGCGTCGAACGAACCGACCTCGAATCGACACCCGCGACTCAGAGGTACTGGAACAGCGGGGGGAAGAGCAGGACCACGATCCAGGCCCACCCGGCGAACACCGGGAGGTAGGCGGTCTGCCAGCGCTCGACCGCCGCGAACGGCACGCGGCGGCGGACCAGGCCCAGCACCAGCCACGCCGACCAGGCGAGGTTGGCCAGCAGGATGACGTTCTCCCCGAGCGCGGCCGCCTTGTTCGGCGTGTTGCCGAACTCGGTGATGCGCCCGGCGATCTCCAGCAGGACCAGCACGTCGATGGCCAGCGCGCTGACCACGAGCGCCAGTTGCAGCTTGTCGAACAGGACGGGTGGTGCCAGCGGGTCGCGGGCCGAGATCGAGTAGAGCAGCAGCGCCAGCACCACGACCAGCAGCAGGTCGAACAGGATCAGCGCTTCCCGTTCGACGTCGATGCCGCCGTTCGTGACGACGAGCGCGACGAGGAAGGCCAGCAGCACCGCGGTGAACAGCGGGGTGAACAGCCGGGTGAGCACCGGGGCGATGTTCTCGACGACGCTCTGCTTGGCCTCGACGAGCCACCCGGCCACCACGACCGCGGCCGCGGCGCCGCAGGGCACGAGCCACTGCCCGACGAAGGTCTCCGAGGAGATCCCGATCGCCTCGAAGGTGCCGACCGTGAACGCGGTCAGCACACCTCCGCCGAGTGCGATGAGCACGTAGTAGATGAAGAGTTCGCCGGTGAAGCGGACGAAGTCCATCCGCCGCCGCGGTGAGCGCAGGTCGTCGGCCACGTAGGCCAGACCCACCGCGAACCACAGTGCGATGGGGAGGTGGATGGAGGTCAGGGCCAGCGACTGGGACTCTTCGGTGAGCGGGAAGGCGTTGGCCGCGACGGCTCCGAGCGCGAACAGCAGCAGGAGCACGCCCATCACCGCCTTGGAGGCGTGCCTGCGCCAGGCCAGGAAGCCCGCCAGCCAGGGCAGCACGAGCAGGGCGGCGTTGGGCGCGTAGAACGTGGCGTCCTGGTCGAGGTGCACGCCGAACAGCTCCGGCGCCTTGACGGACACCGCCGCACCCACCGCGCAGACGACCATCACCACCAGGTCGCGCCGCGGCCGGGTGTCCGCGGCCGGGCTGTCGGTCTCACCGGTCAGCACCAGCTGCTTCCACAACCGTTCCGAGTGCTCACGGGCGAACTCGCGGGACAGGTCGTCCAGGCTGCCCATGCGCTTGACCGCGACCAGGAACGCCTCGTCGGGGCGCAGGCCGACGGCCACCAGCTCCTCGACGGAACCCCTGAGGTGGTCTTCGAGTTCGTCCGCGTCGGGCTTCGTCAGCTCACGGCGGCGTTCGACGTAGTGCCGCCACTGGGCGAACTGCGACTCCAGTTCGCCCTGATCGTCGGTCATGCGAGTCCCCCAAGCGGAATGACGGTGAACGGCCTGGAATCGCCGGGCCAGATCTCCTTGAGCGTGTCTACGACCGCGTCCCACTGGCGGCGCTGCTCGGCCAGTTCGGCCAGGCCGGTGCGGGTGATGCGGTAGTACTTGCGGCGCCGTTCCCCCGCGACCGACCGCCAGTCGGCCTCCACGTGCCCGAGTCGTTCGAGCCGGTGCAGCAGCGGGTACAGCAGTCCTTCGGTCCAGTCCAGCTTCCCGCCGGACAGCTCGTTGATCCGCCTGAGGATGGCGTACCCGTAGCTGTCCTCCTCGGCCAGGATGCCCAGCACCATCGGGGTCGCCGACGCGGCCACGAGGTCCTTCGTGACTTTCACCCGACCTCCGTACCTAGATGTTCAATGCATAGTAGTTCTAGGTATTGAGGACCCGCAAGGCGCCTCGGCCGACGCACGAGTGGGCGGGTGTGCCCGACCGGTCCCCCGGCGCGGGTAGCACCACGCGCGTCCACAGCGGACGGTCAGCGACCCTTCCTCGCGGACCGCAGCAGCGACCTGAAGTCGCCGACCGGCCCGAGGTGGGTCAGCTTGTCGGGGTTGGTGATCGCGATGATGCCCGCGACGCGACCGTCGGCGATGTCGAGCGCCAGCACACCGATCAGCCGCTCCTGCCCGTCGTGGAAGAGCACGCCGGGGCCGCCGTTGACCTCGACGGGCCGCACCGACACGCCGGGGAGGCGGGTGACCAGGCGGAGCCCCTTGGCCAGCGTGCGCGCGACGCGACCGCGTCCGCGCAGCGTCCGCACGACCGCCGGGTCCTTGCCGCCGTCGCCGGTCAGCTCCACGTCGTGGGTGAGCAGCGCTTCGAGCCCGGCCAGGTCGCCCTGCTCGGCAGCCGCGAAGAACCGCCGCGCCAGCTCGTCGCGCTGCTCGCGCGTCGTGCTGAAGCGGGGCCTGCGCTCCTGGACGTGCCGCCTGGCGCGAGTGGCGAGCTGGCGCACGTTGTCCTCGCTCTTGCCCACGATCGCGGCGACCTCCGGGTACCCGTAGGCGAACACGTCGTGGAGCAGCAGCACGGCCCGCTGCTCCGGCGAGAGGCTTTCCAGCAGCACCAGCACGGCCAGCGACAGCGAGTCGGCCGTCTCGGCGTGCCGGGCCGGGTCGTCGGGGCCATCGGTGATGACCGGCTCCGGCAGCCAGTCGCCGACGTACCGCTCGCGGCGGGCGCGGGCCGACCGCAGTTCGGTGATCGCCAGCCGGGTGGTCACGGTGGCGGTGAACGCGCGCGGCGACGCGAGCTGCTCCCCCGCGTCGAGCGCCTGGTGCACCCGCAGCAGCGCTTCCTGCACCACGTCCTCGGCCTCGGCAACGCTGCCGAGCATCCGGTACGCGATCGAGAACGCGACCGGCCGCAGCTCGTCGAGCAGCCGGTCGCGATCGGCCGTGCCGTCGGTCATCACCCGATCATCCCCGCCTGCCGGGCTGGTAGTCACCGGCGGGCTGCCGAACCATGACGTTCAGGCGGTTGGCGGCGTTCATGAAGGCGATGTGGGCCACCAGCGCGAGGAGCTGGTCGTCGTCGTAGTGCTTGGCCGCGGCGGCCCAGACCTCGTCGGTGACCCCGACGCCCGCGTCGGCGATGCGGGTCCCCTGCTCGGTGAGCTCCAGCGCGGCGCGCTCGGCCTCGGTGAAGACCGTGGTCTCCCGCCACACCGCGACCAGGTTGAGCCGCACCGAGGTCTCCCCCGCGTGCGCCGCTTCCTTGGTGTGCATGTCGAGGCAGGGTGCGCAGCCGTTGATCTGGCTGGCGCGGATCGCCACCAGCTCCAGCGTCGAGGCGGGCAACCCCGAGTCGGCCACGGCCTTGTTGGCCGCGTGCATGTGCTTGATGAACTTGCCTGCGAGCGGGCTGGCGAGGTAGTTGAGGCGGGCGTCCACGGTGACCTCCTTGGTGCGCTGACGGTTACGCCCTTCCAGACGGGACAGCCCGGCAGGCCGTGACAGCTCACCCGTGTGACGCGCGTCTCCCCCGTCAGGCCTTGGGGCCGAACGGGGCGTCTCCCCTCAGGGTGACGCGGTGCATCACGCGGTTCTGGTCGCCGTAGTCGTCGACCTCCGCCGGGGTCTGCGGCCGGGACAGGTCGAAGCCGGAGACCTGTGCGCCGATCGTCGCCGTGAGCGCCTCCACCGCCGAGACGACAGTCATGATCGTTCCTCCAACGGGGTCACGACGCGGCCACCCGGACGGCGGCCGCGATCTCACCTCGGAAAGCCGCGTACTCGGGCGAACCTCGGAGCTCGTCGGCCGACACCCCCTTGCGGGGCAAGGTGATCGGCACGTCGAGCGCGATGCGCCCCGGCCGGTCGGTGAGCACGACGATGCGGCTGGCCAGGAACACCGCCTCGTCGACGCTGTGCGTCACGAACACCACGCCCTGCTCGACGGAGTCGGTCAGCGAGCGGACGTCCTCCTGCAGCCGCTCCCTCGTCAGCGCGTCGAGCGCGGCGAACGGCTCGTCCATCAGCAGCAGGCGCGGCCGTGCGGCGAGCGCCCTGGCGATGGCCACGCGCTGCTGCTGGCCGCCGGAGATCTCCCAGGTGCGCCGCGGCCCCAGGTCCGCCAGGCCGACGGTGGCCAGCAACTCGGCGGTGCGGCGCGGCCGGTCGGGTTTGGGGACCTCGGCCCAGCGCAGCGCGGCGGTGATGTTCCCCGCCACCGTCAGCCACGGGAACAGCCTGGGCTGCTGGAACACCACGCCCACGTCGCGGCCGGGGACCGGGGAGCGACCCAGCCGCCGGACGTCCCCGCCGGTCGGGTGTTCGAACCCGGCGATCATCCGCAGCAGCGTGCTCTTGCCGGAGCCGGACGGGCCGACGACGAGGAACTCCCCCGGATCGACCCGCAGGTCGATCGGTCCGAGCGCGGGAACCGCACCCGCCTTCGTCCGGTAGCTGTGCTCGACGTCGACCAGTTCGGCGAGCGAGGTCGGGTCACTTCCCATCGACGGCTCCGGGGATCCGCAGCGCGGCGCGGAAGGTCTCCACGGCGGGCACCGACTCGATCTTGTGCTGGCCGTGCAGGAACTCGGCGGTGTCGCGCAGGCGGTCGGCGAGCTTCGCGCTGTCGGTCAGCGTCACCCCGTCCTGCTGCACCACGCTCAGCACCGGCGTCCACACGTAGGCGGCATCGATGTCGCCGCGCTGCCAGGCGGCCTGGATGTTCTGCGGCTCCAGGTCGACCAGCGTCACGGCGCCGGGGTCCACACCGGACTGCTGGAGCGCGGCGAGCAGGCTGTAGTGCGCGGTCGAGCCGAACGGCGCCGCGACCTTGCGCCCGGCCAGGTCGGCGATGGTCGTGACACCGCTGGCCTTGCGCGCCACCAGAGCTTCGCTGTCACCGATCACGTTGAGCAGGTAGGGGATTGTTCAACGGCGGGCACAGCGCGGCGGCGGTGGGGCTGCTGCCGATCACCGCGAGGTCGATCGCCCCGCCGAGGAACGCGGTGTTGATGCTCGCCCCGGAGTCGAACGCCGTCCATCGGTCACACCGGCCCCCGTCACGGGGACAGGACACGCTGGGCGCTGACGATCGCGGAGTCGATGAGCAGCCCGGTGACGCCGATGACGACGAGGCCGAGGATGACCACCGAGGTCTGGTTGTAGCGCTGGGCGTTGAGCACCATGCCGCCGATGCCGTCGGCGCCGTTCACCGTCTCGGCCGCCACCACGGAGCTGTACGCGATGCCCACGGCCAGCCGCACACCGGTGATGATCTCCGGCGCCGACGCGGGCAGGATCACCGACGCGATCACGTGGCCCCGGCCCGCGCCCAGTGCCTGCGCGGCCTCCACGTACTGGCGGTTGACCCCCGTGACCGCGGTGGCCGTCGCGACCGCGACCGGCGGGAACGCGGCGATCATCAGCAGGTAGACCTTGGGTTCCTCGTCGATGCCGAACCAGATCACCAGCAGGCTCAGGTAGGCCAGCGGGGGCAGGGCGCGCAGGAAGGCGACGGCGGGTTCGGTGACCGCTCGGATCAGCGGCACCAAGCCCATCACCAGTCCGAGGACGACACCGATCAGGATCCCGTACGCCGACCCGTAGCCCACCCTCCGCAAGCTGACCCCGAGCCGCTCGACCAAGGTGGACCCGGTGTAACCGCCCTGCCCGTTGGCCGCGTCCGACGTGGTGAGCAACTGGTGCCACACCTGGCCGGGTCCCGGCAGGACCACCGGTGGCCAGAACTCCGCGAGCACGAGCAGCTGCCACAGCCCGAGCAGGACCACCACTGCGGCCAGTCGCACGAGGACAGTCCGGCTTCTCGGAGTCGCGCGCCGGGCTCGGGGTGCGGGGCGGGACGTGCCCGTGGATTCCGCGGTGATGTCGGCAAGTGCTTGTTGCATGGGGATTCCGTGCTCGCTGGATGGCCCGGAGGCAGGGTGTTCATCGATCTGGCGGTGACGTTCTGCTCCACCTCGCGCGGCCTTCGAGGCCCTGCTAGGTCACTCCTCGTTCTCGACGCGGACGAGGTGGGCCCGTTCGACGCGGTAGCCGACTCCGCGCACGGTTCCGATGAACCCCGCGCCGTCGCGGCCGAGCTTGCCGCGGATCCTGCGCACGTGCACGTCGACCGTGCGGGTATCCACGTGGACGGAGGTCTGCCAGACGTGGCTCATCAGCGACGACCGCCGGTGCACCACTCTCGGCTGTGCGCACAGGTGCAGCAGGAGGTCGAATTCCATCCGGGTCAGCGCCACCGGGACGCCGCGGTGGAGCACCCGGCGGGAATCGGGGAAGACGCGGAGTTCCGGACCGCCTCGCTGGAGCGGCACCTCGACGTCCGGCTGCGAGATGTCCACGGTCACCCGCGCCTCGTCGAAGGCGTTCCGGAGGGCGGCGGCCACGGTGTCGGCCACCGCGGTCGCGCCTGCCGTGCTGACGCGGATCACCAGGGAGATCTGGACGGTGTCGGGGGTGCGGGTGGCGGTCACGGGACGATCCGATCAAGTCCGCGCACCGGGGTCAACGTCGTCCACGAGGTGGAAGCCCTTGACGCGGCAGGGCTGAACCGTCCGGGCCAGGTGACCGCCGAGATCCCGTGGATACCGCTGGTCGACGCCGACAGGCGTTTCAGGGCAGGTAGTCGGTCCTGTCCGCCGCGGTGATCTCCCGCAGCACCCGCGCGGGCACGCCTGCCGCCAGGGAGTTGTCGGGGATCGACCTGGTGACGACGCTGCCCGATCCGATGACGGTGTTGCGCCCGATCGTCACACCGGGGTTGACGGTGACGCCGCCGCCGATCCAGGTGTTGTCGCCGATGGAGACCGGTCGCGCGTAGCAGCCGCCCGCGACGCGTTCCTCGGCGTCCATCGCGTGGTTGCTGGTGTAGATCGACACGCGCGGGCCGAGCAGGACGTTGTCGCCGATCGTGATGCTGCCGCCGTCGAGCATCACGCAGTCGAAGTTGGCGTAGAAGTTGGCGCCCACCGTGATGTTGAGCCCGAACTCGCAGCGGAACGTCGGCTCGAAGTGGGTGCCCTCGCCGACGCCTCGCAGCAGTCGGCGCAGGAGTTCCACGCGCTCGGCGGGAGGACGGCCGAAGCTCCGGTTGTACTCATCGGTGCGGTGCACGGCCTGCTCGCGCGCCTCGACGAGTTCGGCCAGCAGGTCGTTGTACATCTCGCCGCCGAGCATCCGGGCCCGCAGCTCCGCCGAGATCATCACAGCACGGCTGCGGCGAGGCCGGTGAGCGCCTCGCGCCGGTCCTCCGCGACCGGGAAGAGGATGGGGCGCTGGAGTCCGGCCGCGCGCAGTTCGGCGAGCCGTTCGCGCAGCCGGGTCGGGGTGCCGACCAGTGCGAGGTCGTCGACCCAGGCATCGGGTATCCGGCGGGCGAAGTCCTGGTCGTCGGCGCTGTCCACGCGCAACGCCGCCAGGTCCGCGGCGTACGGGGAGGTCGCCACGTGCGGGGCGAAGTCCGGCATCCCCGCGACCTCCAGCGCCGGGCGCACCCGCTGCCGGGCCACGTCGGCGTCCTCGTCGACGGCGCTCAACAGGTAGCCGTGCAGCAGGTGTCCGTCGCCCGCGCCGATGTGCGCACGCGCCGCGCGGGCGTATTCCGGCGTGATGGGTTCGGCGAGCAGCGTGCCATCCGCGTGTGCGCCGGAGACGGCCAGCGACTTCGGCCCGCGCACACCGGCGACGACGGCGGGCGGCAGCTCGGGCGGGGCGACCAGGCGCACGCCGTCGAGCTGGACGTAGCGGCCCCGCGTCGTCACGGTCTCCCCGCGCAGCAGGGCGCGGACGGCGTCCAGGTGCTCGGTGAGCAAGCCCAGCGGGCTCGGGGGCCAGGCGCTGACCTGCCGCATCCAGCCCATGCTGCCGTGGCCGATGCCGAGGGTGAAGCGGCCGGGGAACAGCTCGGCGAGGGTGGCGGCCTCCATCGCGGTGAAGGCGGCGTTGCGGACGGCGGCGGGCGCGATGCCCAGCGCCACGTGGATCCGCGACGTGGCCGCCAGCACGGCGCCCGCCTGCGCGAAGCCACCGCGGAAGGACATGTCCTCGACGACCCACAGGCTGCCGAAGCCGAGTTCGTCGGCCCGGCGCGCGTAGGGCAGGACTTCCGCCGCGGGGAGGTCACGCGGCAGGACCACCCCGACGGCGTCCGGCACGGTGCTGCGATCAGTCATGAGCCGTCCCTCAGGTCGTGGAGGCGTTCGCTGGAGAACGCGATCCGGTCGAACGTCACGGTGCAGCCGTCGCCGGTGGGCGACTGGACCTCGAAGCCGACGCGGTGCGCGGCGAGGTCGCTGCCGAGGGTGAACACGCGGATCAGCTGCCAGATCCGCCCGTCGGTCGAGGCGTGGAACGCGTAGACCTGACCGACGCGGGAGATCCGCAGCCCGACCGACCGCCCGTCGGCGGTGAAGGAGTTGGCGTCGTCGGAGGTCCCGCGGGTGACGACGGAGACCACCATCGGTTCCGCGGCGGGCGAGAACTCGAAGCAGAACTTCGCCCAGTTCCGTTCGTCGATCCACAGCATGAGCACGCCCGCGTCGTACTGGGACTGGAAGTCCACGGTGACGTCGGCGCTGAACTGGAAGTCGCCGGGAGGCGGGGTGCCGAGCAGCGTGGCGGCGTTGTGCAGCGATTCCGCGTCGCCGGCCTCGGCGCCGCCGGGGTTGACGTAGAAGTCGGTGTGGCCGGGGGCGGTCGCGACGAGCGCGCCTCGGTCCGGGTGCCACGCCCAGGTGTCCGGGTGCGAGGCGGTGGTGGGGAACGAAAGCCTGGGAACTTCGAGTGTTTCGGTCATCGCGGGATCTCCCCAGATCGTGGCCTGTGACTCGACGCTATCACTCGTACGAACGTTCTTATAGTCTTTTGCCCAGGCTCACGGGAGGGGATCGACGATGGCGGTCGCAGGACGGCGCAACGACCCCGAGCGACGGGCGCGGATCATCGCGGTCACGCTGGACGTCATCGTCGACCGGGGGGTGCGCGGCGCCACCTACCGCACCGTCAGCGAGGTCGCCGACGTCCCGCTGGGCTCCATGACGTACCACTTCCCCAGCCGGGACGACCTGGTGTTCGCCGCGTTCGAGCACTTCGCCGACGACCTGTTCTCGCCGCTGGACGAGTCCATGACCGGCCTGGCCGACGGCGAGGACCCGCGGGAACGGCTCGTGCGGATGATCGTCGCCGACGACCGCGACCGCAGGCGCGACATGATCCTGCTCATGGAGCTGTACGTGCTCGCGTTCCGCGACGAGCGCTACGCCGACCTCATGCGGCAGTGGATGCACCGCGCCCGCGCCGCCATCGCCCGCAACTTCCCCCTCGCCAGCGCACCCGTGATCGATGCCGTGCAGGAGGGGATCGGCCTGCACCGCTCGCTCCTGCCGCAGGACTACCCGGAGGACGTCGTCCGCCGGACCCTGCACGCGCTCCTCCCCTCCGTGGAGCCCCGCGACCTCGACGACTGAGCGACCGCGGTCCGCGTTGGACCACGTGAGCCAACTCACCGACCGATTCGGTCGGCCAACCGACCGAATCGGTCGGTACCGGGTTATGGTCGGCACCATGACACGCGCGTTCCGGCAGCAGGCCGAGGACCGGATCCTCGACCGGGCGGCCGAGCTGTTCGCCCAGCACGGGTTCGCCCACACGTCGCTGAAGACGGTGGCCGACGCCGTCGGCCTGTCGAAAGCGGGCCTGCTGCACCACTTCCCGAGCAAGGAAGCCCTCTTCGAAGCCACGAAGGAAGTGGGCCGCGTCCACGGGGCGCGGGTGGCGGAGCAGCTGTCCGGAACGCCGGTCGGACCCGAACGCGACGAGCGAGCGCTGGAGCTGCTGGTCGACATCGCGCTGGACCGCCCCGGCCTCGTGGCGATGGCGTTCGGCTCGGTCAGCACCCCCCACTTCGATCCGCAGGCCGGACTCGTCGACGACGGCCACGCGTTCGCGTTCGAGGCGTTCGGCGTCGACCCGAACGCCTGCGAGCCGCAACGGCTGATCCGCCTCATCGGCGCGCTGAGCGCGCTGGCCGTGCTCAGCCTCGCCGCCGCCCGACTCGGCGAGAAGGCGGCCTGGCGACCGCACATCCTCGCCACCTGCTTCGACGCGCTCGGCCACCGCCCGCCGACCGCCGGTACACCGATTGTGGAGGCTTGATCCCGATGGCACGCTTGTTGTTCCGACTCGGCCACGGTGCCCACCGGCACCGCCTGGTCGTCGTCCTGCTCTGGCTGGTGGTACTGGCCGGTTCGGCGCTGGGAGCGGCCACGCTGTCCGGCGAGACCTCGAACAGCTTCTCCATCCCCGGCCAGGAGTCCAGCACGGCGCTGACCAAGATCGGCGAGCAGTTCGGCGCCAACGGCGCCACCGCGCAGGTCGTCGTCCAGGTCCCGCAGGACCAGAAGCTGGCCACGCCGGAGAACGCGCAGGCCCTCGGCGGTCTGGTCGCGAAGCTGGCGAAACTGCCCGGTGTGGTGTCGGCGACCGACCCGCTGAACCCGCAGGCGCCGTCGGTCAACGCCCAGCTGAACACGGCCTTCAGCACCGTCACCTACTCCGCCAAGCCCGGTGACGTGACGGCGGAACAGCGCGAAGCGCTGGTCAACGCCGTCGCCGAAGCCCGCACCGCCGGGATGGCCGTCGAGGTGACCGGCGAGGCGGTCGTATCCCCGCCGCACGTCGGCGGCCCGGCCGAGGCGATCGGCGTCATCGTCGCGCTGATCATCCTGGCTCTGACCTACGGATCGCTGGTCACGGCGGGGATGAACCTGCTGACGGCCGCGGTCGGCGTCGGCATCGGCTCGCTGGGCGTCATCATCGCCACCGGGTTCATGGACCTCCAGTCCACGACGCCGATCCTGGCCGCGATGCTCGGCCTCGCGGTCGGCATCGACTACGCCCTGTTCATCATCAACCGCTACCGGCAGGAGCTGAGGGGCGGCGCGGACACCGGCACGGCCATCGGCACCGCCGTGGCCACCGCCGGGTCGGCGGTCGTGACCGCCGGCATCACCGTGGTGATCGCGCTGGCCGGCCTCGCGGTCGTCGGCATCCCGTTCCTGACCCAGATGGGCGTCGCCGCCGCCAGCACGATCGTGGTGGCCGTGCTGGTCGCGCTCACCCTCGTCCCGGCCGTGCTGAGCTTCCTCGGCCCCCGCGCCCTGCCCCGCGGCCAGCGCGCCACCACCGCCGCCCCGGCCGAGGCCAAGGACCGCGGCTTCCTGCGCGGCTGGATCACCGCGATCACCCGCAACCGCGTGGCGGCGCTGCTGCTGTCGGTCGTGGCGCTCGGCGTGATCGCGGTTCCCGTGGCCTCGCTGCACACGACCCTGGTGCAGGCGCCCGCGGCGAACTCGACCCAGGCCAACGCGCAGGCGCTGCTCGCCGACGGCTTCGGCGAGGGCTTCAACGGCCCGCTGGTCGTGCTGTTCGAGGGCAGCGGCGCGACCGCCGCCGCCACGGCCGCAGGCGAGAACGCCAAGACGCTGGGCGACGTCGCCCTCGTCGCTCCCCCGCGGCCCAACGCCGACGACACCGCGGCCCTGCTGACCGTGATCCCGAAGTCCGGGCCGACGACCGTGGAGACCGAGCAGCTCGTCACCGACCTGCGCGCGCAGCTCGCCGACGTCCAGGGCGTCGACGCGTACGTGACGGGCGCGACCGCCGTCAGCGTCGACGTGGCCACGTCGCTTGACCGCGCCCTGCCCGTCTACCTGGTGCTCGTCGTCGGTCTCGCGCTGGTACTGCTGGTGCTGGTGTTCCGCTCGCTGCTCGTGCCGCTCGTCGGCGTGCTGGGCTTCCTGCTGACCATCGGTGCCTCGCTCGGCGCGACCGTCGCCGTGTTCCAGTGGGGCTGGCTGGCCGACGCGGTCAACCTCGACACCACCGGACCCCTGATCAGCCTCACCCCGATCCTGGTCATCGGCATCCTGTTCGGCCTGGCGATGGACTACCAGGTGTTCCTGGTGTCACGGATGCACGAGGCCCACAGCCGCGGAGCGAACCCGCTCGACGCGATCACCACCGGTTTCCGCCAGGCCGCCCCGGTGGTCGTGGCAGCCGCGCTGATCATGTTCGCGGTCTTCGCGGGCTTCGTCCCGGCAGGCGAGCCGACCATGAAGTCCATCGCCTTCGCACTGGCCATCGGCATCGTGTTCGACGCCTTCGTGGTCCGCATGGTGCTCGTGCCTGCGGCGCTCGCTCTGCTCGGCGAACGCGCCTGGTGGCTGCCCAAGTGGCTGCGCTGGCTCCCCGTCCTGGACGTGGAGGGCGCACGCCTCGACCAGCGCGAGGCACCCGTGGTGGTCGAGCGGGAGACCGCCGACGCCAACCGGTAGTCCGACAGCTGTGCAGGCCCTGCCCACGATCTGGCAGGGCCTGCACAGCGCTGTTCCGGGTCTCCGGCCTTGCGCGTTTCGTCTAACGTCTGCGGTCGTGGACTGGCAGACAACGGTGGCCGCGGGCGTTCGGGCTCGGTGACGTCCTCGGACCGGCGGCACCGGTGGCAGGCGCGCGATCACACCTGAGCGCCGCTGCTGGCGGACGTCCGAGTCGGTGGGGAGATCGCCAGTTACCTGGTGCACGAGTGGCACGAGGGCCGTCCGCCGACCACGGACGTCTCGGCGTGGGTCGGCACCACCCTGGCGGCCCTCCACACCCTCCCCTGCAGCGGCACGCCCGGCTGGGAGCCACACCCGGTCGAGGAGTGGCGGGAGTGGCTGGACGAGGCACCGAACGACTTCACCCACGCCGTGCGCGTCCTACCTGCCGGAGATCTCCGAGGCCAGGGCGATGGCGGCCGACACGGGTGATCTGACGCCGGTGAGCACGCACCGCGACGTGAAGCCGGACAACGTCCTGGAGACCGCCGCCGGTCCGTTGCTGGTGGATTGGGATGGCGCTGGGGCCGACTACGCGGAGTGGGAGCTGACCCGTGCGGCGCTGCACTTCAGCGGCCTGGGTGAGAACCGGACCGCGTTCGACACCGTGATCAGGTCCTACGAGGCGGCAGGTGGCCATCGTCCGCCGGCGTCCCCGGCCGCGTTCGCGGGCCTGCTGCGCACCTACCTCGGCGGCGCCGCGTGGATGGTGTGGCGCGCACTCGGCCACCGCCCGGTGACGGATCCCGAACGCACCGCCGCGCACACCCACGCGCTGGAACTGCCGGCCGATCTGCGCACGTCCCTGCGCAGCCTGGACGACTGGGTCGCCCGCCTGCGCCGACCGAGTTGCGCCTTGCCAACCGGTCGTCCGACAACCGCCCAAAGATCCCCGACCCGGTGAATGATCACCACATGGAACTCTCCGACAACCGCCACCGCCTCCTGGCAGGCAATCCCGCTGTTGACGGCCCTCGGTGTTCGGGCGGTGGTCACCGGAGAAGCACTCGGCCCCAAACCGGAACGCACCAGGAGGTGGCAGCGGTCCGGTGCCGAGGCACTCCTGGCCGCACCGCTGGTGAGGCTGCTCGGCACACCCGGTGATCGGCGGATCGTGGTCGGCAAGGCGCAGGTCGCCGTGGACGCCGACAGCGAGTGCGCCGTCACCCTGCTGGTGCAGGCTGTGTGGTCCGAGCGGGGTGGCTGGCACCAGGAGGCGTGGGACCGCACGGATGTCGGCGCGGAACTGCTCGCGGCGTTGGCATCTCCGGCGCACCAGATCGCCGGGGATGCCAAGGAGATCGCCGTCATGACGGCCAAGGGGCTGGCGGAGGGATCACGAGACGCGGTCGCCGGTGTGCGCGGCCTGCGCTACGAGGCGGAACGGCAGGTCGCGGACCTGCTGACCCAGCGGCGTTCCACGGCTCTGCGGCCGTTGCTGGCGCAGGTCGTCGAGTTGTCGCAGGCGTTGAGCCGAGCCCGCGACCACGCCCGCGAGGCCGTGCGGGACGGCTTGTGGATCTTCCTCTGGGACGCCGACACCTACCAGCTGAACCGCGGCGAACCCGCCACGACCAGCCACCCGTGGACCGTGCCGCACCGCAACGCGCTGCGGCACTGCGAAGCCATGGACGTCGAACTGGCCGATGAGGCCACCAGGCTCCAAACGCTGCTGAGCAGCGTCGCCACCTTCGCGGTCGCGCAGGACGGCGAAGCGCAGCAGCGCTTCAACACGCTCGCGGCCGCGGCCGGACTGGGTCTGCCCGCTCTGATCCTGTCCCTGTACGGAGCCGACACGTTCCTGCCGTTCTCTTTCGACACGGCGTGGCGAGCGCTGACCCCGATCGCGGTCATCGCACTGGTGGCCGTCACGATCACGTTGCGGCGAATGCCGGGGAAGGCCTCGCCGCGACACTTCCTGGGCGCGATCGGGCTGGTCGTGGCGCTGGTGCTGGTCCTGCTCGTGGCCGGACTGCTCGCGCCCGGTTCCTGACCGAGCCACGCACCGCTCGTCTAGCCGCCTTGGCGGGCGTCCCCCGACTTCAGCCGAAAAGCCGGTCCTGGAACGGATTCGAGGTCGGCTGGTTCGACGTGGTGGTCGTGGGCGCAGCGGACCTGGACGTCGACGTGGGCGCCGCACCCCCGGTGTCGCGTCTCGACGGCGGGGCCTTCGGGGTCCGCGCGGTAGCGGTCGCCCCAGCGCATGAGGCCCAGCACGGCGGGGACGAGGTCCGCGCCCTTGGGGGTGATCACGTACTGCTGGCGGCTGCGCGCACCGGGCTCCTGGTAGGCCTCGGTGGCGAGGATCCCCTGCTCGACGAGCATGCGGAGACGTTCCGCGAGAAGGTTGCGGGGGCAGCCGAGGACGCGTTCGAAGTCGCTGAAGCGGGACGAGCCGTACCAGACCTCGCGGAGGATCAGGAGTGTCCACTTCTCACCGACGACCTCCAGGGTGCGGGCGATCGAGCAGTTCGACGTGTCGCGGTCGAAGCGGAGGTCGGCGAGGTCGTCGCCGGTGCGCGCGTCCATGGCACCACCCTAGCCGACCCTAGGTTTACTTTTCTATACCCAGTGTCTACCGTAGGCCGCCGGACCACCTACGGGGAGAGTCACCGTGAAGGCCTTCACCGTCGATCGCTACCAGAGCAAGGACGGCCTGCGGGCCGCCGAGGTACCGGACCCCGAGGTGCGCGACGGCGACGTGCTGGTCCAGGTCCACGCCGCGAGCGTGAACCCGCTCGACATCGGCATCAGGGACGGCGAGTTCAGGCTGATCCTGCCGTACCGCCTGCCACAGACCCTGGGCAACGACCTGGCAGGCGTCGTGGTCTGGGTCGGCTCGCGGGTGCGGGGGTTCAAGCCGGGCGACGAGGTCTTCGCGCGCCCGGACAAGGACCGGATCGGCACCTCCGCCGAGTTCATCGCGGTCGACGAGGCCGACCTGGCGCACAAGCCGACGACACTCGACATGGCGGAGGCGGCGTCCCTCCCCCTCGTCGCCCTGACCGCGTGGCAGGCGCTGGTCGAGCGGGCAGACCTCAAGGCTGGGCAGAAGGTGCTCGTCCACGGCGGCTCCGGCGGGGTGGGGACGATCGCGATCCAACTCGCGAAGCACCTCGGGGCGACCGTGGCCACGACGACGAGCACAGCGAACGTCGAGTGGATGAAGCGCCTCGGCGCGGACGTCGTCATCGACTACCGGAACCAGGACTTCGAAACCGTCGTGCAGGACTACGACGTCGTCCTGGACGACCAGGGCGGGGAGACGCTCGAGAAGTCCCTGCGGGTGCTGAAGCCGGGGGGCATCGTCATCGGTCTCACGGGGCCGCCCGATCCCGACTTCGCGAAGGAGATCGGCGCACCCTGGTTCGTGAAGCCGGCGACCAAGGCGCTGAGCTACCGGACCCGGCAGCAGGCGAAGCGCCGCCAGGTCCGGTACTCGTTCCTCTTCATGCGAGCCGACGGCGACCAGTTGCGGCAGATCGCCTCGCTCGTCGACGCGGGCAAGATCCGCCCGGTGGTGGACCAGGTCTTCCCCTTCGACTCGACCAACGAGGCACTGGCCCACGCCGAGCACGGGCACCCGAAGGGCAAGGTCGTCATCAAGGTCCGGTAGGCCCAGCCGGTTCAGGAGTTCTGGTCGGTCTGCCGGAGGCGTGCGGCGGCGACGCCCGCAGCGGCCAGGCCCGCGGCGGTCACGACCAGGACGCCGGAGGCTCCGGTTCCTGCGGCCAGCAGGCCCGCCGCGCTGGGGACGACGACCTGGCCGACGCGGTTCCCAGTGATGCGCAAGGACATCGCGCGGCCGCGGAGACCCGGTGGGGTCGACTCGGCCAGCCAGGACATGGTCAGCGGCTGACCGACGCCGAGACCGAGACCGATGGCGAGGACGACCAAGCCGAGCGCCCACACCGGCATCGGCACCGCCGCCGCGACGAGACCGACGGCGGCGAGTGCGATGCTGCCCACCAGCAGCACGCGGCGGCCCAGCCACGCGGCGAGCCGTCCGAGGAACAGCCGCGACCCCATGGACGCCACGGCGCGGAGGGTGAGCAGGGCACCGACCACACCGGAGGCGATGCCGCGCTCGGTGCCCAGCGCGGGCAGGTACACCAGGGTGATGTCGACGGCGGCGATCACGACGCAGCTGACCGTGAGCGCCCGGAGCAGGCCGGGGCGGCGCAGCAGTTCCCGCAGCCCGGCGGGCTCACCGTCCACTGTGGTCGGACGGCGGCCTGCGGGTGGGCGCAGTGCGAGCGTGACGCCGACCAGCACCACGGTGATCGCGATCGTGACCGCGAAGATCGTGCCGGTGTTCGGGATCGTCCGGCCACCGCCGAACAGCAGGATCAGGCCCGGTCCCACCGCCTGGCCCAACGACGCGGCGAACGTGTAGTAGCCGAACGCGGCGTCGTAGCGGTCGGGGGCGGTCACGTTCGCGACGAGCGCCTGCTGCGCGACGACCGAGCACAGGTGCCCGGTGCCCAGCAGCACGCTGCTGAACAGCAGCCCGACCACGCCACCGCCGAGGAGCACGAACGCCACGGCGGCGGCGCAGATCAGGACCGCACCCGCGAGCAGCACCCGGCGTTCGCCGAACCGGTCGACGGCCTGCCCGGACGGGATGGCCAGCACCAGCGGGGTGATCGCGAAGCCCGCCGAGAGCACACCGAGCCACGCGGGTGGCACGCCCAGCTCCAACGCTCGGTAGGTGGACGTCGGGCGCAGCACGAACGTCACCAGTTGCACCAGGACCGTGTGCACGAGCAGGACCACCAGCAGGCTGCGGCGGGGCTTCCCCTCGTCGACCGCCGGGTTCAGGGCGTCGCGCCCAGGCGGGACGCGGCCTGCGCGCCGAGGCTGGCGGAGACGTGCCGGCGCATCACGGCCGCGGCGGCGTCCGAGTCACCCGCGATGACGTGCTCGACGAGTTCATGGTGCTCAGCGGTGGTCCGGTCGCGCTCGTCCTGGCCCCGCGCCACTTCCAGCGCGAGTCTGCGGTACCGGTCGGCCTTGTCCCACAGGCCGTCCAGGGTCGCGATGAGCAGGTCGTTGTGCGACGCGCGGTACAGCGCCGAGTGGAACCGCCGGTGCGTGACCAGGTCGTCGACGCCGGGGTTGCTCGGCAGCGGTTCGAGGTCCACCGCCGCCGCGCGGATCTCCCGGATGTCGGCTTTGGTGCGCCGCTGCGCCGCGAGCGCGACCGCCAGCGGGTCCAGCGAGGCGCGCAACTCCAGCAGGTCACGGGCCTCCTCCGCCGTCAACTCGGTCACGCGCGCGTCCCGGTGCGCGTCGAGGTCGACCAGCCCCTCCGACTTCAACCGCCGCAACCCCTCGCGCAGCGGCGTCGTGCTGATCCCGATCGTGCGCGCCAGCGTGGCCTGGTTGAGCACCTGGCCTGGCGCGAACTCCCCCGAAAGGATCTTCTCGCGCAACGTCGTGTACGCGAAGTCGCTCTTCGTCGTGACCGGCTCCGCTATCACAGGACCTCCTCGGGCTTGGTTATAACCTAGCCAGCCCTTAGGAGGATCACCAGACCGGAGAAACATCCCCCTGACACTAAAAGACCAGTTCAGATGGTCACCGACACCAGCTGATGAGGAATGTCACAGGTTATAACCTGGTGATTGGGGCATGGGTGCGACCTGCTTGGTCCGGGGTGGGTTGCGCACAACACGCACGCCGTACCCACTTGGTCCACTTCGGACTCCGCCGCGGTCACCGACGTGTCCGGAGCACCCTCCACGACCGCGCGGGCACCAGCCACGCGTCGCCGCCCGGTGCCCCGGCCAGGACTTCGGCTTCCCCGCGCGCGGGGAAGCCGTGCTCGCGGTCGGCGGTGTTGAGCAGCACGGTGACCTCGTGCCCGCCCGCCTCACCGGTGAACGCCAGCTGCTCGTTGGCCAGGTGCTCCACCTTCGTGCGGGCCCGGTGCAGCCACGCGTCGCGCCGCCGGACGCCGATCAGCTCCTGGTGCGCGCGGAACACCTCCTGGCCGTGCGGCGCCAACTCCGCAGGCGACGCCGGGAACGCCGGGCGCACGGCGTCATCACCGCCGACCCGGTCCTCCTTGACCCCGCGGAAGGCCTGCTCGTCGCCGTAGTAGACGCTCGGCACCCCGCCCACCCCGAACAGCACCGCGAGCGCGTGCCCCACCAGGCCGGGGTCGTCGAGCTTGCTCGCGAGCCGCGTGACGTCGTGGTTCCCGACGAACGTGAGCGGGGCAAACCCGTCGAGCAGCGCGTCGTGGCGTTCGAGCGCCCACGCCAGCTCGAACAGGTTGCGGTCGTTGAGCGCGCTCCACAGCGCCTTCCACAGCTCGTACTGGGTCACCGAGTGCAGCCCGCTCTCGCGCACGAACGAGGTGTAGTCGCCGTGGATGACCTCGCCGACCAGCCACGCGTCGGGGTGCCGCGCCCGCACGCCGTCGGTCACGGTCCGCAGCGCGGCCACCGGCATCGCGTAGGCCGCGTCCAGCCGCCAGCCGCTCGCACCCGCGTCCAGCCAGTGGTTCATCACCGCCGTGATGTGCTCCAGCACCTCGGGCTCGCCGTGGTTGAGCGCCACGAGTTCGTGGTGCCCCTCGAAGTCGCGGTAGCCGAACCCGTCCGGCCCGCCCGCCGCCGGGTCCAGGTCGAACCAGTGCGCCCACCGCGACGACGGCCCGCGCTCCAGCACGTCCCGGAACTGCGGGAAGTCCCGCCCGACGTGGTTGAACACCCCGTCCAGCAGCACGTGCACGCCGCGCTCGCGGCAGGTCGCCAACAACCACCGCAGGTCGTCCTCGGTCCCCAACCGCGGGTCCACCCGGTAGTGGTCCGTGGTGTCGTAGCCGTGCGTGCGCGAGGCGAACACCGGCCCCAGCGCCAACCCGTTGCAGCCCAACGACAGCAGGTAGTCCAGCCACGGCTCCAGCGCGCGCAGCCGGGACACGGGAGCAGGCCCGGCCTCGGCCGCCGTGCGCTCGGCGCCGGTGAAGCCGAGCGGGTAGACCTGCCACCAGATCACGTGCTCGGTCCAGTCGGACACGAATCCTCCTCGCCGTTCGGCCCCCGGCCAGGAGGCTACTGGCCGTCGAGCCGCACGACGACTCGTCCGCGTCCTGTCCCACGGCCGCCGAGCACGTGGTCCACGCGTTCGACCAGGAGGATTGGCCTGCGTCGAGCCAGACCGGCTCATCCGCAGTGACCATGTCATTGTCCCATGCTGGCCGGACGACCTGGTCGCGCGCCTCGTCCACAGTGGCCGTCAGGTCATCCGCTTCGACCACCGCGACACCGGTCGTTCGGATTGTGTCGACTTCAGCACGAATCCGTACACGTTGGCGGACATGACCGCCGACACGCTGGCCGTGCTCGACGGGCGCGGCATCGACCGGGCGCACGTGGTCGGCCTGTCCCTGGGCGGCGCGATCGGCCAGTGGCTGCCGGTGCACCACGCAGCACGGGTGCGGACCCTGACCACGATCATGACCTCTCCCATGGGCAACAACGCAGGGCCGGCCTGGGCACGAGCAGTGGCCGGTCAACCCGCCGCGCCGAACGAGTTGCCGCCACCGACGCCGCGGTTCCTCCGCCACGTGATGGAATCCGCACAGACGCCCCGCGCGAACCCGGAGCAACGCGTCGAGGCGGACCTGCAGACCTGGCGGGTGCTCAACGGAGAGGTCCTGCCGTTCGACGAGCCCGCCGCACGACGGTTCGTCGAACGCTCCTACCAACGGGCTCACAATCCCGCCGCGGCAGGAAACCACGACCTCGCGGGCCGTCAGTCCACCGCCGAACGACTCGCGCCGCTGTCCTCCATCACGGCGCCCACGCTGGTGGTCCACGGCAGCGAAGACCCCATCTTCGCCACCGCACACGCCGAAGCACTGGCCGCACAGGTGCCCGGTGCACGGCTGCACGTCATCGACGGCATGGGCCACAACCTGTTCTCGCCAGAACTCCCTGAGCGGATCGCGGACCTCATCGCCGACCACACAGCAGCGCGGTAGGTCGGTGAACGAGCGCGCTGCCATGGCGAGTCGAGGACGTTCCGGTGAACCGGCACCTGTCCCGTGCGTTGTCACATTCGCCACCTCAGCGGGCTCACGTGGGTGAGCTTCGGCGATGGGATGGTGTGATCGATGAACGAGGACGAGTGGCTGGCCGAGCGGTTCGAGCAGCACCGGCCGCGACTGCGGGCTGTGGCCTACCGGATGCTCGGCTCGCCGACCGAGGCGGAGGACGCCGTGCAGGACGCCTGGCTGCGGCTGCGCCGGTCCGATGCCGAGGAGATCGACAACCTGGGTGGGTGGTTGACCACGGTCGTCGCACGGGAGTGCCTGCACGTGCTGCGGTCGCGCCGACGCCGCCGGGAGGCCCCGTTCGACGCGCACCTGCCCGACCTGGTGGTCGTTCCGGACGGTGACCTCGATCCGGAGCAGGAGGCATTGCTGGCCGACTCGGTCGGCCTTGCCCTGCTCGTCGTGCTCGATCGGCTCACCCCTGCCGAACGGCTGGCGTTCGTGCTGCACGACATGTTCGGGCTGCCCTTCGACGACATCGCAGGCATCGTGGGCCGTACGTCGGCGGCCGCACGGCAACTCGCCAGCCGGGCACGACGTCGCGTGAGCGGTGCCGAGATCCCCGAACCGGACCCGGATCTGGCGCGCCAGCGGCAGGTCGTCAACGCCTTCTACGCGGCCGCGCGGACCGGCGGTTTCGACGCCCTCGTCCAGGTCCTCGATCCCGATGTCGTCCTGCGCACCGACTTCGGTGCCGGTCGGCCGCCGACCGTCGCCCGAGGCGCGGCGACCGTGGCCGAGCAGGCCCGCGCCCCACGAGGTGGGCAACTGCGCCCCGCCCTGGTCAACGGCATGGTCGGTGCGGTGATCACCCAGGACGGGCAGCCACACGCTGTCATGGCCTTCACCGTCGCGGGCGACAAGATCGTCCGGATCGACGTCCTCCGCGACCCCGACCGCGTCCACCGCCTCGCCTCCGCCGTGCTCGACCGCACGGTGTGACGGTCGATCCCTGGGCCCGGCGCGCGCCGGGCCCAGGGGGTCACCAGTACTTGGTCGACGGCCGGACTTCGACCGCACCACCCAGTCGCGCCTGCGGTACACGGGCTGCGAGGGCGATCGCGGCATCGAGGTCCTCGGCCTCGACCACCGCGAACCCGCCGACCGCGTTCTTGCCGCCCAGGTACGGCCCCTCGGTGGTGACGGCCGAACCGCCTTCCACCCGAATGGTCGTCGCGTCCACCGGCAGACCCATCGGCGGAGCACCTGCCCAGTTCTCCATCGCGTTGAGCGCGGCCCAGTCCGCGTAGACCGCCTCCACCTCCTGGGTGGAAAGCGACTCGGCCTCCGG
>JBDSAJ010000948.1:0-4800 GCA_039922235.1 Umezawaea sp.
AGGGGCGCAGTTCCAGGCTGACCGTGGTGTCGGCCAAGGGGCGTTCGAGTAGGTCGGTTTCGACTACGCGGTGTACCGGGAACGAGGTGCGCAGTGTTGCTCGGGCTCGACCGCCCAGCGATTCGTAGAGCCGGACGATGACGTCGCCTGACCGGTCGTCGGCGAGCTTGACCGCCTCCACCACCACCGCCGGGCTGTCCACGGACACCAGTGGCTCGACCTCCTGCGCGCCGTGCACGACGCGTTGCGGCAGGTTGATCCGGTATCCGGCGGCGACGGCTTCAAGAATGCCCGCGCCGACCACGAGCGCGTGGCGGAAGCGGTGTGTGCCCTGGTCGGTCAACGGGTCGGGGAAGCGTGGGGCTCGGAGCAGGGAGAGTCGGACCGTTGTCGTGGTGCCGCCGTCGTCACGGGTGGTGCGGGTGACGTCGTGGCCGTAGGTCGAGTCGTTCGCCAGGGCCACGCCGTAGCCTGGTTCGCCGACGTGCAGCCAGCGGTGCGCGCAGATCTCGAACTTGGCCGCCTCCCACGAGGTGTTGACGTGGATCGGCCGGTGCAGGTGGCCGAACTGGGTTTCCGCCGTCGACACCTCGGCGCGCACGTCCAGCGGGAACGCCAGCTTCAGCAGCTTCTCGACCTCCTGCCACTCGACCTCGGTGTCGATGTCGAGCTGCCGGGAGCCTTCTAGCAGCCGCAACGTCTGCGTCATCGTCGACTTGCCGAAGGTCCGGCGCACCAGCAGCCCGTCGGACAGCGGCACCACGGAGCCATCGGTCAGGTCGACGCGGTTGTTGCGGTAGAAGGGATCGATGTCCCAGGCGTCCCACTGGTTCGGCGTGTCCACGTGCAGCTGCGGCAGGTTGCCGACGGTGTCGGGCGGCAGGACTTCCCGCCCTGCCACCAGGTCGTAGATCGAGGTCAGCAAACCGGTAGGAGACACAGTGATCCGCAGCAGGCCGTTGTCCAGCACGTGGTCGACCGGCACTACCGGACGGGCGATCGGAACGGCGCGAGCGCTGGCCGAGGGAACGTCGAACACCAGCTCCGTCGACCCCGAGCCCGCCAGCGCCGACACCGAGCCCTCGATGATCTCGTTCAGCTCGGCGGCCACCCGTGCGTAGGTTGCCTCGGCCTCGCGGTGCACCCACGCGATCGAGCTGCCGGGCAGGATGTCGTGGAACTGGTGCAGCAGCACGGTTTTCCACAGCCGGTCGAGTGCGTCGTACGGGTAGGAAATCCCAGCGGACAGGAACGCCGCCGTGGCCCACAGTTCCGCCTCGCGCAGCAGGTGCTCGCTGCGCCGGTTGCCCTGCTTGGTCCGCGCCTGCGTGGTGTAGGTGGCGCGGTGCTTCTCCAGGTACAGCTCACCGGCCCACACGGGTGCGTTCGGGTACTCGTCCTGCGCGCCCTGGAAGAACGCGGCGGGCGTCTCGATCGTCACGGTCGGCGAACCTTCGAGGTCCGCCACGCGCTTCGCCGTCTCCAGCATCTCCCGCGTCGGACCGCCGCCGCCGTCGCCGTACCCGAACGGCACCAACGACCGGGTCGCCACGGCGTGTTCGGCGAACTGCCTGCTGGCACGGGCGAGTTCCTCGCCGGACAGGGAGGAGTTGTAGGTGTCCACGGGCGGGAAGTGGGTGAACACCCGGCTGCCGTCGATGCCCTCCCACCAGAACGTGGAGTGCGGGAACTTGTTGATCTGGTTCCAGGACAGCTTCTGCGTGAGGAACCAGCGCGACCCGGACAGCTTGATCAGCTGGGGGAGTGCCGCGCTGTAACCGAACGAGTCCGGCAGCCACACCTCCTCGGTCTCGACGCCGAACTCGTCGAGGAAGAACCGCTTGCCGTGCACCAGTTGCCGGGCCATCGCCTCGCCGCCGGGCATGTTCGTGTCCGACTCGACCCACATGCCGCCGACCGGGATGAACTGCCCGGCGGCGACCCGCTCGGTGATCCGCCGGTACACCGCAGGGTGGTGTTCCTTCATCCACGCGTACTGCTGCGCCTGCGAGCAGGCGAACACGAACTCCGGGTACTCCTCCATCAGCGCCGTCACGTTGCTGAACGTCCGCGCGCACTTGCGCACGGTCTCCCGCAGCGGCCACAGCCACGCCGAGTCGATGTGCGCGTGCCCGACCGCCGAGACCCGGTGCGCGCTGGCGTTGGCCGGTCGCGAGAGCACTTCCACCAGCGCCGACCGGGACAGAGCAGCACTGCCCGGCACGTCCTGGACGTCCAGCAGGTCCAGCGACCGGTCGATGGCGTGCAGGATCTTGTGCCGCCGCGGGTCGTGGGAAAGCAGCTCCTTCATCAACCCCTGCAACGCTTGCAGGTCGGTGATCAGGTGCCACACCTCGGGGTTGAACACGGCGAGGTCGGCGCGCAGGATCCGGTACAGCGGATCCGAGCCCGCGGTTTCCTTGTCCCCCAACGGGGTCGGCACGAACGGCTCGAAGTCCAGGATCGTCGGGTTGCCCGCCGCCTCCAGGTAGTACAGCACCTCGGCCCCGGTGACCGGCAGGTACGTGTTGCGCGGCTCGATGCCCTTCACCGGTTCGCCGGAAGCGTCGTACGCCAGGCCTTCCGCCTGGAATCCGGGGCCGGGGTGGGTGAAGCCGAGGTCCAGCACGACCTCCACCTGCGACGAAGCCCATTCGGCAGGCACCTGCGCGGAGATCCGGAACCAGCTCGTGCTCCACGGCGGCCCCCACGCGTCGCCGACCTGTGCGGGCTCGTAGGGAGCGGCCAACGCCTCCGCGACCGGCACGGGTTCGCCGGGCGCGTGCCACACCGCCAGTTCGACCGGTGTGGAGTGGCTGTAGAGCGCGGGCCGGATCCGTTCGCGCAGGGTCCGGTTCAGCCGTTCTTCCAGCAGCGCGCGTTCGTCGTGCACCTATCGCTCCACTTCGATCGCCGCTCGCACGCCGTCGCGCGCGAGGCCCATCCACTCGTCGAAGAAGGCGCCACCAGGCCCCCACGTCGACCGCTCCCCAGTCAATTTCAGCGACGCCGTCCGCACCACCGCAGCAGGAGGGGACGAGCGAGTCGATGCCACGATCCGCGCCACGGTCTCGCCCAGCGGCTTCGCCTTGCGCTCGGTCGTCAGCAGCCCCAACTCGTACTCGCGCTCGGGGAAGTCGACCAGCGACCGGTCGACGTCGTGCGAGCACCACCACGTGACGCCCCACAGGTTCGTGCAGGTCAGGACGTTCTCCAACGTCCGTTCGGCGAACTCCGGAGCCTGCGCCGCGCTGATCTCCGGCTGCGCCGCCCCGATCTCCTGGAGCCACACGGGCCGGTTCGGCGCGCCCCACGCCTTGGCCAGTTCCACCAGGTACTCCGCGTGGTGCGTGCTCTCCACGCTCAACGGCCCGTAGCGCTGCGCGGTCCCGTTGAACACCCACGAGTGCACGGTCGTCATCGCGCCGAGCCCGGCCGCGTGCGACGGCTGGAACGGGTGCCCGTCCTCGTACCAGACGGCGTCGTACTCCGAGTGCACGTGCGGCAGCCCCGGCGCGGTCTCGTCGCACACGGCCAGCAGCGACTCCAGCCAGCGCGAGGCCTCCTGCGGGGTGAGCGGGTTCGACTCGGTGAGCAGGTTGGTCTCGTTGCCCAGCGTCATCCCGAGGAAGTTCGGCCGGTCCCGCAGCGCCTCCAGCAGCGTGCGGAGGTAGAACACCTGGCCGGACACCACGTCCGGGTCGGTGAAGATGTTGCGGCGGTGCCAGGTCTGCACCCACGCCGGGTAGAAGTCGAAGCTCGACAGGTGGCCCTGCAAGGCGTCGACCTGCACGTCCAGGCCGTACTCCAAAGCGGCGTCGACCATCGCCACCAGCTGTTCGACAGCCCGCCGCCGCACGATCCCGCGGTTGGGCTGGAACACCGGCCACAGCGGGAACACCCGCACGTGGTCCAGGCCCAGGCCGGCGATCGACGCGAAGTCGGCCCGCACGGCGTCGAGGTCGAAGTCCAGCCAGTGGTGGAACCAGCCGGAGGACGGGGTGTAGTTGACACCGAATCGCAGCAAGGCGTTCCCTTCTAGCCCTTGATGGCACCTTCGCCGACCCCGCGGAAGAAGTGCTTCTGCAGGCTGATGAACAGCACGATCAGCGGCGCGACGGCGATGATCGTGCCCGCGGCGACGAGCCGCTGGTTCTGGAAGAACGTGCCCTGGAGGTACGCGAGCCCGATGGTCAGCGTGTACTTGTCGGGATCGCTGAGCACCACCAGCGGCCACAGGAAGTCGTCCCAGCTGAACATGAACGAGAACAGCGCGACGACCAGGATCGTGCCGCGCGCGGACGGCACGGCGATGCGGGTGAACCGCTGCCACGCGTTCGCGCCGTCGATGACCGCGGCCTCCTCGACCTCCGGTTGCAGCGCCAGGAACGCGTTGCGCATCAGCAGGACGTTGAGCGCGCCGACCGCGCCGGGGAGCACGACCGCGGTCAGCGTGTTGGTCAGCCCGAACGACCGCATGACCAGGAACAGCGAGATGAGGATGACCTCGAACGGCACCAGGATGCCCGAGGCGAACACCAGCGCCGCCAGCTTGCGGCCGCGGAACCTCAGCCGTGCCAACGCATATCCGGCCATCGAGGCGCCGACGCAGTTGGCCACCACGTTCACCACGGCCACCAGCAACGAGTTCAGCGCGAACGTCCACACCGGAACGACCTCGGCCACGCCCGCGTAGTTGGCCAGGGTCGGCTGCGACGGCACGAAGTCCGGCGCGTACACGTCCTCGCCCGCGCCCTTGAGCGACGTGGAGAGCTGCCACAGGAACGGCCCGATGGTGAT
>JBDSAJ010000949.1:0-8260 GCA_039922235.1 Umezawaea sp.
TCGAACGCGACGAGCCGGCCACGTCACCGAACTGCTACCGGGTGAACGTGTAGGCGCGGTCGGCGGCCACCGCCGCCAGCTGAGCCGGGCTGTCCTGCGTCGTGCCCTGCGCCCAGACCACCTCGCCGTTCGCCCGGAAGTCCGTCGCCATCCTGATGCCCCGCTGGTCGATCTCGGTGAAGACGATCACGCCGCCCTGGAGGTCGCTGACCGTCCCGGTGCACTTGTCCCGGCCGAACTTTCCGACCGCCTTACCCGCGTGTAGTCCGGTCGGGTGACGTTGTGCCTGGATGCTCTAACACGCAGCCGCGTCCGTCGCAGCTAGGGCATCCTGGGGCATGTACCAACTACATCGTGACTAGAGAACTCTTCGTACGAGTTCGCTGCACTGCCGCACATGGGGGGCAATGCAGTGGACCGAGGGGGGTGCAGTCGACCGGACTGCGCGGCCCCACGTACGGAGGTAGTGCACATGTCAAGCGACGTGGCTCTAGTCGGAGGTGTGGCTGGTGCTGCGTTCGCGCTCAGGTACGTGGCAGAAGTTGTAGTGATCATTTGGTCGCTGCGGGCCGATGAGGAAGGTCGCAAGCACGCGATCCGACTCCTCGAACTGCTACGGGGTGGTCGCGGACGCAAGGCACCGTAGGTGCAGGTTCCACGACAACCCCCCATGCCGGGAACCTGGGTGTGACTGGGGTGGGCCGTGCGTTGGTCTTACCCCGGTCACCTCCCGGGCGCTCTCCGATGCACTCGGGCCGCTTCCTCTTCACGCGTCTTCACCTGATGACAGCCGACACAGAGTGGCTGAACGTTGCCCGGTTCGTCCCTGCCGCCATCGGCAAGGGCAACGACGTGGTCGACGCGTATCCGCTCGGCGATGTGGACGAGTCCGCAGTGAGCGCACCGGGCACGGCCCGCGCGGTTGATCGCTCGGCGAAGAGCACGGCGGGCCGTCTCGCTACCGGGGTTGCGTGCTCCACCAGCTCGGCAACGGAGGCACTGAGAGGAACCGGGAGCAGCGTCACGGGTACAGGTGCGGCACGCTCGACGGTTCACGCTGAACCCCCTCGCGCCGTACTGCCCTTCACCTACTACACCCCACGTGCCACAACCAGCGACCAGGGGTTTTGCGAAAACAGGTGACGCAGGTCACGGGGGGGTAATTGCGCGGGGTAGGGGCCGCGTGCTGGGACGAGTGCAGAAGTGCACGCATCTACCTACTACCGGGATCTTCTTAGGAGAGTAGAGAGCTAGGGGTTTTACGTAATCGGCCTCAACAGTGCACTTCTGCACGCTTGCCCCGCGTATCCGCAGGTGGCGCACCGTAGGACGGCCACGAAAAGAAAAAGCCCTGAGGTACACGACCTCAGGGCTTCTCGCTTCTGCGCAGACTCAGCTAGACCGACAGCCGGTCTGACAGGCTCAACCGGCTATGCGCCTCGATCGCTCGCATACTTGCGGCACTCTTCCCGTAGCGTTCCAGCTGCTTAATTGTGCTCCATCCGCCCAAAACCATAAGGTCGGAGTCGTTACCTCCGGCCATTCGATAGTTGTGCGCGAAAGTGTGTCGCAACATGTGCACCCAGATATCGGTACTAATCCCAGCCTGAACGGCCCTTCGCTTGATCATGTGCAGGATCGAAATTGCCTTAAGTGGCCCGCGCCCCGTCACTCCAAGCCAGAGTGCGCGAAGGTGAGCTAGAACAAGCTTGGAACGTACGCGCAGGTATCGAGCTAGTGCCTTCGCCGTTTTTGCGCCAAATCGGACGATCCGCGACTTGCCACCCTTTCCGGTGACCATGGCGACGTTGAGTTCAAGATTGATGTCTTCAACGGCGAGCCCAGCAATCTCCGCGCGCCGAACTCCCGTATCCCACAGGAAGAGAATAATTGCCTTGTCTCGGAGATCGAGAACAGTGCGCCCACTGCACGCCTTGAGAAGTTTGTTGGTGTCAAGGTCGGAGACTACGGGAGTCGGCTTAGCATCCGGGTCCAGCTTCGGCTGCGTCGTTCCCTCCATAGGCGACTTCGTGATTTCATCTTCGCTCTTAAGAAATTTGGAGAAGGGCCGAAGCGCGCGATAACTGGTGTTCGCGGTCCCTTTGGAACGAGTGTCGATCAGGTACGCGAAGAGACCCCGAATGTGGCTTTTCGTTACTTCCTCGGGCTCGCAAAGCTCATCGATCGAAATCAGATACGCGACGAGATGATGTACGGCTGTGGTGTAGATCCGAAGCGTCGCGGCGGACTTGCCTGCCGACTTGAGTTCGGCCCGCCAGTCGCGAACCAGTCCCCGCCAGACGCGGTGCAGTTTGTGACCTAGATCCCACTCAACGAGCGCCTTCGTTGCCATCGGTGCCTGACCCCAAGATCCGCAGTTGTGTTCGCTGCGAACCCGTCCCGGACTAGGAGCCGGAAACAAAAACGGGGCCCGACCTGCGTTTTAGCAGATCAGACCCCGTCTGAGCGGTGGCGGTGGGATTTGAACCCACGGAAGCTTTCACTTCACACGCTTTCGAGGCGTGCTCCTTCGGCCGCTCGGACACGCCACCGCTAAGAACAATACAAGACGGGTGTCCGGGGCTGTCGAGCGGGTTACCTGTTGAACTTGTCCTTGAGGCTCGCGACGCCGTCGGCGGCCCGATCCCGCAGGTCACGGCCGTTTTCCTTGGCGTGGGCCTCGACCTGGTCGGCCTGGCCCTCGACGCGGAGGGTCTGGTTGCCGGTCTTCTCGCCGACCTTCTCCTTGACCTCGCCGATCAGCTGCTGCGCCTTGTCCTTGATGCTCATGGGTACCGGGTACCCCAGTTGGCCGAGCGGGAAGCGTGTGGGTGGTCACACGTCGCGGTGGTCGGTGAAGAAGTCGGCGAGCAGCGCGGCGCACTCAGCCTCAAGCACGCCGCCGTACACCTCGGGCCGGTGGTTGAGGCGGCGGTCGCGGACGACGTCCCACAGGGAGCCGACGGCGCCCGTGCGCGGCTCCCAGGCGCCGAACACGACCTTGTCCACCCGTGCGAGCACGAGGGCGCCCGCGCACATCGTGCACGGCTCCACGGTGACCGCCAGGGTGCAGCCGGTCAGCCGCCAGCCGTCGCCGTGGACGGCGGCGGCGGCGCGGATGGCGAGGACCTCGGCGTGCGCCGTCGGGTCGCCGGTGGCTTCACGGGCGTTGCACGCCGCCGCCAGCTCGGTGCCGTCCGGCCCGAAGACGGCCGCGCCGATCGGGATGTCACCGGTCGTGGGAGCGCGGCGCGCGGCGGCGAGTGCCGCCCGCACCATGTCCTCGGGAGAAGGGGTCACGCCTGGATCTTGTCGAGCAGCTTCGTGAACTCGTCGGCGAAGCCGCAGCGCTGCGCGATCATCTGCAACTGCTCGTCGGGGTAGAGGTCCACCTCGTCCACGACGATCTGCATCTCGTGCTTCGGCATCCCGAGGTCGGCCAGGACGCCGAGGTCGCCTTCCGGCCACAGCTCCTCGTCCTCCTCGTCGGGCGGGTCGACGCGGAGGAGGTCGAGGACGTCCGCGGCGATGTCGTAGTCGAGCGCCGCCGCCGCGTCGGACAGCAGCAGGGACACCCCACCCGGCACCGGCCGCAGGATGATGAAGAACTCGTCGTCGACGGCGAGCAGCCCGAAAGCTGCGCCAGTCGACCGGAGTTGGCGCAACTCGGTGATGGCCGCGTCCAATTCGGACAGCGCTGAGCTGTCCATCGTGCTGCACCGCCAACGGCCGTCCTCCCGGACGACCGCGACAGCGAAGCCGTTGACCGGCTCCTGCTCTGCCATGGGTCACACCGTAGGGCCAGCCGACCCACCTGATAGCACGGGGGCTCCGGGAGCAGCGCCGAGGGCTCGTCCGATGTCAGTATCGACCCATGAGCACAACTCTGGATCCTCGCTTCGCCGGACTGCTCGAAGCGGCACGGGCCGTGCAGCCGCGGACCGTCGCACTCCGCAGACAGGTGCACCGCCACCCCGAGCAGGGCCTTGACCTGCCGGTCACGCAGGCCGCCGTCCTGGACGCGCTGGCGGACCTCCCCCTGAAGATCACCAAGGGTGAGCGGACCAGCGCCGTGGTGGCGGTGCTGGAGGGCGCCAAGCCGGGGCCGACGGTGTTGCTGCGGGGCGACATGGACGCACTGCCGCTCCAGGAGGACACCGGCCTCGACTACGCGTCCGAAGTGGACGGCACGATGCACGCGTGCGGCCACGACACGCACATCGCGATGCTCGCCTCGGCGGCCAGGCTCCTCAGCGACCGCCGCGCGGACCTGGCAGGCCAGGTCGTGTTCATGTTCCAGCCGGGCGAGGAAGGCCAGCACGGCGCCCGCTACATGCTCGAGGAAGGCCTGCTGGACGCCGCGGGAAGACGAGTCGAGAAGGCACTGGCCATCCACATCACGTCCACCCTGCGCACCGGCGTCATCACCTGCCGACCAGGCCCGATCATGGCGTCGGCGGACACGTTCCACGTCACCGTCACCGGCCGCGGCGGCCACGGCGGCATGCCCCACGACGCCATCGACCCGGTCCCCCCAACAGCAGCCATGGTCGGCGCACTGCAGACCATGGTCGCCAGGCGCATCAGCGTCCACGAGCCCGCCGTGGTCACCATCGCCCACCTGACAGCAGGCACGACAACCAACATCATCCCCGAAACAGCACTGCTGGAAGGCACCATCCGCACCCTCTCCGCAACGACGAGGGCGTTGGTGCACAAGGAACTCCGCCAGGTCTGCGACCACATCGCAGCAGCACACGGCTGCACAGCCGAAACAACCATCATCCCCGGCTACCCCGTCACGGTGAACGACGAACAAGTCGGCCCACACGTACTCGACCTCGCCACCAAGGCCATCGGCCCAACCTGGTCAGAACCAATGCTCGACCCACTCATGGGCGCAGAAGACTTCTCCTACGTACTCGAACAGGTCCCCGGCGCCATGGCCTTCCTGGGCGCCTGCCCACCGGACGTGGACCTGGCCAACGCAGAGGCCAACCACTCCAACCGAGTCCTGTTCGACGACACCGCCATGGAACACGGCGTAGTCCTCTACACCGCCTTCGCCCTCGACGCCCTCAGCTAGCACCCACCACCCACCCACCGAGCCCACGCCTTAAGCGGCGGCACCCGCACTTCCCACCGCACTGCCGAACACACTGCTTTGCTTTACGGCGGCAGCCGCACTTCCCTCTCCGCCCCGATCCGAAGCGCCCTCATGGCCGGCCTCGCCGAGTCAAGACAGCCCTATCGTCTTGACTCGGCGAGGCCGGCCATGAAGACACTTGCGCAAGCGGGGCGGGGTGACCACCACCCACCACCCACCGCACAGCAGCAACCCGACTACCGCACAGCAACCACCGCAGCAACGAGCACCAACCCACCCACCCACAGCCCTGACCAGGCGTCCCCCCAACGCACACGCTACGACTGGGGTCCGACAGTTTTCGCCCTCTCAACGGCCAGAAACCACCCCTTCAGGGTGAACCTCCCCCCAACCCCAGGGCACAGCCACCGCACCCGCACCCCCACCGACACAACCCCCTCACACAGCCACCGCCCCAGCACCGCCCACACAGCCACAACCCCTCCACCGCCCCCCAACCCCCCTCCGCCGGCAAGATGACCCCCGTGCCTGACCTGTGCGTGCTAGGACTGGGGTTGATCGGTGGTTCCGTGCTGCGCGCCGCCAAGGCAGCAGGCTGGACCACATGGGGCGCCACGAAATCTCCCCAAGACGCCACCCAAGCCAGATCCGACGGCTTCGACGTAACAGCAGACCTGACCGAAGCCCTCCACCGCGCCAAGCAAACAGACGCGCTGGTACTCCTGGCCATCCCCCTCCCCGCCGTGGACGAAGTCCTGCGCCACGTAGCCACCACCCACCCCACCGCCAAACTCACCGACGTCACAAGCGTCAAGTCCCCAGTAGAAGCCTCAGTCCACCGCCTCACCCCACAGGCCCGCTACGTAGGCGGCCACCCCATGGCAGGCACCTCCACCTCCGGCTGGGAGGCAAGCACCGCCACCCTCTTCCACCACGCCCCCTGGGTGGTCACGGTGGACGACGACCAGGACCCGTCCGTCCTGAGAGAAGTCATCGCCCTGGCCCTGGCCACCGGCGCCCACGCAGTCCCAGCCACAGCAGCCGAACACGACGCCGCCGTAGGCCGCATCTCCCACCTGCCACACATCCTCGCCGCCGTACTGGCCTCGGTAGGCGCCGACGGCGGCCCACTGGCCATGGCCCTCGCGGCGGGCTCCTTCACCGACGGCACCAGGGTCGCGGGCACTCGTCCGGAACTGGTCCAGGCCATGTGCGAGGGCAACCGGGCCGCGCTGCTGAACGCCGTCGACGACGCGCTCGGCAGGCTGGGAGCTGCCAGGGGCTCGCTGGCCTCCACCGGCGGCCTGGCCAAGACGATCGAAGCGGGCCACCGGGGGAGGCAGGCACTCGACTCCCAGCGGAACGCCGAACTCACCGACATCACGATCGACCTGGAGTCAGAACAAGCACTGGAAGCGTTGCGGGCGCTGGGTGCTCGAGGTGGCCGTATCGTTTCGCTGGATGGCGCGACCGCGAGGGCTCAGACCTCGTAGGGTCGCGGTCGTGGAGCGTCGCAGGCTGATCGCCATCGTCGGGGTGGCCGTTCTCGTGGGGGCCGTTGCCGTTCTGCGCGCCCAAGCCCCGCCACCCGCGGTCCAGTCGAGCGACCCGGTGAACCTCACCCGGTTCATCGACGATCGGATCGACTACCGGGCCGAGAAGCAGGACCTGGTGGCGCCGTCGGACCTCAAGGTAACCGCGCTGGACATCACCAGCGTGCGGGCGATGTGGACGCCGACGGTCGGCTACGGCTACGAGGTGCGCTGGCTGGACCAGGTGCGACTGGTGGTGGTCCCGGAGACGGAGCTGACGGGGCTGACTTCCAACGACGAGATCACCGTGGAGGTCCGGGCGGTCGACGCCGAGGGCCACCGGTCGGCTCCGTCGAGCGTGAAGGCCATGCCGCGGCTGCTCTACGACGACGCGTGGACGGACTACCTGGTGGCGCCCGTCGACCACTTCGACAGGCCCGAGGCACTGTCCTCGCACCGGTGGCGGGTGCTCGGCGATGACAACTGCCTCGGCCTGCGGTCACTGCCAGGGGCGAAGCGGGTCGAGATCACCTGCGACAACGTCGAACTGCAGTCGAACATGCCGCTCCTGCTGACCGAGCCGCAGCCGGGCAACGACGGCGAGGTCGGCCGGGTGATGCTGACCACCGACGGTCCCGGCACGAGCCTGACCGGCATCGACCAGGAGCTGTCGATCACGCTGCTGCCGGAGCCGTTCGACGACCTGCCGGGGCTGGGCGTGCTCAACGGACCCGTTCCGGCGCAGGTACCGCCCGGCGCGGTGGTGCTGCACATCGACCCGTACGGCGCGAGCTTCAGCCAGGGCGTGGACGTGCCGACGACGTCGCGGGTCGTGCCGGTGAGCGGGCGGTCGATCGTGCCGTCGACCGGCGTGCGGCACCGGTGGGAGCTGCGGATCCTGGCGGACGCGGTGGTCGCGGTGCGCGACGGCGAGGTGCTGGCCGCGACCCCTGCCGCCGTGCCGTGGAAGTCGGCGCGGGCACGGCTCGCGTTCAGCAACGCCAAGGGCACGACGATCGACACGTTCGGGGTCGGCGGCAACGCGGAGAACCCGCGGTCGACGTCGGTCGTCAAACTCGGCCCGGCGAAGCACGAGCCGAACGCGACGCGGCTGGGCACCGTCCCGCTGGCGCGGTACGCGGGCGCGGAGTCGCTGCGGGTCGTGGCGACCGTGCGCGACAACAACAACGCGCCCATCACCGTGCGCCTCGGCGACCGGGAGGTGCCCGCCAAGCCGATGTTCCCCTCGGGGACCACCGGCCCGACCGCGGTCTACGCCGACTTCCCGCTGCCCG
The DNA here is from genome assembly GCA_039922235.1 of Umezawaea sp. GTDB lineage: Bacteria > Actinomycetota > Actinomycetes > Mycobacteriales > Pseudonocardiaceae > Umezawaea. Next base: position 7,935 of record JBDSAJ010000949.1, read on the forward strand.
ACCCGGCGCTGGGCGACTCCCCGGAGCTGCGCTTCAACATCAACACGACCAGCGTGAACGTGGTGGTGCGCGACGGCGGGCAGGCGCCTCCCCGGACGTCGCAGCGACTCGACGACCTCGGTCCCCCGGTGCTCAGGGTGGCTCAGCCGCGGCTGAGCGTGGAGCACGAGACCGACGTGTCGTGGCCGATGCAGTTCCCGCCGGGCGGCGAGGTCCGGCTGGTGGTGGAGCTGAGCGCCAGGTACGACCACGTCATCGCGCCCACGGCAGGCATCGAGGTCGACCTGGACGGCGAGCGCGTCGTCACGCTGCCGACGTCCGCCGAC
>JBDSAJ010000950.1:0-12327 GCA_039922235.1 Umezawaea sp.
GAGCGCGAGGGAGCCCGGCGCGAGCTCGCCGTGCAGGATCGACGGAAGGAGCCCCACGAGACCGACCACGATCCAGCCGCGCCCCATGAGCGTCGAAAGGACGAGCGTCGCCCGGTCGGCGGCGTGCGCGGTGTGCAGGTAGAAGTCGACGACGCGCCGCAGCGCTGCCTCTTGCTGACTGGCCTGCTCGGTCGCGTACAGGCGGACGAGGTCGTGCATCCGGTAGCGACCGGGTTCCGGCTGCGCGACCAGGTGGTTCGCCTCCAGTTCCGCCAGCGGACCGGTGGGGTCCACCCCCAGGAGCGCGGCGGCCGCCGCGGTGGAGACGTCCGGTCCCGGAGCGAGGCCCAGCAGATCGAACAAGCGGGCGGCGGGCGGCGTGAGCGCCCGGCACGACCAGGACAGGACCGCGCGCAGGTTCAGGTCGGTGTCGCCGGTGTCCAGCGCGTCCAGGCGGGTGCGGTGGTCGCGCAGGGCGGCGGCCTGCGCGACCAGGTCGAGGTCGGGTCGGATGGTCGCGCGGGCGGCCACGATGCCCAGCGCCAGCGGCAGGCCGGCGCAGTGCCGCACGACGTCGTCGACGGCCTCCGGCTCGGCGGTCATCCGGGCGGCGCCGAGGTGGCGGGCCAGCAGCGCGCGGGACTCGCTGTCGGTGAGCACGGCGAGCGGCACCGGGAGCGGCCCCGTGCACGGCCACCAGGCCGGTCAGCGCGCTGCGGCTGGTGATCAGGGTCAGGCAGGTCGTCCCGCCCGGCAGCAGGGGTACCACCTGGGCGGTGTCCGCCGCGTTGTCGAGCACCACCAGCACCCGCTTGTCCGCCAACGCACTGCGGTAGAGCGCGGACTGGCCGTCCAGGTCGGGTGGCACGGAGCCGGGCGGCACGCCGAGCGCGCCGTGGAACCCGCGCAACGCCGCGGACGGCGGCGTCGGCTCGCTGCCGGGGTCGAACCCCCGCAGGTTCACGTAGAGCTGCCCGTCGGGGAAGCGGTCGGCGTGCTGGTGCGCCCAGTGCACCGCCAGCGTGGTCTTCCCGATCCCGCCACCGCCCCCGATGGCGGAGATGACCACCGCGCCGCCGTCGTCGAGCGTTCGGCTGAGCACGGTGAGTTCACGGTCGCGGGCCAGGAAGTGCCGCAGGGGCGCGGGCAGTTGCCGGGGCACCGCCGTCGGTCTCGGGGCGGCCCTGCCGTCGGCGGCGAGGATCTCCTGGTGCAGCCGCTGGAGTTCCGGGCCGGGGCCGACGCCGAGTTCATCGGCCAGCAGGCGGCGCAGCTCGGCGTAGCGGGTCAGCGCCTCGTGCCTGCGACCGCAGCCGACCAGCGCCGTGAGCAGCGCTCGGACGACGCGCTCGTCGGCCGGGCGCGCCCAGCGGACCGACGCAGTCGGCGTGCGCGCCCAGCCGCAGCCGGGCGTCGAAGTGGTCCAGCCGGACGGTCAGCAGCTCGGCCTCCAGCACCTCGCGCGTGCTCGTCGGCCACGGTCCGGTCAAGCCCTCCAGCGCCGCGCCGGTCCACAGCTCCAGCGCTTCGCCCAACACCTCCACCCGGTGCTCGTCGTCCTGGCGGCCAGCGCCGACCGCAGCCTGGACACGTAGCTGTAGAGCGCTTCACGGGGGTGCTTGGGCAGGTGCTCGCCCCACACCCGGTCCATCAGGGTCTCCGCGGACACGACCCGGTTGACGTCGACCAGCAGTGCGGCCAGCACGCACTTGACCCTGGCGTGCTTGATCACCACGGGCCCCCGGTCGTCGGTGACGCCCACCGGACCCAGCAGTCGGAACAGCAGGCCCACCCGTCCCCCGGGCGTTGTCACCCCGCGGCCGCCACGGGCGGCCGTCCCCTGTTCGGAGTCTCGCCCACCGAGTGCTCCTGCCGCAACACGCACGTGAACGACCGACCGATACCCGTTGCGGTGTCCGATTCGGCTGTTGTGCTGCCGCGTACTCTCGGAGTCGGAACCTGTCGGCTGCCTCGGGTCTGCTGGCGTGGAGGTGCGTGGTGCGGCGCGAAAAGTCACTGTGAACGCATCGTGGCCCGTGGAGGCGCGGTGCCGGCTGTCGGCCTTGTCGAACACACCCACCTCGGGACCTGAACGACACCAGCGAACGTCCGACCGATGATCCCGGATGCCCGGTCGCGGCGGCGCGGGGGCGATCTTCCCGCGGAGGCCACCAGTTTCGTGGACCGGAGAACCGAGGTCAACGAAGCCAAGCGGCTGCTGGCGGCAGGGCGGTTGCTGACGTTGACAGGCATGGGCGGGGTGGGCAAGACCCGGCTGGCGCTGCGGGTCGCGGAGGGGGTGCGGCGGGCATTCGTCGACGGGGTGTGGCTGGTCGAGTTGGCCGCGCTGCTGGACGGGACGCTGCTGGAGCAGACGGTGGCCGACACGGTGGGGCTGAGGGACCAGTCCGCGCGGTCGCCACTGGAGGCCGTGGTGGGCTACCTGCGTGACAAGCGGTTGTTGCTGGTGCTGGACAACTGCGAGCACTTGATCGACCGGTGCGCCGCGCTGGTGGCCGCTCTGCTCCCGGCGGCGCCCGGCCTGCGAATCCTGGCGACCAGCCGATAAGCCCTGGGCGCCACCGGGGAACACCTGATGGAGGTGCCGCCGCTGCCGGTTCCGTACCCCACCCGCCCGGATGGCGACCAGGCGATCCGCCTGTTCGTGGAGCGCGCGAGGCTCGTGCGCCCCGATTTCGAGGTCACCGACGGCAATCGCGCTACGCTGGCGCGGATCTGCTCGCGGTTGGACGGGCTGCCGCTGGCCATCGAGCTGGCCGCGGCGCGGGTGCGGGTGCTCGCGCCGGAGCAGGTCCTGCACCGCTTGGACGACCGGTTCGGGTTGCTGCGGGGGAGCAGCCGAGCGGGGCCTGCCCGCCACCAGACCCTGCGGGCGGTGGTCGACTGGAGCTACGAGTTGTGCTCGCCCGCGGAACGGGCGCTGTGGGCGCGGGTGTCGGTGTTCGCGGGCGGGTTCGACCTGGACGCGGTCGAGGCGGTCTGCGCTGGGGACGGCATCGATCTCGGCCAGGTGCTCGACCTGGTGGCAGGCCTGGTGGACAAGTCGATCCTGATCCGGGAGGACCACGGTCCGCGAGTGCGGTACCGGTTGTTGGACACCATCGCCTACTACGGGCAGGAGGTGCTGCGGGCGACGGGGCAGGAGGCGGTGCTGCGCCGACGGCACCGGGACTACTACCTGGACCTGGCCGAGCGAGTCGATGCCGAGTGGTTCGGCCCCGACCAGTTGCGGATGGCCGCCCGAACCCGGTGCGAGCACGCCAACCTGCGCCTCGCGCTGGAGTTCTGCCTGAGCACCCCTGGCGAGTCGCAGACCGGGCTGCGACTCGCCGCCGCCCTGTACTACCACTGGCACTGCGGCCACGTGGCCGAGGGACGTCACTGGCTGAACCGGGCTCTGGCGCAGGACACCGACCCGACCCGCGCGTGGGCCGTCGCCCTGCGGATCAACGCCCGCCTCGCCGTCATGCAAGGAGACCTTCCTGCCGCCGCGGCCATGGCGCGGGAGTGCCAGGACTGGGCCCAGTCGCGAGGCGAGGAGGCGGAGCTGGCCTACGCCCTCCACGTCCAGGGATCCGCCGCGCAGTTCAGCGGCGACAGCCTGCGCGCGCAGGTGCTGCTGGACGATGCCGTGGCACGCTTCACCGCCCTCGGTGAACTGACCACCACGGTGATCTTCGCTTATGCCGCGCCGGTCGCGGTGGCGCTGTCCCAGGGGAACCTGGCGCTCGCTCTCATCCACGCCGAGCACGCCCGTTCGCTCTGCGAGCAGCACGGCGAGCAATGGGTGCGGGCTTACGCGCTGTCCGCGCAGAGCCACGTCGAGTGGAAACAGGGCGAGGTGGTGCGGGCGACCGCGCACGCCAGGGAAGGGCTGCGGGTCGTGCACGCCTTCGACGACCTCTTCGGCACGGCGTCCCTCGTCGAACGGCTGGCCTGCCTCGCCAGTGCAGCAGGCGACGACGAGCGGGTCGCGGTCCTGCTGGGAGCGGCCACCACGATGTGGCCCCTGATCGGCGGCCAGCCCTTGTACGGTTCCCGGCACGCCCTGGCCGAGCGCGAGGAGTGCGAGCAGCGGGCCCGCCGCACCTTGGGCGACCGTGGCTTCCAGGCCGCGGTCAGCCGCGGCGCCGACCTCGACGTCGACCACGCCGTCGCCTACGCGCTGGGCGGCAGAGCAGAACCCACCGCTCCCGCCTCCACCGCGACGGATACCGCGAGGACGTCGTTGACCCGCCGGGAACGGCAGGTCGCCGAACTGGTCGCGCAGGGACTGTCCAACAAGGACATCGCCGCTCGACTGGTGATCGCTCAGCGCACGGCCGAAGGCCACGTGGACCGGATCCTGGCCAAGCTCGGTTTCACGTCCCGCACCCACCTGGCCGCCTGGGTCGCCCGACAAGGGAATGGTCCGAACCCATGACGGCGCTCACCGGGCCACATCACCTGCGGGCACCCTGCCGGACGAGGTGACGAGTGTGGCTGACAACTACCAATCGCGGTCGTACCCGCTGGTGATCACCGCGCTCATCGTCGCCGAAGCGACCGCTGCCTTCGAGATCGCGATGCTCACCTCGGCCGTGCCGTCGCTGATCACCGAGTTCGACATCAGGACGACCGACGTCGGCTGGGCGTTCACCGGCTTCACGCTGGTGGCCGCCGCGTCCGCCGCGATCGGCGGCAGGCTGGGCGATCTCTTCGGCCGCAAGAAGGTGCTCCTCACCGTCCTGCTGGGGTCCGTTCTCGGCTCGGTCGTCAGCGTCGGGATCGGAACCTTCCCGGCGATCATCGCCGGGCGCGCCATCCAGGGCGTTTCCGGTGCTGTGCTGCCACTCGTCGTGGGCATGTCCCGCGAAGCGGTGGAGTCGCGGCGGGTTCCGGTGACGATCGCGGTCGTGGCGGGGACGGCCACCCTGGCAGGTGGGGCCGGGTACTTCGTTTCGGGCGTGCTGATCCAGTTCGCCACCTGGGAAGCGATCTTCGTCGCGGCGGCGTCCTTGGCCACGTTCGCGTTCGTGCTGTGCCACTTCTGCCTGAGCCCGTCGCCCGTGACCCACGTCCGGGGTGAGCGGATCGACATCGTGGGCGCTGCCCTGTTCGTTCCCGCGCTGATGCTGGTCTTCTACGGCGTGACGGCCTCGCAGACCTCTGGGTGGGGCAGCCCCGCGGTGCTCGGGACCGTCGTCGCAGGCGCCGCCCTCTGCGCGTTCTGGGTGTGGTGGGAGCTGCGCGTGCCGAACCCGATGCTGAACCTCCGCCTGCTCGCCGTGCCCAAGTACGCGCTGGCGATGGGCGTCATCGCGTTCTTCGCGCTCGGAGCGATCGGTGGCATGCAACTGCTGCAGCCGCTGTTGTTCCAGTCGCCGACGAGCGCGCCCGTGGGGCTGGGGATGAGACCATCGCTGTTCGGGACCGTGGCATTCGGGCTGGCCATTCTCGGCTTCCTGTTCGCGCCGGTGTCCGGCGTGATCGCCAGGCGGGTCGGGGCGAAGCGCTCCATGTTCCTGGGCATGGCGGTCCTCGTGGTCGCCGTGCCCGGTCATTTCCTGTTGCGGGACAGCTTTCCGCTCATGGTCGTCGTGCTCGCGTCGACCGCCGTGGGCGTCACCTTCGTGTTGACCGGGATTCCGAACCTGCTCGCCGAGGTCCTGCCGAAGGAGAACATGAGCGAAGGCATGGGATTCGCCGTGGTGATCCGGAATTTCTTCCAGGCCGTCAGCCTCTCGGTCTTCGCGGTGGCCCTGTCGAGTTCGGTCGTTCCGGGCACGCGGCTTCCGCAGGTGGGGGCGTACGGTCTCGCGATCGGGACAGGAACGGCCGCGGTGCTCGTCGGGCTCGTGCTGGTATTCCTGGTGCGTGGTGGTAACCCGTCCTCCGTCAGGGTCTGACCTTCACAGATCGGGTACCGCGTACAGGGCGGTCCTGCTGCCCGCGTCCTTCGCGCAAAGGCTTATCCGACAAGCGTTGAGGACCTCGTGGTTCGCCGGTGAGTCCGCCTCCGCGCCACACCGAGTGCAGCGGAGACGGACTTCGCCAGCGTTGATCTCCACAGTGATGGGGAATTCGCAGCGGTAGCACCACCGGTGCCCGGTAGCCGGGCTGATGTGGATCGCGTCGGCGATGCACTCGTGAGTCCAGCATTGATGGAATTGACAGGTGCTCCGTGCGTACGGGCTCATGCCGAATCTTTCCGCCGAATCCTCGGCGGCCATGATCGCCGCGAGGTACTGGTCGGCGATTTCGGTGTACCGTTCGCGTGAGGTGAGGTCGACGCGGTCCTGCGAGCAGACCATCCGCAGGTGGGTTCGTGAACGCGTGCGCCGCATCATGCGAGTCCACAACCTTTCGGCGTGCCGGTGGATGCTTCAGGTTCCACCAGTCCCCTCGTCACGGCATCCGTACCACTACCTAGTTCCCTACGCGTTTGGCCTCTCGCCTGCCACATTCCGCACGATGTACTCTCCTGCTGGCGGTACTGAGCGGCGTTGTCGAGGTTGTGGTCCATGGCCAATCCCGAGTTTCTCAGCTTTCGCCCTCCATCTCCGGGCAGGCCGGAGGCGATCGACGTCGAGCAGCTGGAAGCGCGCACCAGAGCGCTGCGCGGCGTGGACTACCAGCACGGCGGGGGCATGTGCCGCGATGCGGTGATCGTCCAGATCCGCTGGGGGCACCAGATGTTGGGGATGACCGCCACGGACCCGTTGCGGGACCGGCTGTTCACCGCCGTCGCGGACCTGCACAACCTGGCCGGGTGGACCTGCTTCGACAGCGGCCACTTCGGCGACGCGTTCCACCACTTCGACTTGGCGCTGGACTTGGCGAACCAGGGCCACAACGACGACCTGTGCGCGAACGTCCACTACCGGAGAGGTCGCGTGCACCTGCACTACGGCACCTTGGACAAGGCGCTGGCCCACTTCGAACTCGGGCAACTTGCCGCGCGTCGATCCGGCTCGAAGCTGGCGGCCAGCATGCTTTCGGTGAACCAGGCATGGGCGTTCGCGAAGGGGGGAGAAGCGGAGGTCGCACTCGGCCTGCTCGGCCGGGCGCAGGAGGAGTTCGCCGACGCCGAGGGCACCGAATCGCCGGACTGGGCCAGGTTCTTCACCAGCACCGACTTGACGGCCATGGTCGGCACGATCCAGGCGGACCTGGCACTGACGGCGAGCGAGCGCCACGCCGGCGTCGCGATCCCGGCCCTCACCGAAGCGGTCGCGGCCTTCGGGCCGGAAATGGCCCGCAGCCGAGCGTTCTGCCTGATCAGCCTGGCCACCAGCCATCTGCTCGACGGCGACGTCCACCACGGTGCCGCCATCGGCACCCGAGCCGTGCGCGAGGTGGAAACCCTGAAGTCGATCCGAGCCAAGGACCGCCTGCGACCCCTCAAACTCCAGGCCGACCAGCGGCGGGACCAGCCGGAAGTCCGTGCGCTGTCCGACTTCATCACCGACTTCATCGCCAGGCCCACCCACGTCTGACCCCGGTGACCCGTGGCGGTCGGACGCCATCCTCGGGGAATCAGTTCCCAGTCAAGAGGAATGGTCTTCGGCGACACCATGAGTGTCCATAGAGGATGGTTGCCGACCTGGCCTCGGCGAACTGCCAGGTGCTGGACCTGTCGTCAGGGCAGTGGAGAAACCGCCGACACCTTGACGTCACATCGGCTGGGCTCCTATGGTTCTGGGCACAGTTTGGGAAACGTTACCCATGGCAGGGCCGGGCCGTTGGTTCGGTCGATGTGCTGCCAGGGAAGACCTTGGTGGCGCGAGGGTCCGGCCGTGCGCGTACTGGACAGAGGCTTGATGTGACTTGTGAATGAAACGTTTCAAAGGTGGGCCGTTTATGGTGACAGCACTGAGGCATCTACTCGTACTGGGAACATCCCTCACGCTCGTCCTGTCCGCCACGCCCGCCGTGGCTGACCAGGGGCTGTCGGCGACGGAGGTGGTCGGCCTCCGGGTGAACGACCGCCAGGACCAGCCGCTGGGTATCGACGACCCCAACCCCTTGTTGGCCTGGCAGATGGCCGAGACCAGGTCGGCGGCCAGACATCCCTGCCACCGGCCGAGCGCCCGCGTGGCCTGCCCTGGCGACCGTCAGACGGCCTACCGGATCCAAACCGCTGCCAGCGAGCAGGATCTGCGGAAGGGCAGGCTGACCTGGGACTCCGGTAAGGTCGAGTCCGCCGAGCAGAGCGGGATTCGCTACGGCGGAAAGCCACTCGCCTCCCGAGACCGGGTCGTCTGGCGGGTACGAGTCTGGGACGCGAATTCCCGGCCATCGGACTGGAGCCCGCCATGGGCCTGGGAGATGGGCCTGCTCCAGCAGAACGACTGGGGAGCGGCCAGGTGGATCGAGCATCCGGGCCGCACCGAGGACCAGCCCATGCCGATCTTCGCCCGCCAGTTCTCCGTCGACCGCGGCCGTCAGGTCAGCCGGGCCCGGCTCTACCTGTCCGGCATCGGCCTGCACCTGCCCACGCTCAACGGCAGGAAGCTGACCGACGAAGTGCTCGCACCGGGCAACTCGAACTACCAGCTGTCCGCCGAATACCGGACCTACGACATCACCGACGAACTCGACCGGGGCGACAACACCCTCGGCGTCCAACTCGGCAACGGCCCCGCCTACGTCCGGCGCAGCGTCACCAACCCGGCAGTCGGCCGGATGTCGCCGTACTCGTGGTGGCAGAGCCAGCTCAAGGGCAACGGCGTGCTCGCCGCGGACGCCGCGCCCGGCACGACGACCGTGCGGCTGGACGACGTCGCCAACTACCACGTGGGCGGCACGATCAACATCGACACCGGCGACGGTGGCGACAACCTCGAATTTCGCACCATCACCGCGATCGGCACCGGTGTCACCTTCACGCCAGGACTGGCCAAACCGCACCTCGCCGGCGCCGCGGTGACCGGATCCGGCAACAACATCGCCGCGAGCGACCCCAGCGCGGGCGCCGCGGTCACGCCCCGGATGATCGCGCGGCTGGAAATCGCCTACGCCGACGGCAAGACCGACACCGTCGTCTCCGACCGCGGCTGGCGCACCGCGCTCGGGTCGCTGGTCACCGACGCCTGGTACTCCGGCGCCGACTACGACGCCCGCCGCGACCAGATCGGCTGGGACGCACCGCGATCGGACCTCACCGCCACGGCGAAGCGGCGGGACGGATCCACCACGGGGTGGGTGGCCGCGGGCATCGCACCTCCACCGAATCTCGCCACCAAGCTCGTGGCGCGCACGGCTGAGCCGGTCGAGATCGCCGAGACGTTCACCCCGGTCTCGGTGACCAACCCGGTGCCGGGCAGTTGGGTGTTCGACTTCGGGCAGAACATCGTGGGCTGGCCGCAGCTGAGGCTCGGCGAGCGATTCCCAGCCGGTACCACCATCAGGATGGCGCCCGCCGAATCGCTCGCGGCCGACGGAACCGTCGATCAGGCCTCGCTCATGGGTGGAGGCGGCAGCCGCGGCACCGACCTGTTCACCACCTACACCACCGCGGGCACCGGGCGGGAGACCTGGCACCCCGAGTTCGGCTACTTCGGCATGCAATGGGTGCAGGTGACCGGCCTGCCCGCCGGGTACGTGCCGCCCAAGGACCTCGTCAAGGGGCTCCGGTTGCAAGCCGCCACCCCCGTGGCCGGCGAGGTGACCACGTCCAACGCGCGGATCAACCGCGTCCACACCATGGCCCGGTACTCGTTCTCGGCCAACATCATGTCGGTCTTCACCGACTGCCCAGGGCGGGAGAAGCTGTCGTACCCGGCCGACTACACCATGCCCATGGGCTCCATCCAGCGCAACTACCAGCTCGGGGCGTACCTGCGGACGACCATGCGCCACCTGGTCGAAGGCCAGTCGCTCGCCGACACCCCGATGAAGGGCAACGTCGCGCTCAAGGCACCCGTGTACGACTGGGGTTACAGCGGTCGGTTCGGCGACGAGATCAACTGGGGCAACGCGATCATCCTCGTGCCCTCGATGCTGTACGAGTTCTACGGCGACACCACCACCATGGCCCGTCACTACGACCGGATGGTGGCGTTCGCCGACTACGTCCAGCGGCAGAAGGCAGGCCCCGACCACATCGTCGACGCCGCACTCGCCGATTGGGTCGCCGCCGACCAGACCTCCGGCCGGATCACCGGGACCTGGGGCCACTACGTCATGATCGGCAAACTGGCCACCATGGCCGACCTGACCGGTCACCTGGCGGATGCCCAGAAGTACCGGGCACTGGCCCAGGACATCAAGGCGGCCTTCAACTCCCACTTCTACAACACCTCGCTGAGCCGCTACACCACCGATGGGAACGCGGGCACCGCCGGCGCCACCCAGGCCGCGCAGGCACTGGCACTCGACGCCGGGCTCGTACCGGACGGTGAACGGCCCGCTGTCCTCGACGCGCTCGTCGACCTCGTCTACGCGTTCCACCCCAACGGCGACGGCCCGCACTTCAGCGGCGGCACCATCGGCATTGCCCCGACGGTACGGGCGCTGACCGATGGCGGTCGCGACGACGTCCTGTGGGACCTGCTGCAGGAGGACGACCAGCCCAGCTATGGCTACTTCACGCAGCCGACCACCGCCAACCCCAACGGGATGACCACCATCGGAGAGCGCTGGAACCGCGGTGACTCCAAGAACCACATGATCCTCGCCCAGATCGAGGAGTGGTTCCACAAAGGACTCGCCGGTATCCGGGTCGACGGCACCCGGTCGGTCGTGGTGCGGCCCAAGGTGGTCGGCGACCTCACGCACGTGCAGGCCAGTCACCACACCGCTCAGGGTGTGGTGCGGTCGGAGTGGTCGAAGGCGGACCGGTCGTTCCGGCTGGCTGTGACCGTCCCGGCGAACACCACTGCCGAGATCTGGGTCCCCACGCCGGACGGGAGCACCGTGGTGAAGCCCCACCGCGCCCAGTTCCTGCGCGCGGAAGCAGGGTATTCGGTCTACCGGACAGGCTCCGGCTCGTACGCCTTCACCGCCTCCTCCCGCTGACACCGCCAGGCCGGAGGTCCGCCAGGTTCGCCTGACGGACCTCCGGCTTCGCTCACGTGATCGTGGTCGGTTTTCTCCGCCACTGACCTAGGGGTATTAGGATCTGCCCTAGGAAGGTTAGGATGACGACCATGCCGCGTGACAGACTCACCCCGGACGCCCTGGTGTCCGCAGCCGCCGACCTCGCCGACGAGATCGGCTTCGACCACGTGACGCTGTCGGCGCTGGCCAAGCGCTTCGGCGTCCGTGACGCCAGCCTCTACACCCACATCCGGGGTCTCGCCGACCTGCAGGAACGGGTGGCGATGCGCGCGCTCGGCGAATGGGCCGACACGCTCGGCGCGGCCATCGCCGGACGATCCGGCCACGCCGCTCTCAGCGCCTTCGCCGACGCCTACCGGACCCTGGCCACCGGCCACCCCGGCCTCTACGCCGCCACCCGGCACCCGGTCCCGCCCGAACGACTCGCCGAATCGGGCAGCGCCGCACGCATCATCGACGTCTGCTACGCCCTCCTGCGCGGCTACGACCTGGTCGAACCGGCCGCCACCGACGCCGTCCGGCTGCTGCGCAGCACCCTGCACGGCTTCAGCGACCTGGAGGCCACCGGCGGCTTCACCGCCGACCACAGCCTCGACACCTCGTGGCGACGAGCGGTCGAGGTCCTCCACCACACCCTGACCAACTGGTCGAAGATCTAGACAGGAGAAATCCCATCCCCACCACGACGCTCGCCCTCAACGGCACCACCATCGACTACGACCAGCGCGGCGACGTCGGCCCACCACTGCTGCTCCTGCCCGGCGGTGCGGGCCACCTCGGTGTCCTCGACCGCCTCGCCGCGCACCTGGCGGGCCACCACCGCGTCGTCGCGATGTCCAGCCGCATCGCCTCGGCGGTGCGAGCCGACACCATCGAGGAGGAACAGCGCCCCGAGGTCCACGCCGAGGACACCGTCGCCCTGATCGAGAAGCTCTTCGACGAGCCGCCGACCGTGTTCGCCTTCAGCTCCGGCGCCATCACCACGCTCGAACTCCTGGCCCGTCACCCCGAACACGTCCGGCTCGCGGTCGTCCACGAGCCGCCGGTGACCGCCGTCCTGCCGGACGCCGCGCACTACCGAAGCGCACTCGAAGCGGTTCGGGAGGCTGCACGCACCGACGGCCCGGCCGCGGCGGCGCAGCTCATGACCGCCGCCATGACTTCGCTCGGCACTGACGCCACCCGGGCGAAACTGCACCACCCCGGTGACTGGCTCGACGGCTACGCCGACACGCGACCCGAACCCCCGACCCCGGAACTGCT
>JBDSAJ010000951.1:0-11891 GCA_039922235.1 Umezawaea sp.
CGCCGCGCAGGTCCGTGCCCTCGTACCCGACCAGTACCGAGAAAGCCGCTTCTTCCTGGGACCGCGCCGTCGCGAGCGACCGCCCCAGCCGGACGGTCGCCTCCTGCGCGGGCACGATCGGCGCGGCCCGCCGAGCGGCGTCGCGTTCGACGACCCACGCCAGCCGCCGCGGTTCGGCCTCCTCGCAGGACGCCACCGCCCGCCGCGCGTCCCGGACCCGCCGCACCCGGTCCGCCTCGACCCGGACCGACGCCAGAGCGGCCTCCGCCGACGACCGCGCGTCCGCCGTGGTGCGCGCCACGACCTCGGCGTCCCCGGCCGCCTCGCCGAGCCGCTTCAGCACCGAGCTGAGCCACTCCTCATCGCCGACCTCGGGCGCCTCTTCGCCCGCGGCCTCGGACACCCGCTGCACCAGCCCCCGGCTGACCTGCCGGTGCTGCTCCAGCGCGTGGCCCGCGGCGGTCCGGCGGGTGCGGAACCAGTTCTCCACGTCCAGGAACCGCTGCGTCCCGAACAGCTTCTCCAGCAGCTTCTCCCGCTCGGCCGTGTCCGCCCGCAGGAACCGGGCGAACTCGCCCTGCGGCAGCAGCACGACCTGGAAGAACTGCTCGGCGTTCATCCCGAGCAGGCCCTCGACGACGTCGGCGACTTCCTCGATGCGGATGTGCCCGTCGCCGTGCCACCCGCTGATCCACGTCAGCGAAGCCCTGGCCTGCTCCTTCGTGAATCCCTCTCCGCGCTTCTTGGGCCGCATGTACTCCGGGCTGCGCTCGATCCGCAGCCGCCTGCCCCGCACGGTCAGCTCCAGCACCACCACGGTCCGCACGTCGACGTCCGCGTAGTCGCAGCGCAGCCGCTTCACGTCGCCACGCGCGCCGGGGACCTTGCCGAACAGCGCGAACGCCACCGCGTCGAGCAGCGTCGTCTTGCCCGCGCCGGTATCGCCGTGCAGCAGGAACAGCCCGTCCGCGCCGAGCACGTCGAAGTCGACGGTCTCGCGCTTGGGGTACGGCCCGAACGCCGTCAGCTCCAGGCTGTGCAGCCTCACTGGGTCTCCCTCGCGGCGGCGGCGAACGCTTCGCGCAGCAGTGCCTGCTCGCGCGGGTTGGGCTGGTCGTTGCGGCAGTCCTCGACGAAGCAGCAGGCGATCTCCTCGTCGGACCGCCCGCGCACCGCGAACCGCACCTCGGCCGCACGGCCACCCGCTGGCTGCCACTCCACGTGCACCGCGTGCGGGAACCGCTCCTGCAAGCGCCGCAACGAGTCCAGCGGTCGAACGGGGTCGGTCAGCACCACGGACAGGAAGCTGCCCAGCACGGCGTCGTGCGACGGGTCCAGCAGCAGGTCCTCCAGCGCACCCGCCAGGGTCGCCAGCGGGCGCGGCACCGGCAGCTCGCGCTTCTCCACCCCGACCAGCCCGCCGGCGTCCAGCTCGACCAGCCAGACCGACTTCTCCTGGTCGGCCTCGGAGAACGAGTACGCCATCGGGCTCCCCGAGTACCGCATCCGCTCGGACAGCACCTGCGGCCCGTGCAGGTGGCCCAGCGCCACGTAGTCGACCCCGTCGAACACCGACGTCGCCACGTCCTGCACGCCGCCGACCGCGATGGTCCGCTCCGAGTCGCTGCTCGCCCCGCCGGACACGAACGCGTGCGCCAGCACCACGGACCGCGTGCCGGACCGGCCGTCGAGGTCCGCGCGCACCCGCCGCATCGCCTCGGTCAGCACCCCGGCGTGGCCGCGCGCCTCGGGCACGCCCAGCGCCTGCCGCGCGGGCTCCGGCTCCAGGAACGGGATGCCGTACAGCGCCACCGGCCCGAAGTCGTCGGCCAGCAGCACCGGCTGGTCCAGCTCCGCGATCCGGGTGCGCGTGTGCAGCCCGCCCGCCGCCGTGAACTCGCCGAACACGCCGATCCGCGCCGCGGAGTCGTGGTTCCCCGGCGTGATCACGATGCGGGCGCCAGCCGCGCGAATCTTCGACAGCACCCGCGCGCACGTCTGCACGGCCTCGGCGTTCGGCACCGCCCGGTCGTACAGGTCGCCCGCGACGACCACCACGTCCACCCGCTCCGTGCTCACCAGGTCGGCCAGCCCGCTGAGCACCGACTCCTGCTCGGCGAGCAGGTCCCGACCGTGGAACGTGCGGCCCACGTGCCAGTCGGAGGTGTGCAGGAGACGCATGGGGCAACGCTAGGACCAAGCACCGACAGTCCCGTGCAGCACCGGGTCGGCGTGTCGCCCGATCGAGTGCTATGGGTCGATGCGTCATGATCGGTGGTGTGACAGCGGTTCTCAGCACGGCAGCGGTGGTCGTCGCTCTACTCCTGGCCGGAGCACTTGTCTTCCTGTGGCGCCTCTACCAGGACAGCGTCCGGCGGACCGACGCCGCGTTGGAGGCGATCCAGGCCGAGCGGATGCGCGGCGAGGCACACCAGGCGGCCCTGCAGCGGTACGAGGTCGCGTTCTCCTCCGTCAGCGGAAGGGGTGAACTCGGCGAGCAGGTCCTGGTCGAGACGGCCCGCGCGCTCGGCCTCCGGGAGGGCATCCACTTCAGCCTCCAGGTCGACATCGCGGGCGGCGGCACGGTGCGGCCGGACATGGTGCTCACGGTCGGCGGCGGCAGGCAGGTGCCGGTCGACGCGAAGATGAGCATGGTCTGCTGGGCGGAGGCCGTGGAGACCGACGACCTGGCCGAACGGGCGGACGCGCTGCGCGTGCACGTGCGCAACATCCGGTCGCGCGCCGCCGAACTGGCGGGCAAGGGCTACCAGCGCTGGGCGGACGCGATCTACGGGACGATCATGTTCGTCCCGAGCGACGGCGCCGTGGTGGCCGCGCTGGACACCGACCCCGAGCTGCTGCGCTGGCTGCTGGACCGCCGGGTGTTCCTGTGCGGGCCGACCGGCTTCGCGGTGATCGCGTCGGCGGCGATGTTCGCCGTGACCGACCGGGCGCTCGCCGACGACGTGGAGCAGGTCCGCGCGCAGGCCACGCGGGCCCACCGGGCGGCGGACGGGGCCGTGGACGCGGTCAACCTGTCCAGCACCCACCTCCAGCGGTTCCTGTCCGCCCGGCGCCGCGAACTGGACGCGCTGGAGGGCTTCCGGGCCGCCGTCGAACCGCTCAGCACGGCCGCCGCGAGCCCCACGCCGATCCCGACCGTACGCCGAGCGGACGAACAATCGGGTCTCGGTGCATCCTTGGAGGTGCGTGAAGCGTGAATGACACAAAGGACGTTTCACGGCTGTAGCGTGCGCTAACACCGCACCGGCTACCGTGTGCCCCTTCCGTGACGGTGCCGAGCAAGGAGTGTGCGTGACGGTGACGCGCGAGCGGCGTAGCGAACTGGACGACGACGAGGACTACTCGGACGACGTCGCCTGGAACGATCGCGCCCTCTTCGGCAGCTTCAAGGGTCTGCCCTGGTGGGCGGCCGTGGTCATCGCGTTCGTGCTGGCCATCGTCGGTACGTACATCGACGTCAGCTCGACCGCCACGGTCGGGTTGATCTTCACGGGGCTGTTCTTCGTCGGCTGCGTCGGCGCCGTCGTGTTCGTGGAACGCCGGAGCATGTTCGGCCCGGTCGTCCAGCCGCCGCTGATCCTGGCGATCGTGGTGCCGCTGGTGGTCATCGTCACGCAGGGGATGCCCGCGACCGGCGGTCTGAGCGGCATGGCGCTGGCGCTGGGCAAGCCGCTGATCAACGGGTTCCCGACGATGGCGATCACGACGATCTTCACCGTGGTCATCGGCGTGTTCCGGGTGTTCCGGCAGCGGGACCCGAACCGGGTGACCCGCGAAGAGGCCCGCGAGCTCAAGGCGGAGCGGGCCGAGCGCTCCGGCCGCCCATCCCGGCCGGTGGCGAAGCCCGCACCGGAGAAGCCGCGCGCGGAACGTCCCCGTGAGGACCGCGCGGAACGCCCCCGTGAGGACACCGGCCCCCGCCGCCGCCCCGCGCCCCCGGAGAGCAAGCGCTCCGCGGCACCGTCGGACGACGAGCGCCGCGCCCGTCCCCGGCCCGCTCAGCAGGACGAACGACGCAGGTCCAGCACACCTCCCGCGGACCGCCCGTCCGCTTCCCGCCAGCCGCGGGGCGATCGACCCGTGCCACCGCGCAGGCCACGTCCGCGCGACGACGACTAGCCGTACTGGGCAGCAGCGCTAGTCCTCGGCCGGGAAGAGGATCGGGCTGAGCAGGTGGCGCCTGCGCTCCGGTGACGGCTCGTTCGCCAGGCGCGGCGCGATCACCTCGCGGAGTTCGCCGATCATCGCCATGAGCTCGTCCTGGCTGAGCCAGACGGCGTGCTGGCGGTAGCCGACGGCGTCGGCGGTCGGATCAGCGCTGTCCCGGTCCAGGTAGGCGTTGAACTCGGCGATCAGGGTGGCCATGGCGGTGGCGAACACCCGGCGGTGGTCGTCCGGTGTGGCGGACGCGGCGGTGTCCGCGTCGATCACGGCCCGGTCCCGGCGCAGCCGGTAGCTGCGCTCCACGGCGCCGTGGACGCGCTGCTCGCCCTCGACTTCCAGGACGCCGCCTTCGGCGAGCAGGGCGACGTGGCGGTACACGGTCGCCTTCGACACGTCCGGCATCCGCGCGCAGAGCTGCGCGGTCGTCAGCGTCCGGCCGGACATCGCGTGCACGACGCGCAGCCGCACCGGGTGCAGGAGCAGTTCGACCGTGTCCACCCACCTACCTTCTCATGTCTGATACCGTTCGCAAACTTGAGAAAGCAGGAGGATGCGATGACGGTGCCACTGGGTCGGCTGTACGACGGACTGCTGCTGCACCACTCGGGGACCGAGGGCCCCGCCGTGGTGTTCCTGCCGGGAGCGGGCCTGGTGGGCCTGGACTTCCTGAACGTCCAGGCGCTGGTCGCCGAATTCACCACGAGCGTGGTCTACGACCGGGGCGGCACGGGCTGGAGCGCCGCGACGGCCCTGCCCCGCTCGGCTGCGGAGGTGGCGGACGAGGCGCGCCGACTGCTGGCCACGGCCGGGGTCCCCGGCCCGTACGTGCTGGTCGGGCACTCGCTGGGGGCGTTCTACGCCCGGCGGTACGCGCAGTTGTTCCCCGACGAGGTGGCCGGCCTGGTGCTGCTGGATCCCGGCCACGAGGACATCCTGGAGTACCTGCCCGCGCAGGCGACCGAGATGGCCGAGCAGATGAAGATCGACCCGGAGGAGATGCCGGACCTGACCGCCGAGCAGGTCGAGGCGTCCCGGAACGCGCTCCGGCGGCTGTACGCGACCTGGCCGGATGCCGTGCTCGAACCGCTGGTGGAGCACCACTTGGCGGAGTGGCGGACCGGGCTCCGCGAGGCGGCCGACCTGGAGACCGAGGTGTACGGGGAACTGCGCGGCGGGGGCGGTCTGCCGGACGTCCCGCTGGTCGTGCTCAGCGCGGGCGGCCAGAACCCCTACTGGGCCAAGTTCGCGTCACCCGAGTTCCTGGCGGAGGCGCGGACCGGGCTGTTCGCCATGCACGCGACGATGGCCGGACCGCGCGGGGAGCACCGGGTGGCCGAGGACGCGTCGCACCAGTACCTGACCGTGGAGCAGCCGGACGCGGTCGTGCGGGCGGTGCGCGACGTCGTGGAAGCGGCCCGGCAGGTGGGGTGACCTGGCCACCCCACCCGGACCGGATCAGCGCACTCGGCTCGCGCGGACTTCCTTCGGCAGCGCGAACGCGATGGTCTCGTTGGCGGTGGTGATCTCCTCCACGTCGCCGTACCCGCGCTCACCGAGCCACTTGAGCAGCTCCATGACCAGGATGTCCGGCACGGACGCGCCGCTGGTCACGCCGACCGTGGACACGCCGTCGAGCCAGGCCTCGTCCACTTCCTTGGCGTAGTCGACGAGGTAGGACGCCTTGGCGCCGGACTGGAGGGCGACCTCGACCAGCCGGACCGAGTTGGACGAGTTCTTCGACCCGACGACCAGCACGAGGTCGCAGTTGGGGGCCATCGTCTTCACGGCGGTCTGCCGGTTGGAGGTGGCGTAGCAGATGTCGTCGCTCGGCGGGTCCTGCAGCTCGGGGAACTTGTTCTTGAGCTGGTTCACCCGGACCATCGTCTCGTCGACGGACAGGGTGGTCTGGGACAGCCAGATGACCTTGGCGGGATCGCGGACGACGACCTTGTCCACGTCCTCGGCGGTGTCCACGAGCTGGATGTGCTCGGGGGCCTCACCGGCGGTGCCCTCGACCTCCTCATGGCCCTCGTGGCCGATCAGCAGGATGTCGTAGTCGTCGCGGGCGAAGCGCTTCGCCTCCATGTGGACCTTCGTGACCAGCGGGCACGTGGCGTCGATCGTGCGCAGCGACCGCTCGGCGGCCTCCTCGTGCACCGCGGGCGACACGCCGTGCGCGGAGAACACGACGAGCGCGCCCTCGGGCACCTCGTCGGTCTGGTCGACGAAGATCGCGCCGCGGTCGCTCAGCGTCTCGACCACGTGCTTGTTGTGCACGATCTCCTTGCGCACGTACACGGGGGCGCCGTACTGCTCCAGCGCCTTCTCGACCGCGACGACCGCACGGTCGACACCCGCGCAGTAGCCGCGTGGCTTCGCCAGCAGCACGCGTTTCGGAGTGGCGGTTTCAGTCGGTGCGGTCATGCCACCAAGAGTACGGGGGCGGCGCTGAGAGGCCGAATGCGCAGCGTCACGCCCACTGGAGGTAGGCATCCGGCCCCGAAGTGCGGGAAGCTGGTCGCATGAAGCCATTGCCGCTGCCGGTCCGCATCGCGGCAGGCCTCGCGGTCACCGCCGTCGAGCGGGCCCGCTTGCTCCCGCAGCAGCTCGCAGGTCTGCCAGTGACGGTCGTGAGCGAGGCGCTGCAGCTCTCCATGCGTCTTCAGCAACAGGTCACCGAGCTGGCGATCAAGGGTGACGACGTGCTGTCCGGGATGCGCCCGCCCGAGGAAGAACCCGAGTGGGCGACGTTCGACGAGGACGAGGGTGTGC
The DNA here is from genome assembly GCA_039922235.1 of Umezawaea sp. Taxonomy (GTDB): domain Bacteria; phylum Actinomycetota; class Actinomycetes; order Mycobacteriales; family Pseudonocardiaceae; genus Umezawaea. The sequence continues at coordinate 6,961 of JBDSAJ010000951.1, forward strand.
AGGTACCACCCGTTCCGGTGAACGAGGACACACCGAACGAGGACACACCGGACGACGACCCGTGGACGGAGGAGGAGCGCGCCATCGCGGCCGAGCCGCCCGCCGCGCTGCCCGTCTACGACGACCTGACGCTGCCCCAGCTGCGGGCCCGGCTGCGGACGCTGTCCGCAGAGGACCTGGAGGAGCTGCTCGCCTACGAGCGCGCCCACGACGACCGGCCGCAGTTCACCGGGATGTTGAACCGGCGCATCGCCACCGTGCGCGCGCAGTCGTGACCCAGTCGGAGGCGCCGTCCAGCCCCGAGCAGCCGTGGCCTGTTCGGACGGTGGCGCGCAAGATCAACGACTGGATCAACCGGCTGGGCGCGGTGTGGGTCGAGGGCCAGATCACCCAGGTGTCGGCCCGACCCGGTACGGCGACGGCGTTCCTGACGCTGCGCGACCCGTCGGTGGACATGTCGATGTCGCTGACGAGTCCTATCGGGCTGGTGCGCGGCATGGAACCGCCGCTGACCGACGGCAGCCGCGTCGTCGTGCACGGGAAGCCGGCGTTCTTCGCGGGCCGGGGCACGCTGAGCCTGCGGGTGGACGAGATCCGCGCGGTGGGCATCGGCGAGCTGCTGGCGCGGATCGAGCGGCTGCGCAAGCTGCTCAACGCCGAAGGCCTGTTCGACCCGCGGCGCAAGCGGCGGCCCCCGTTCCTGCCCAACAAGATCGGGCTGATCACCGGCCGCGCGTCGGCGGCCGAGCGGGACGTGCTGACGAACGCGCGCAACCGCTGGCCGGGTGCGCGGTTCCGCGTCGTCAACGTTGCCGTGCAAGGCGCGACGGCCGTTCCGCAGATCCTCACCGCACTGTCCACTTTGGACCGTGACGCCGAGGTGGACGTGATCGTGCTGGCGCGCGGCGGCGGCAGCGTGGAGGACCTGCTGCCGTTCTCCGACGAGGCGCTGTGCCGGGCCGTCGCGGCGTGCCGCACGCCGGTGATGTCCGCCATCGGGCACGAACCGGACAGCCCACTCGTGGACTACGTCGCGGACGTCCGCTGCTCGACGCCGACCGACGCGGGCAAACGGGTGGTCCCGGACGTGGCAGAAGAAGCAGAGCGGATCCGCCAGATGCGCGACCGCGCCCGCCGAGCGCTGCACGGCTGGGTGGACCGGGAGCGCAAGCTGCTGCACTCACTGCGCACCCGACCTGCGCTTTCCGACCCGTACGGCCCGCTGGAACGGCGGCGCGAGGACGTCGAGCGACTCCGGGAACGAGGCCGCCGCGCGGTGCTCGCCCGGCTCTCCACCGAGCAGAGCGGGTTGGCCTCCACAAAAGCGCGCTTGACGACCCTCGGACCGGCAGCCACGCTTGCGCGCGGATACGCGGTAGTGCAACGCGTCACACCCGAGGGCGTCGACGGCGTGCTGAGGTCGACCGGAGAGGCCCCGGTCGGGACGCGGCTGCGCGTGCGCGTGGCGGACGGGGCCGTGCACGCGGTCGTGAACGAGGACGGAGGCAGTGGTGCCCAACCCGGCGCGTGAACCCACGTTCCTCCCGTTGACGATGGCCGCGGCCGGATCGGCGGCGGACGGCTCGGCCGACCCGCTGGCCCGTGACAGCGCGCAGGTCGTCCAGGACCACGCGCGGACGGCCAACGCCGCCGCGGCGGACTGCTGGACCTCCCTCGTCGCGGGCTGCACGTCGGGCCGCCAGACGTTGATCAACGAATTGCACCACCTGTCCCTCGCGACCTCGCAGTACGCGGGCACGCGCTGGTGGCTGAGCCACGGCTCGGTGCACCGCAGGCGCGTCGTGGCGGCCGAGGGTCGCATCGACGACGCGGTGCGGGATGGTGACGGCGCCGAGTTCGCGGAGGCGTTCATCGGGTACGACCAGGCCGTCGCCACCGTCGTGGCGCACGTGCAGAGCAGATTGGGGAGTTTGGCCCAGTGAGTTCCACCGAGACCGAGCTCGACTACGAGGCCGCGCGCGACCAACTGGTGGAGGTGGTCCGCAGGCTGGAGGCGGGCGGCCTGCCGCTGGAGGAGTCGATCGCCCTGTGGGAACGCGGCGAGGCCCTCGCGAAGACGTGCGAGAACCACCTGGACGGTGCCAAGGAGCGCATCGACGCCGCGCTGGCGGTCGTCGAGGAGGATGTCGAGGGCTGACATTGGGACCCTGGTCACGGGGTACTCCGTGGGAGGATTGGTCTACCGGCCGATCATCCCAGGAGGAGCACAATGGTGAGCTCGAACCCTTCCGAACGCCGACGCGAAGCACCTGACCGCAACCTGGCGCTGGAATTGGTCCGGGTCACCGAGGCGGCCGCGATGGCTGCGGGCCGCTGGGTCGGCCGGGGCGACAAGAACGGCGGCGACGGCGCGGCCGTCGACGCCATGCGCAAGCTGATCCACACCGTGTCGATGCGCGGTGTCGTCGTGATCGGCGAGGGCGAGAAGGACGAAGCGCCCATGCTCTACAACGGCGAAGAGGTCGGCAACGGCGACGGCCCGGACTGCGACGTGGCCGTGGACCCGATCGACGGCACCACGCTGATGGCCAAGGGAATGCCGAACGCCCTCGCCGTGCTCGCGGTGGCCGAGCGCGGCGCGATGTTCGACCCGTCGGCCGTGTTCTACATGGAGAAGCTCGCCGTGGGCCCGGAGGCGGCGGACGTCATCGACATCACCGCGCCCATCGCGGAGAACATCCGCCGGGTGGCCAAGGCGAAGCACATCGACGTGACCGACGTGACGGTCTGCATCCTCGACCGGCCGCGCCACGAGCACCTGGTGCACGAGGTCCGCGAGGCCGGGGCGCGCATCCACTTCATCTCCGACGGCGACGTGGCGGGCGCGATCTCCGCGGCCCGCCCGGACACCGGTGTCGACCTGCTGGTCGGCATCGGCGGCACGCCCGAGGGGATCATCGCCGCGGCCGCGCTGAAGTGCATCGGCGGCGAGATCCAGGCGAAGCTGTGGCCGAAGGACGACGAGGAGCGCGAGAAGGCCATCGGCGCGGGCCACGACCTGGACCGCGTGCTGACGACCCGCGAACTCGTGCAGGGCGACAACGTCTTCTTCTGCGCCACCGGCGTGACCGACGGCGACCTGCTGCGCGGCGTGCACTACCGGTCCGGCGGCTGCACCACCCAGTCCATCGTGATGCGCTCCAAGTCCGGCACCGTCCGCATGGTCGACGGCTTCCACCGCCTCACCAAGTTGCGCGAGTACTCCTCCGTCGACTTCGACCGCATGGCCGAATCCGAGGCCCAGCACCTCATCCCGCCGCTGCCCTAGTGCTGTGAACTGTTAAGACCCCCGCACGGTCCGTGTGGGGGTGGTGACCTTGTGAGATGTGTCCCTAGTTTCCGTTTTGTCCCTGACAACCCTGCGTCGGGGACGGGAAGGAACGGAAACGATGAGGGCACGTTCCCTGTTCACCGCGGTTGCCGTCGCACTCGGCATGGCTTTCGCGTCCATGGGCTCCGCGTCGGCACAACCGATGCCCGACGGCGGCGTCACACCGTTCATCGTCGGCGGCGGCAACGCCACCCAGGTCTACTCGTTCATGGTGTCCCTGCAGAGCACCTCGGGTGGCCACTTCTGCGGTGGCACGCTGATCAAGGCCAACTGGGTCGTCACGGCCAAGCACTGCGTCCAGGGCCGCACCCCGGCCTCGACGCGGGCCCGGATCGGCACGACCAACCGGACCAGCGGCGGCACCCTGGCCACCGCGAGCCGGATCGTCCTGAACCCGAGCGAGGACCTGGCGCTCGTCCAGCTGTCCACGTCGGTCACCCAGGCGCCCGCCAAGATCTCCACGGCGTCCGGTCCGAACGGCACCGCGACCCGCATCATCGGCTGGGGCCAGACCTGCCCGTCATCGGGTGGCTGCGGCACGGCGCCGGTCACGCTCCAGCAGCTCGACACGTCGATCGTGGCGGACAGCCGGTGCTCGGGCATCCGGGCGTCCACCGAGATCTGCACCAACAACACCGACGGCAACAAGGGCGCCTGCTACGGCGACTCCGGCGGCCCGCAGATCAAGTCCGTCGGCGGCGCGTGGGAGCTGATCGGTGCCACCAGCCGCAGCGGTGGCGGCTCCACCTGCGCCGTGAACCCGTCGATCTACGTCGACGTCCCGGCGCTGCGCACCTGGATCAGCTCGTACGCGGGTTCGGTCTGACCTCTTGGGAAGAACGTGCATGGTTAACCGCCTTCGGGGGAACCCGGAGGCGGTCAACCTTTGCCGTTGGCCACTCGTCTAGCTCCATGACGAGCCTGACCAGGAGTGTGAATGCGCGTTCTACTCGTAGTGGCAACGACTTTGCTGGCGTCGGCGTGCGCTCCGGCGCCACCCTTCGCCGCCACTACCACCCCCAGCACGACGACGACCTCTTCCTCCTCCTCGGCGGCGCCCGTGCCACAGCCCGCGCCGCCGCGGGTGCCCGTGATGCCCTGCACCATCACCGACGGCGCGTGCGTGCGGCTGTCCACGTCGGAGAGCTGGCTCCTCAGCGGGGGCGCGATCATCTACGGCCCGGTGCCGTCCGCGTTCGGGATGGCGGGCCACGAGACGCCGACCGGTGACTTCCAGGTGCTGTACAAGGTCCAGCACGACTGGAGCGTGGCGTACGACATGCCGATGCCGAACTCCGTGTACTTCCGCAACGACGGCATCGCGTTCCACCAGGGCGACCTGGCCCCGGCTTCATCGCACGGCTGCGTGCACCTGGCCGAGGAGGCGTCGGCGAAGTTCTTCGGCTTCCTCCAGCCCGGAGCCCAGGTCCAAGTCGTCGCCTAGGCGACCCCCATTCGTTATCGGCGGCTGGCAACCACGGTCCCGTGACGAGCGTCTCTCCTCCTGACACGACAATCAGGGGGTCCGGAGATGCGCGTTCTTCTAGTATTGGCAACGGCTTTGCTCGTCACGGCCGGA
>JBDSAJ010000952.1:0-3101 GCA_039922235.1 Umezawaea sp.
ATCAGCAACAACTCCGGGCGAAGCGAGGCGGTCTACCTCTACAACCTGGGCACGGAACTCTCGACCGGCCGACAGGGCTGGGTGGACGCGAACGGCGGGTTCCACCCGTGGCCCGCCGGGGGCACCCCCCCGACACCCGCACCGGACGCGTCGATAGCGGGACCGGCGAACGGCCAGTCGAAGACGATCCGGATGCCGAAGTTCTCCGGCCGGGTCTACTTCTCCTACGGCCAGAAGCTGGTCTTCAAGGTGACCACGGGCGGACTCGTGCAGCCCGCCGTGCAGAACCCGTCGGACCCGAACGTCAACATCCTCTTCACCTGGTCCGAGTACACCCTGAACGACTCTGGCATCTGGCTGAACAGCACCCAGGTCGACTTCGTCTCGGCCCCGTACGCCGTCGGCGTGCGACCCGTGAGCGGCGCGACCAAGTCCACCGGCAGGCTCAAGCCGGGCGGCTACAACGGGTTCTTCAACGCCCTGCGCGGCCAGCCGGGAGGCTGGGCCAACCTGATCCGCACCCGCCCGGACGGCACCGTCGTGCGAGCGCTGGCACCGGGCCACGGCATCGAAGCGGGAGCCCTGCCCGCCAACGTCCTGAGCGACTACGTGAACCGGGTGTGGACGAAGTACTCGTCCTCCACCCTCACCGTGACGCCCTTCTCGAACCAGCCGAACCTCAAGTACTTCGGCCGCGTCTCGGGCAACACCATGAACTTCACCAACAGCGCGGGCCAGGTCGTCACCTCGTTCCAGAAACCCGACTCGGACAGCATCTTCGGCTGCTACAAGCTCCTGGACGCCCCGAACGACCTCGTCCGCGGCCCGATTTCGCGCACCCTGTGCGCCGGCTACAACCGGTCCACCCTGCTGACCAACCCCAACCAGCCCGACGCCAACAACTCGGGCTTCTACCTGGACAACGTGACCAACCACTACTCCAGGAAGATCCACGCGCAAATGGTCGACGGCAAGGCATACGGCTTCGCCTTCGACGACGTCGGCGCCCACGAGTCACTCGTCCACGACGGCAACCCGGCCCAGGCGTACATCACCCTCGACCCGTTCAGCTGACCCGCGTCGCGTGGGGCCCTCCTGCCGGGAGCCCCACGCGTTTTCGCGCAGGCACCGTCAGGAAGGATCGAGGGGTGGACGAGATCCGGGTGCTGCACCCGTCCGAAGCGGTGCGCAGGCGCCCATGGATTTACTTCGGCGGCGATCACAGCCCCGGCGCCCTGCAACTCCAGTGCGTCGCTCGGGCATTGCTCAGCGACGTGCACCACCAACCTCTCGTACCCGAGTCGGTCGACGTCGAGTTCGTGATCGAGGCGGACCGGCGGTGGACCATCACCGTCAGCGGTTCGGACACCGGCTTCGACCCCGACGGCCCGTACCGCGACTCGCTGCTCCGCCCGAGCAGGCTGCTGTTCGCCGCGGTCGCCGCGATCAGCACGCGGGCGGAGGTCGAGGTCTGGCGGGACGATCGCACGTGGCGCCAGGAGCTGCGGGGAGCTGTCCCGCTCGGCGAACCGCTCCCCGGCGAACCGCGCACCGGCCAAGGCACCCGGATGACGGTGGAACTCGATCCCGGCTACTTCCCGGCGGACGCCACGCTGCCCGCCGACACGTCCGTCCTCATGGTCGACATCGAGGGCGACGCACTGCCCGCGGCCGGCGACACGCTGAGGATCGTGGACCTGAGGTCTCGGCTGTGACGTCAGGCTGCTTCGCGGTAGGTCACTTCTCGGCGGTGGCGCGGTCGTGCAGGAACGTGAGGATGACGAAGAGGACGGCGCCGCTGAAGAGGGCGATGTCGGCGACGTTGCCGACGAACCAGCCGTTGTAGTCGATGAAGTCGACGACGTGGCCGCGGGCGAAGCCGGGGGCGCGGAAGAGGCGGTCGAGCAGGTGGGTGGAGGCGCCGCCGAGCAGCAGTGCCAGCGCGATGGCGCGGGGCCTGGTCTGGGGCTGGGTGGCGAGTCTGGCGAGTACGACGACGGCCACCGCGGCGAGGATCGTGAAGATCCAGGTGGAGCCGCTGCCGATGGAGAACGCGGCACCGGGGTTGTAGAGCAGGCGGAACTGGAGGAAGTCGCCGAGCACCTGGACCGGTGGTTCGCCGGTGAGCGTGGACTCGGCCCAGAACTTCGTCGCCTGGTCGACCACGAGGACGACAGCGGCCACGAGCAGGGCGAGCGCCAGTCGACGGGACTCGGCGGGAACTGGGGTATCCGTCACCGGAGGAGGGTAGCCGTTCGGTTCAGCCGGGCAGGTGGGCGACGAGCAGTGCGCGTGCCTCGGCGTCGAACGCGACCAAGCGGACGGTGTCGACGCTGGTCGGGGTGGTGGTGACGGTGTGGATCGCGATGCGCGCGGCCTCGTCGGCCGGGAAGCCGTAGACGCCGGTCGCGATGGCCGGGAACGCGATGGTGCGGGCGCCCAGTTCGTCGGCCACCTCCAGGCAGCGGCGGTAGCAGGACGCCAGGACGGCGGCCTCGCCCTGGTCGCCGCCCTCCCAGACGGGGCCGACGGTGTGGATCACGTGGCGGACGGGGTGGAGGTCGAACGCGGGGGTGGCCTTCGCGTCGCCGGGGTCGCACGGGGCGATGGCGGCGCCCGCGTCAGCCAGGCGCGGGCCTGCGGCGCGGTGCACGGCGCCGTCCACGCCGCCGCCACCCATCAGCGACTCGTTCGCCGCCGTCACGATGGCGTCGACGTGCTCGCGGGTGATGTCTCCGAGCACGACCTCGACGCGTGGCATGACCTGATCATGCAGGACTCGGCGGCGGGCTCCCGACAGATTCGCGGACGGCGAACGGGCCGGTCGCTCGGGCACAATCGGAAGGGTGACGGAGCGCAAGCCAACCGACGTGAACTTCGAGTCGTGGATCGACCGGCAGATCCGCGAAGCCGCCGAACGGGGTGAGTTCGACAACCTGCCCGGCGCAGGCAAACCGCTGCCTGGCCTGCAGGGGCCGGTCGAGGAGCAGTGGTGGCTGAAGGGCTACCTGAGGCGTGAAGGGCTGCCGAGCGACGTGCTGCTGCCCACGCCGTTGTTGCTGCGCAAGGAAGTCGAGGCGCTGCCGGAGACGGTGCGGGGC
>JBDSAJ010000953.1:0-19752 GCA_039922235.1 Umezawaea sp.
CGCACGATGACCGCGACCTCCCGACCTGGCTCAGGCCGCGTCGGCGCCGACTCCACCGCCGACCCCGGCGGTGGCCGCCGATTACCCCAATCACCAGGGAAGGAGGTGAGAGAACATGGAACCCTCCGCCCAAGCGGCCTCGCCGCGAGGCCCCGACCAGAGGCAACGGGCCGCCGTGAACGCGGTCGTCGTGCTCCTGGAGGCAACAGCCCTCCTGAGCAGCAGCCCGGCCCCGCACATCGCGGCAGCCGGGCTGCTCGTGCTGGGCTTCCGCACCTGGTTGGACCGATCCGGTAGCGGCAGGTAGTCCAGCAGGGTGGTCGACACTGGCTGACGGAATGCCTGGTCCGCATCCGACACCAGACCGACTACCGAGGGTGTTGCTCCGTTCTCACTGAGCGGAGCAACACTCCTGGTCAGTATATCGACAGGCGGATGACCCGTGAAGGGTCGTCACTATCCGTGAAACCCATGAGTCGATGTCCAGGCAGCTCGACTCAGCCCCGGAGTTCCATCGTGCAGCACTTGGGGCCGCCGCCGGACTTGCGGAGTTCCGAGATGTCGACGAAGACGGGCTCGAAGCCGTGGGTTTTCAGTTGGGCGGCGAAGTCGGTGGCTTCCAGTGGGAGGAAGACGTGGCGGCCGTCGGAGACCGCGTTGAGGCCCAGGCAGGCGGCGTCTTCCGCGGTGGCGATGATGGCGTCGGGGAAGAGGCGGCGCAGTACCTGCTGGCTGCCTGCGGAGAAGGCCTCCGGGTAGTACGCGATGGTGGGGTGGGGGGACTGGTCGTCCAGGACGACCAGGGCGACGTCCAGGTGGTAGTAGCGGGGGTCGACCAGGTTCAGGGAGACGACCGGGACGCCGAGGATCTCCTGCGCTTCGGCGTGGGCGGCCGGGTCGGTGCGGAAGCCGGTGCCTGCCAGCAGGAGTTTGCCGGTCCAGGCGAAGTCGCCTTCCGCCTCGTTCGTGCGTTCCGGCATGACGACCTGGCGGTAGTCGTTGTCGAGGAACCAGCGGCGGAAGTGGTCGGCTTCGGCGGCGCGCTGTTCGGCGCGGAAGCGGGAGCCGAGGACGCGGCCGTCGATGACGGTGCCGGAGTTGGCCGCGAAGACCATGTCCGGCAGGCCCGCCTGGGGTTCGATGACCTCGACGTGGTGGCCAACGGCCTCGTAGGCGTCCTTCAGCGCGGTCCACTGGGCCATCGCGAGATCGGTGCTGGTCGGTTGGGTCGGGTCCATCCACGGGTTGATGGCGTACTCGACCGTGAAGTACTCCGGCGGGCACATGAGGTACCTGCGGGTGGTCGGCACGCGCAGGGGCGCGGCGGAGGCGCCTAGATCGAGCACCAGCGGCTCGTCGCCGGGGCCCAGAATGGATACCGAGGTCATGGATCGAAATGTAGATGGGCGGATGACCCTCGATCAACGCCACAATATTGCGTCTTTTAGGGCACTATGTTGCGCGTGGACTCCATCGACCATCGAATCATTTCGTGCCTCGTGGCCAACGCCCGATCCAGCTACGCCGACATCGGGAACGTCGTGGGGCTGTCGGCGCCCGCGGTGAAGCGGCGGGTGGACAAGCTGCTCGACACCGGGGTGCTGCGAGGGTTCACGGCGGTGGTGGACCCGGAGCAGCTCGGGTGGGGCACGGAGGCGTTCGTCGAAGTGCACTGCCGGGGCAACGTGTCGCCCAGCGACATCCAGAACCGCCTAGAACCGATGGCCGAGGTGATGGCGGCCTACACGGTGTCCGGCGCGGCGGACGCGATCGTGCACCTGCGGGCGGCGAGCATCCACCACCTAGAGACCGCGCTGGAGCGGCTGCGGGCGGTGGAGATCATCGACCGGACCGTGTCGACGGTCGTGCTGTCCCGGCTGCTGGACCGGCCGCCCGCTCCGTAGAGTCGGGCGCATGGCCGAGGTAACGCTGGAGCGCTCCGATCGCATCGCGGTGATCACCGTTCGGGATCCCGAACGCCGCAACGCGCTCACGCTGGAACTGTCGGACCAACTCGCCGACGCCGTGGCGGCCTGCGAGCGGGATTCCGAAGTCAATGCGGTCGTGGTGACGGGAGCAGCACCCGCGTTCTGCGCGGGGGCCGACCTGACGGCACTCGGCGAGGCCAAGGAGGAGGGGCTGCGGCGGATCTACGCGGGCTTCCTGGCGGTGGCGAACTGCTCGCTGCCGACGATCGCGGCGGTCAACGGAGCAGCGGTCGGCGCGGGGCTGAACCTGGCGCTGGCGTGCGACGTCCGGGTGGCCGGGCCGCGAGCCCGGTTCGACGCGCGGTTCCTGCAGCTCGGCATCCACCCCGGTGGCGGGATGACGTGGATGCTGCACCGGCTGGTTGGCCCGCAGACGGCGACCGCGATGACGCTGTTCGGGCAGGTCGTGGACGCGGACGAGGCCGTGCGGACCGGGCTGGCCTACACCCGGTCGGGTGATGACGTGGTCGCTGCCGCGCGGGAGCTGGCGAAGGCCGCCGCGGACGGGCCGAGGGAGCTGGTGCGGACGATCAAGGCGTCGATGCGGGCGACCGCGGTCCTCGACGACCACGCCGAGGCCGTGACCACCGAACTCGCACCGCAGGTCGTGTCGATCGGATCGCCCGAGTTCGCGGCGCGGCTCGCGGCCCTCAAGGACAAGATCAGCACGCGCCCCTAGACCTTCCTACTACCGCAAGTAGCCGTTACCAGGGGTACGCCGATCGGGCGTACATGCTGTGACCTGCACCGCCTTTGGCCGTCGGCGGGTGCGGCGGTGCCTACCGTCGGCAGGGTCGGCTTGTGCAGCAGGTGGGATAGGGGTTCCCGCCCAGTGGTACTCGGGAGACCGTCGCTTTAACACAAACGACTACCCTCGCAACTGCACAAGTCATGCGGGACAACAGCTCGGCCTGTCCACGAAGAGAGGGATCGGCGTAGGAGATGACTACCGACCTGGGTAACGGCGCTGTGCCTGGAGCCCCCGAAACACGCAAGCTGGATCGAGTGGTGATCCGGTTCGCCGGGGACTCCGGTGACGGTATGCAGCTCACCGGTGACCGTTTCACCTCCGAGGCCGCCGCCTTCGGCAACGACCTGGCGACCCAGCCCAACTTCCCCGCCGAGATCCGGGCGCCTCAAGGCACCCTGCCCGGTGTGTCGTCGTTCCAGCTGCACTTCGCCGACTACGACATCCTCACCCCCGGCGACCGCCCCGACGTGCTGGTGGCGATGAACCCGGCGGCGCTCAAGGCCAACATCATGGACCTGCCCAAGGGCGGCATCCTGATCGTCAACACCGACGAGTTCTCCAAGCGCAACCTGACCAAGGTCGGCTACGCCAGCAATCCGCTGGAAGACGAGTCGCTGGCGAACTTCCAGGTGCACGAGGTCGCGATGGCCACCATCACCATCGGTGCGCTGGAGGAGACCGGCCTCGGGAAGAAGGACGCCGAGCGGGCGAAGAACATGTTCGCGCTGGGTCTGCTGTCGTGGATGTACCACCGGCCGACCGAGGGCACGGAGCGGTTCCTGCGGGAGAAGTTCGCGAAGAAGCCGGACATCGCCGAGGCCAACGTGCTGGCGTTCCGGGCGGGCTACTACTACGGCGAGACCACCGAGTCGTTCGCGGTGACCTACGAGGTGGCCCCGGCCAAGCTGAACACCGGCACCTACCGGCAGATCACCGGCAACACCGCTCTCGCGTACGGGCTGGTCGCGGCCGGGCAGCAGGCGCGGCTGCCGATCGTGCTCGGGACCTACCCGATCACCCCGGCCTCGGACATCCTGCACGAGCTGTCCAAGCACAAGAACTTCGGCATCACCACGCTGCAGGCCGAGGACGAGATCGCCGGCATCGGCGCGGCGCTGGGCGCTGCCTACGGCGGGGCGCTGGGCATCACCTCGACCTCCGGGCCAGGGGTGGCGCTCAAGTCCGAGACCATCGGGTTGGCGGTGATGACCGAGCTGCCGCTGCTGGTGATCGACGTGCAGCGCGGCGGCCCGTCCACCGGGTTGCCGACCAAGACCGAGCAGGCCGACCTGCTGCAGGCGATGTTCGGCCGCAACGGCGAATCGCCGGTGCCGATCGTGGCGCCGCGGTCGCCGTCGGACTGCTTCGACGCGGCGATGGACGCGGTGCGGATCGCGCTCACCTACCGGACGCCGGTGCTGCTGCTGTCGGACGGGGCGATCGCGAACGGCTCCGAGCCGTGGCTGATCCCGGACGTGGACGAGCTGCCGGACCTGTCGGTGGAGTTCGCGACCGAGCCGAACGCGACGGATGGTTCAGGCGAGTTCTGGCCGTACGTGCGTGACCCGGAGACGCTGGCCCGCCCGTGGGCGATCCCCGGCACGCCGGGGTTGCAGCACCGGATCGGCGGGCTGGAGAAGGCCGAGAACACCGGCAACATCTCCTACGAGCCGGAGAACCACGACCGGATGGTGCGGCTGCGCCAGGCCAAGATCGACGGCATCGTGGTGCCGGACGCGGTCGTGGACGACCCGACCGGCGACGCCAAGGTCCTCGTGGTCGGCTGGGGTTCCTCGTACGGCCCGATCGGCGCCGCGGCCCGCCGCGTGCGCAAGCTGGGCCTCTCGGTGGCGCACGTGCACCTGCGGCACCTCAACCCGTTCCCGAAGAACCTGGGTGACGTGCTGTCCCGGTACGACAGGGTGATCGCGCCGGAAATGAACCTCGGCCAGCTCGCGTTGCTGTTGAGGGCGAAGTACCTCGTGGACGTCCAGAGCTACACCAAGGTCCAGGGTCTGCCGTTCAAGGCCGAGGAGCTGCAGGACGTGCTCACCGATGTGATCAAGGGGGTTGGAGCGTGACCGCGATCGACCTGGGACTCCCCGCGCTGGGTGGGCTGGATGGGGTCCCGACGACCGACGAGCCGCAGAAGGCCAAGGACTACAAGTCGGACCAGGAGGTCCGCTGGTGCCCCGGCTGCGGCGACTACATCGTGCTCAACGCGGTGCAGTCGTTCCTGCCGACCCTCGGCCTCAAGCGCGAGAACATCGTGTTCGTGTCCGGCATCGGCTGTTCCAGCCGGTTCCCGTACTACATGAACACCTATGGCATGCACTCGATCCACGGCCGCGCGCCCGCCATCGCGACCGGTCTCGCCGTCGCACGGCCGGACCTGTCGGTGTGGGTCGTGACCGGTGACGGCGACGCGCTGTCCATCGGCGGCAACCACCTGATCCACACCCTGCGCCGCAACGTGAACCTCAAGATCCTGCTGTTCAACAACCGGATCTACGGCCTCACCAAGGGCCAGTACTCCCCCACCTCGGAGACCGGCAAGATCACCAAGTCGACGCCCGCGGGCTCGCTGGACCACCCGTTCAACCCGGTGTCGCTGGCACTGGGCGCGGAGGCCAGCTTCGTCGGCCGGGCGCTGGACTCGGACAAGAAGGGCCTCACCGAGGTGCTGCGGCAGGCCGCCGAGCACCGCGGGTCGGCGCTGGTGGAGATCTACCAGAACTGCCCGATCTTCAACGACGGCGCGTTCGACGTGCTCAAGGACGCCGACGACGCCAAGCGGCGGATCATCAACCTGGAGCACGGCAAGCCGATCACGTTCGGCCTCGAAGCCGAGTACGGCGTCGTGAAGTCCGGGTTCGCAGGCCTGGAGGTCGCCAAGATCTCCGAGGTCGGCATCGAGAACGTGGTCGTCCACGACGCCACGCTCGAAGACCCGTCCTACGCGTTCGCGCTGTCCCGGCTCTCCACCCAGGACCTCTCGCACACCGTCACGGGCGTGTTCCGCAACGTCAAGCGGACCACGTACGACGACGCGGCGCGCGACCAGGTCGAGCAGGCCAAGGTCGCCAAGAAGGCGGACCTGTCGGCGCTGCTGCACGGCAAGGACACCTGGAGCGTGTCCTAGGCTCCACCACGACGAAGGCCCCCTCCTCCGAGTGCTCGGAGGAGGGGGCCTTTCTCGTGGTGCTACTGGGCCGGGCGGAAGCCTGCCTTCTGGGCGTCGGCCTCGGTGCGGAACCAGACGTCGGCACGGGTGTCGTTGAAGCTCGACGTGCCGGGGCGGAAGTAGCGGCGGCCGGTCAGGGTCGCCTTCACCTCGAAGTCCGCCGCCGGGGCGTGGCCGTCCGACTTCGGCAGCACCGAACCAGGCCCGAACGGCGAGCGCGGGCTGAACCCCTCCGGCTGCTGGAAGCGCGGCGCGAACGGCGCGGGAGCCTCGCTGCGACCGCCCGTGGACGGGCTGAAGCCCACCGGGCGCGGGCGCTTCGGCGGCAGCGGAGGCGGCGAGGACACGGGCTGCGGCGGCCCCAGCAGCGGCGGGGACGTCATGGGCGGCGGACCGCCCGCCGGGCGCTGCGGACGCTGCGGCAGGCCGTTGGAGCCGCGCTCCAACAGCTCCGGCGCCAGGATCGGGACGAACGGCTGGTCATCCGACGGCGGCAGGTTCCGGACGGTCTCGGCGGGCTCCGGGTCGTCGTCCGACGCGCCGACGATGGGCTCGAACAGCGACCTGGGACGTTCGCCCGCCGGTTGGGCCGGGGTGGGCTTCGCCTTGGCCGCGGGAGCCGGTGCGACGGGCTCGTCGACGGGCTGAGGGGCGAAGAAGTCCGCAGCGCGCTGCACGGCGGGCCTGGACGGCTCGGCCGACGGTGGCGTGGGCGACTGGCCGGCAGCCGGGAAGAACTCGGTCGCGGACGAGCCGACGGACCGCTCGGTGGCACGGGAGTCGGCAGGCCGCGAGTCAGCAGGCCGGGAAACCGGCCGGGAATCCTCGGTGCGGGGCTCAGCGGTGCGGGGCTCAGCGGTGCGGGATTCGGCAGTCCGGGAATCCGCAGGCCGCGAATCCGCGGACCAGGAGTCCCCAGACCGGGACTCAGCAGTGCGGGACTCGGCAGGCCGGGGGCCGGCACCAGGCTCGGCCTGGTCGGCCGGCTCCGGGGCAGCAGTTCGTGGGTCTTCGGCGGAAGGCTCGGCGGTGCGCGGCTCAGCCGGACGGAGGTCGGCAGCCGGCGCCTCCGAGGAGGACCCAGCGGACCCGGCGGTCTTCGGCTCCGAGCCGCCCGAAGAGCCCGTGGCGGTCGAGACGCCCGAAACGTCCGAGCCGCTCGTGGTGGTCGAGGCGTCCGCCCCGGCGGCCGGAGGCTCATCTGCCGGGGACTCGGGCTTGCTCACGAGGGACCCGGAGGTGAGCGACTGGACCGAGATGAACTCGGTCGCGGGGTGGCCGCTCGACTTGGGCTCGGAGGTCTGCGAGGCAGGCGCGGGCCGGTTCGCGCCGGGGGCGGTCGGCTCGTCCGGGTCGTCGCGGCGGTAGTCGGGGTCGTCCGGTTCGACGCCCAGCTGTCCCTTGCTGGAGGCGATGTCGTCGGTGATGATCGGGAACTGGCCGGTGAGGCTGTGCTCGGGCCACGGCTGGCGGTCGGCGTCCCGGCGGGCGTCGGCGGCGGCGATGGCCCGCTGGACCTCGCCCGCGGGGATGACGGAGGTCTGCTCGACGTCGGATTCCACGTCGGCGGAGGGGGCCTCGGCGGTGTCGTCCTGCGGCGTCTCGTCGGTGACCGGGAGGGCGTCGTCGGCGGCGAAGTCCTCTTCGTGGTCGTCGAGCAGCTCGTCCTCGTGCTCGGTCTCGGCGGTCCGGTCGAGTTCGGCCTGCTCCTCTTCCTCCTCGCGCCACACCTCGCGCGGATGCCACTCCTCCACCTCCGGCGGAGCGGTCGGCTCCTCCTGCGGCGGGGCGATCTCGGGAGCACTCGGCGACTGGTAGCGCGCGTGGTCAGCCGGGATCTCGGGCACGTCGGGCTGCTCGTCCAGGTCCGCGCGCCGGAAGACGGTCGGCTCCTGGGCCGGGTTCAGCGCGACGGGCTCCGCCTGCACCTCGTCGGCGGGGGTGAGCCGCTGGAACAGGCTGCGCGGCTTCTCCTCCTCGGGCACCTCGACGGGCTCGACGACGCGGTTGGGCTCGGCGTTCTCCGGGATGCGGGTGAGCGCCGGGGGCAGCTCGTCGTAGTCGTGGTCCGGTTCGGGCGCGGGCTGCGGCTCAGCGGTCTTCCCGAACACGCCGACGGGCGTGAACGGGACGGCGTCGTTCGCCTGTCGCGGCTCGGGGGCGCCGAACGGCGGCGGGGTCTCGATCAGGCGCTGCGGCTCCAGCGGGCGCAACGGCTCCGCGGGACGCGGCGGCTCGTACGGCTCCGCCGGTCGTGGCGGCTCGTAGGACCGCGGCGACTCCTGGGCGTTCGCCGGGGGCCACATCTGCTCGACGGGCGGCGGAGGGGCCAGCACGGCGTCGGAGTTCGCGCGGGCACCGACGTGCCAGTCGTCGAACTCCTGGTCGCGCATCGGCGAGGACACCGGCGACGGTGACGGCGGAGCAGCCGGTTGCGGCCGCGCAGGTCCGGCGAAGGTGCCGAGCCTGTTCGCCTCCAACTCGGCTAGCCGCTGCTTGGCCGGTCGGACCTGCACGAGCCAGGTCACCAGCACACCGGCCACGAAGGACAGCAGGCTCCACAGCCAGACCTGCCCGAAGAGCGACACCACTGGAAGTTCCTCCAACTGGCAAGTCCTATTACGCCCGATGCGCTCCGCACGCCGGGCAGTTCACCCGGTAGTGGAAGCGTGCCAAAACTACCCTGACGTCGTGGTCAGGCGCGGCCGGCCGCCCAGTGGCGAACGGATCTGTCGATACTAGGCCACTAGGCGCAACTGGCCAGGTCAAAGGGATCCACATCGCCGCGTAGAGTGCGGTGAGTGCCTTCGTTGACCAACCCCGACGTTACTTCGGTGGAAGTTCACCGCCCCGATCGGGGCATCGCCTACGGCGTGGGCGCGTACGTGCTCTGGGGCCTCGTCCCCGCGTACTGGCCCCTCCTGCTCCCCGCCACCCCGGTCGAACTGCTCGCCCACCGGGTCGCCTGGTCGCTCGTGGTGATGGCCGGGATCACGCTGGCGCTCGGCCAGTGGGGTGCGCTGCGCCGCCTGTCCGCCAAGGGCTGGCTGATGGTGGCGTCCGCGTCGGTGCTGATCGCGGTCAACTGGGGCGTCTACGTCCACGCCGTGAACACCTCGCACGTCGTGGAAGCCTCGCTCGGGTACTTCATCAACCCGCTGGTCAGCGTTCTGCTCGGCGTGCTGGTGCTGCGGGAACGGCTGCGGCTGCCGCAGTGCGCTGCGCTGGCCATCGCCGTGCTGGCGGTGGTCGTGCTGTCCGTCGACTACGGCTCGCTGCCGCTGATCTCGCTCACGCTGGCGTGCTCGTTCGGCCTGTACGGGCTGATCAAGAAGTCCGTGCCGCTGGACTCCTCCACCAGCTTGACCGGCGAGAGCATCGTCCTGGCCCCGCTCGCCATCGGCTACCTGGTGTGGCTCGGCGCCACCGGCGCGGGCACGTTCACGTCCAACGGTGTCGGGCACGCCCTGCTGCTGGTCTCGGCGGGCGCGGTCACCGCGGTACCGCTGATGCTGTTCGGCGCGTCGGCGCGGAGGGTGCCGCTGATCACGCTGGGGATGCTGCAGTACCTGACACCGAGCCTGCAGTTCGCCTGGGGCGTGTTCGTGAAGCACGAGGCCATGACACCGGTCCGGTGGCTGGGCTTCGGCCTGGTGTGGGTGGCGCTGCTGGTGTTCACGCTCGACGCGGTCCGCACCGGGCACCAGGCCCGCCGCGCGGTTGCCCTGAACTCCGAGCGCCGCCAGGACCCGAAGGTCCCAGCGGCTCCCGTGGATGCCTGAACGTTCGACCCGTGCGAGGTACTCGCGCGGTCAGTGGGAGCGGGCGACGACGTACTCGCTGAGTGACTCCAAGGCGTCACGGGCGGGGCAGGGCGGGAGCTTGCCCAGCGCGGCGCGAGCCTCGTCGGCGTACTCGTCCAGGGTCTGCCTGGCCTTCGTCATGCCGGACGACGCCCGCAGCAGGTCGAGTGCCTCCGCGACCTCGGCGTCGTCGCTGATGGGACCGGCCAGGAGCCGGCCGAGCCTGGTGCTGGCCGAGCCGGGCTCGGCGAGCGCGTACAGCATCGGCAGCGTCTTCACGCCCTCGCGGAGGTCGGTGCCGGGCGTCTTGCCCGACTCCTCCGTCGGCGACGCGATGTCGATGACGTCGTCGGAGATCTGGAACGCCGCCCCGATCACGTCGCCGTAGGCGCGCAGCGCGTCGGTCTGCTCGTCGCTCATCTCGGAGAACATCGCGCCGAAGCGCGCCGCGGTCGCGATGAGCGACCCGGTCTTCTCCTTGATCGTCGTGAGGTAGTGCTCGACGGGGTCCTCGCCCTCGCGGGGCCCCATCGTCTCGCGCATCTGCCCGGTCACCAGCTCGCTGAACGTCTCGGCGATGATCCGCGCCGCCGCCGTGCCCAGGTCCGCGGTCAGCGCGGACGCGTGCGCGAACAGGTAGTCGCCGGTCAGGATGGCGATGCTGTTGTCCCACTTGGCGTTGGCGCTGACCGCGCCCCGCCGCATGGTCGCCTCGTCCATCACGTCGTCGGGGTAGAGCGTCGCGAGGTGCGTCAACTCGACGACCGCGGCCGCCTTGATGACGTTCTCCCGATCCCACGTCCCGGTGAACTGGGAGGCGAGCAGGGTGAACAGCGGGCGAATCCGCTTGCCGCCCGCGTCCACGAGGTGCAGTGACGTCTCCATCACCGGGTGGAAGTCGCTCTGCACCACCTTGCGCAGAAGTTCCTCCACCTCGGCGAGGCCGTCCTGCACCACCTCCGCCAGCACAGGGTCGACGAACTGGAACCCTGTCCCCACCTGCTCGCTACTGGTCACCCTTGAAGCCTACGTACCACTAGAAGATGAAGCCGCCTGCCCCCGCCCAATCGAGCGCGAAGGAGGGCCAGACGCCCAGGACGAGCGTGATCGCCGCACCCAGGGTGATCGCCACGGTGGTGAACGCGCCGGGCACGCTCACCGTGGGGCCGTCAGGTGCGGGTTCGCTGAAGTACATCAGCACGATCACCCGCAGGTAGAAGAACGCGGCCACGGCGCTGGCGACCAGCGCGACCACCACGAGCGGCGCGAGACCGTCCTGGATGGCTGCCGCGAACACCACGAACTTGCCGACGAAACCACTCGTCAGGGGGATACCCGCCAGTGCGAGGAGCAGGAACGTGAAGACCGCGGCGAGCACCGGCGACCTCTTCGAGAGCCCCGCCCACTGGGACAGGTGGGTGGCTTCGCCGTCGGCGTTGCGCACCAGGCTGATCACGCCGAACACCGCGATCGTGGTGAAGCCGTAGGCCAGCAGGTAGAACAGCGTGCCGGACAGGCCCTGCGCGGTCAGCGAGATCGAGCCGATCAGCAGGAAGCCCGCGTGCGCCACCGAGGAGTACGCGACCATGCGCTTCACGTCGGTCTGGGTGAGGCCGAGCACCGCGCCGATGACCATCGAGGCCACGGCGACGCCCCACAGGACGCCCCGCCACTCCCAGTTGGTCCGCTCGAACGCGACCGTGAGCACGCGCAGGATGCCGCCGAAGGCCGCGACCTTGGTGCAGGCCGCCATGAACGCCGTGATGGGCGTCGGAGCGCCCTGGTAGACGTCCGGGGTCCACGCGTGGAACGGGCCGACGGAGGCCTTGAACAGCAGGCCGACGACCAGCAGGCCGAAGCCTGCGAACAGCAGCGTGTCGGACTTGTCGCTGCCCGCCGTGGCGGTCGCGATGTCGGCCAGCTTCACGGAGCCCGCGTAGCCGTAGAGCAGCGCGAGGCCGTAGAGGAAGAACGCCGAGGCGAACGCGCCGAGCAGGAAGTACTTGACCGCCGCTTCCTGCGAGAGCAGGCGGCGGCGCCGGGCGAGGCCGCACATCAGGTACAGCGGCAGCGACAGCACTTCCAGTGCGATGAACATCGTCAGCAGGTCGTTCGCCGCGACGAACACCATCATCCCGGAGAGCGCGAACAGCGTCAGCGGGAAGACCTCGGTCTGCATACCGGTGCGCGACGCCTGGGCGCGGTCCTGGACCGTGCCGGGGCGGACGGCGGCGTCGGCGACGAACGCGCCGCCGGGCTCGACCGACCGGTCGGCGATCAGCAGGACCGAGCCGAACGCGAGCAGCAGCAGCGTGACCCACAGGAAGATCACCGGGCGGTCGATCGCCACGGCGTCCGACAGCGTGGTGATGCCGCGGGTCGTGTTCTCGTCGCTGGCGGCGTAGACGGCGAGGGCGCCACCGGCGGAGGCCAGCGCGATCATGGTCAGCACGACCTGCGCCGCCCACCGCTGGTGCTTGGGCAGGAAAGCTTCGAACAGCACGGCGACGCACGCGGCGCCGAGCACGATCAGCACCGGGGCGATCGCGCTGTACTCGATCTTCGGCGGATCGATCAGCTGAACCTGGGCGAGGAACGTCACGTCACTTGCCTTCCTGCGCGACCGGGTCGGACACGCCGACCTCGGTCAACGTCGCCCCGATCGACGGGGTGATCACGTCCAACACCGGCTTCGGGTAGAACCCGAGCACGAGGATCAGAACCACGAGCGGGGCCAGGACGGCGATCTCGCGCTTGTCCAGGTCCTTGATCGTGGAGCGCTCGGGGTCCTTCGCGGTTCCAGGGCCGCCTGCCACGTTCAGCAGCGCGGTGCCGCGCACCGGGCCCTGGAAGACCCGCTGGTAGACCCACAGCACGTACAGCGCGGCGAGCACCATGCCGAGCGTGGCGACGACGGTGAACTCCGGCTCGTTGGGGTACGAGCCGATGAGTACCAGGAACTCACTCACGAACGAGTTGGTGCCGGGCAGCGCCAGCGAGGAGAGACCGGCCACGAAGAACAGGCCGCTCAGCACCGGGGTGAGCTTCGCCATGCCGCCGTAGTCCTGGATGAGGCGGGAGCCGCCGCGCGACATCACCATGCCCACGACCAGGAACAGCATGCCGGTCGAGATGCCGTGGTTGACCATGTACAGCACCGAACCGGTGCCCGCCTGCGTGCTGAAGGCGAAGATGCCCAGCGCGATGAAGCCGAAGTGGGCGATCGAGGTGTACGCGACGAACCGCTTCATGTCCGTCTGGCCGACCGCGAGCAGCGAGCCGTAGATGATGCCGACGACCGCGAGCGCCAGCACCAGCGGTGCGAGCTGCTTGCTGGCCACCGGGAACAGCGGCAGGCAGTAGCGCAGGAAGCCGAACGTGCCGATCTTGTCCAGGATGCCGACGAGCAGCACACCGGCGCCGACGGGCGCCTCGGCACCGGCGTCGGGCAGCCACGTGTGCAGCGGCACCAGCGGGGCCTTGATCGCGAACGCGATGAAGAACCCGAGGAACAGCCAGATCTGCGTGGACGCGGGCGCGTCCTTCATGACCGTGACGAGCGTGGCCCAGTCGAGCGTGCCCTGGCCCAGCTTGTCCGCGCTGGTGACGTACAAGCCGATCACCGACGCGAGCATGATCAGCCCGCCGAGCAGCGAGTAGAGGAAGAACTTCATCGCCGCGTACTGCCGGTTCGGACCGCCGAAGCGGCCGATCAGGAAGTACATCGGGACGAGGACGGCCTCGAAGAACACGTAGAACAGGAACACGTCGGTCGCGGCGAACACGCCGATCATGCCGGTCTGCATGGCCAGCAGGAGCGAGAAGAACCCGCTCGCGCTGCGGCCCTCCGGCAACTTGTCCGACCAGGCGCCGCCGATGACGACCGGCATCAGGAAGGCGATCAGCGCGATCATCACCAGCGCGATGCCGTCCACGCCGAACGACAGGTGCACCCCGAAGCTCGGGATCCAGTCGGCCGAGCTGGTGAGCTGCAGCCGGGCGGTCGACGACGGGTCGTACGCGACCCAGGCGACGACCGCCAGCGCGAGCTCCCCGAGGGAGAACCCGAGCGCGACGAACTTCGCCGTCCGGTCGTTCCCCCGCAGGAAGGCCACCACCAGGCTGCCGACCAGCGGCAGCAGGAGCAGCGCGATCAGCGTCCAGCTCACGAGAACCTCACCATCAGAAGCGCGCCCAGCACGCAGATCGCGCCCAGGAGCATGGAGAGCGCGTACGAGCGCACGAAACCGGTCTGGAGACGGCGCAACCGGCCGGAGCTGCCGCCGAGCAGCGCGGCGGTCCCGTTGACGAGACCGTCGACGCCCTTGTTGTCCACGAACACGAGTGCGCGGGAGAGCCAGGTGCCCGGCCGCGCGAACAGCGCCTCGTTGAGCGCGTTGCCGTACAGGTCAGCGCGCGCGGCGCGGACCGGGAACGACACCCGCAGCGGGCGCTCAGTCGGCTGCGGCTTGCGGCCGAAGAGCAGGAAGGCGACACCGGCGCCCGCCAGCGACAGCGCGACGCTCAGGATCGCGACCATGGTGTGGTCGATCACGCCGTGCGTCTCCTGCAACGGGCCCACGGACGGCTCGAGCCACCCCGCGAGCAACTCGTTGTGCTCCAGGAGGAAACCCGCTCCCACCGAACCGACGGCCAGGATGATCATCGGGATGGTCATCGACCACGGCGACTCGTGCGGGTGGTACTCGCGACCGTCCTCGGAGGTCTTGAGCTCCTTCCAGCGCGGCTTGCCGAGGAAGACCAGGATCAGCAGGCGGGTCATGTAGAACGCGGTCAGCGCGGCGCCCAGCAGGGCGACACCGCCGAACACGTACCCGCGCCAGCCCGGCTCGCCGAAGGCTGCCGCGATGATGGCGTCCTTGGAGAAGAAGCCGGACAGCGGCGGGATGCCGATCAGCGCGAGGTAGCCGAGGACCCACGTCACGAAGGTGATGGGCATGTACTTCGCGAGCCCGCCCATGCGGCGGATGTTGCCCTCGTCGTTCATGCCGTGCATGACCGAACCGGCGCCGAGGAACAGCCCGGCCTTGAAGAAGCCGTGGGCGATCAGGTGCAGGATGCCCAGCGCGTAACCGACCGGGCCGAGGCCGACGGCGAGGATCATGTAGCCGATCTGGCTGACCGTCGAGTACGCGAGGACCTTCTTGAAGTCGTCGTAGGCGCAGCCGATGACGCAGCCGATCAGCAGAGTGACGCCACCGATGATCATGACGACCAGTCGGCCGTCCGCGCTGAGGTTGTAGATGGGGCTCGAGCGGGCGATGAGGTACACGCCCGCGGTCACCATCGTCGCCGCGTGGATCAGGGCGGAGACCGGCGTCGGACCCGCCATGGCGTCCGGGAGCCACGCCTGGAGCGGGAACTGGCCGGACTTGCCGCAGGCGCCGAGCAGGAGCAGGAGGGTGATCGCCAGGACGGTGCCGGACGACAGCTCGTCCACCCGCGAGAACACCTCGGTGTACTGGGTGGTGCCCAGCTCCTTGAACATGATGAAGATGGCGATCGCGAGACCCAGGTCGCCGACCCGGTTCATCAGGAACGCCTTCTTGGCGGCGGTCGCGGCTTCCGGCTTGTACTGGTACCAGCCGATGAGCAGGTACGAGGCGAGGCCCACGCCCTCCCAGCCGAAGTACAGCGTCACGAACCCGTTGCCCAGCACCAGGAGCAGCATCGCCGACACGAAGAGGTTCAGGTAGGCGAAGAACTTCCGCCTGCCCTCCTCGTGCGCCATGTAGCCGATCGAGTAGATGTGGATCAACGAGCCCACGCCGGTGATCAGCAGCACGAACGTCAGCGACAGCGGGTCGATCCGCAGGCCGAACTCGACGTCCAGCGCGCCGACCGGGATCCAGTCGAACAGGTGGAGCTCGCTCGTCCGCTCCTCGGCGCCCTGACCCAGGGTCGTGAAGAACAACGCGAGCCCGTAGGCGAACGCCGCGATGATCGTGGCGCAGCCCAGCAGGTGGCCCCACTTGTCGGCTCGTTTGCCCGCCAGCAGCAGCACGGCCGCACCGAACGCGGGCAGGGCTAGCAGCAACCAGGCGAAGCTCGCGAGCCCGCTGGCGGCAACTGATTCCGTCACCGGTGACCTCTCAGTACTTCAGCAGGTTGGAATCGTCGACCGAGGCCGAGCGACGCGTGCGGAAGATCGACATGATGATCGTCAGGCCGACCACGACCTCGGCGGCGGCCACGACCATCACGAAGAAACCCATCACCTGGCCGTCGAGCTCCCCGTGCATGCGGGAGAACGTGACCAGCGTGAGGTTCACCGCGTTGAGCATCAGCTCGACGCACATGAACACGACGATTGCGTTGCGCCGCACCAGAACGCCCACCGCGCCGAGGCTGAACAGCAGCGCGGACAGGAGCAGGTAGTAGGTCGGGGTCACTTGTCCCCCTCCTTCGACGCGGCGGGACCGGTGAGCGCGTGGGCGTCGGCCTGGTGGGCCGTGCCGGACACCTCGGCGACGTCGTCGGCGAGGCGCTCCTTGGTGGTCGTCTCGATGAGGGCCGAGAGCGACTCCTCGGCGACCGAGCCGTCGGGCAGCAGCGCGGGCGTGGCGACCGAGTTGGCCGTGGCGAAGACACCGGGGCCAGGCAGGGAGCCGGGGCGGTCGCCCTTGAAGCGCTCCTCGACCAGTTCCCGCTGGGTCTTCTTGATGCCCTTGCCGTGCTTGTCCGAGTAG
Source organism: Umezawaea sp. (assembly GCA_039922235.1). Lineage (GTDB taxonomy): Bacteria > Actinomycetota > Actinomycetes > Mycobacteriales > Pseudonocardiaceae > Umezawaea. The sequence continues at coordinate 16,437 of JBDSAJ010000953.1, forward strand.
GCGAGGACCATCGCGCCGACGGCGGCGGTGATCAGCAGCGCCGACGTCAGCTCGAAGACGAAGAGGTACTGGGTGAACAGCGCCGTGCCGATGTTGGCCACGTTGCCGCCGCCCGAGTTGTTCACCGCCGCGAGGCCGACCGAGTCGACGCGGACGAACGCCTGTGCGAGCGAGCCGACGACCAGCCCGGCGAAGCCGACGCCGAGCACGGCGGCCGCGAGGCGCTGGCCGCGCAGCACTTCGACGATCGAGTCCGAGCTGTCCCTGCCGACGAGCATCAGCACGAAGAGGAACAGCATCATGATCGCGCCGGTGTACACGATGATCTGCACGAAGCCGAGGAACGGCGCCTGCTGGACCATGTAGATGACACCGAGGCTGAGCATCGTCAGCACCAGCCACAGCGCGGAGTGCACCGCGTTGCGGGCGAACAGCATCCCGAGCGCGCCCGTGAGGGACAGCGGCCCGAGGATCCAGAACGCGATCGTCTCGCCGGTGCCGATGGTGTCGGCGACCGGAGCCGCGGGCTCGGTGGCGGGCTGCGCGGCGGTCAGGAAGTCCTGCGCCAGAACGAGAAGGCTCACTTGCCGGCCTCCGCGTCGCGGGCGAGCGCCGGGCCGTTCACGTAGTAGTCCTGCTCGTTGTCGCCGAGCCGCATCGGGTGCGGCGGCTGCTCCATGCCGGGCAGCAGCGGGGCGAGCAGGTCTTCCTTCGTGAAGATCAGCTTCTGCCTGCTGTCGTCGGCCAGCTCGTACTCGTTCGTCATGGTGAGCGAACGGGTCGGGCACGCCTCGATGCAGAGGCCGCAGCCGATGCAGCGCAGGTAGTTGATCTGGTAGTCGGCGCCGAAGCGCTCACCGGGGGAATACCGGGCGTCCTCGGTGTTGTCGCCACCTTCGACGAAGATCGCGTCCGCCGGGCAGGCCCACGCGCACAGCTCGCAGCCGACGCACTTCTCCAGCCCGTCCGGGTGCCGGTTGAGCTGGTGACGGCCGTGGAACCGCGGCGCGGTGACCTTCTTGACCTCGGGGTATTCCTCGGTGACGACCTTCTTGAACATCGTTCCGAAGGTGACGCCGAAGCCCTTGATGGGATCAAACATCCCCATCGCTGGCCTCCTTCGATGCTGTTACCGCGACGGGCTCCTTGGGCAACTGAGCGACAACGGGAGTGCGTCGCGTCGGCGCCTTGGGGACTTCCAGGTCCAGTGGCGGCACGGGGTACCCGCCGCCGGTGATCGGGACCGCGTTCGGGTCTTCCTCGACCTTGCGGTCCGGCAGCAGCAGCGAGAGCAGCACCAGCACGCCGAGCGCGACCCCGAGGATGATCAGGAACTCGCGCTGGCTGAAGTCGCCGGAGTTGTTCAGCGCGCGCACCAGCGCCACGGCCACGATCCACACGAGGCTGATCGGGACGAGGACCTTCCAGCCCAGCCGCATGAACTGGTCGTAGCGCATGCGGGGCAGCGTGCCGCGCAGCCAGATGAAGATGAACAGGAAGAACAGGGTCTTGGCGACGAACCAGAGCAGGCCCCACCAGCCGGTGTTCAGGAAGTCGCCGCCCCACGGAGCCTTGTACCCGCCGAGGAACAGCGTGGTCGCGAGCGCGGAGACCGTCACCATGTTCACGTACTCGGCGAGGAAGAACAGCGCGAACTTCAGCGAGCTGTACTCGGTGTGGAAGCCGCCGACCAGCTCGGACTCGGCCTCGGGGAGGTCGAAGGGCGCGCGGTTGGTCTCGCCGACCATGGAGATGACGTAGATCGCGAAGCTCGGGAAGAGCAGCACCACGAACCAGAGGTTGCTCTGCGCCTGCACGATGTCCGAAGTGGACATCGAGTGCGAGAACATCACGACGCCGACGATCGACAGGCCCATCGCGATCTCGTAGGAGATCACCTGCGCCGCCGAGCGCAGCGCGCCCAGCAGCGGGTACGGCGAGCCGGACGCCCAGCCGGAGAGCACGATGCCGTAGACGCCGATCGAGGAGCAGGCCAGCACGACCAGCACGCCGACCGGGAGGTCGACCAGTTGGAGGCTGGTGCGCTCGCCGAAGAGGGAGACCTCGCCGGCGATCGGGATGACCGAGAAGGCGACGAACGCCGGGATGCAGGAGATGACCGGCGCGAGGAAGAACACCCACTTGTCCGCGAGGACCGGGCGGATGTCCTCCTTGAACGCCAGCTTCAGGCCGTCCGCCAACGACTGGAGCCAGCCGTTGGGGCCGACCCGGTTGGGGCCGGGGCGCTGCTGCATCCGCGCGACGACCTTGCGCTCCCAGTTGATCATGAACAGCGTCATGACGACGAGGAACGCGAAGATCCCGACGACCTTGATCAGGATGACCCAGATCGGGTCGTCCGCGAGAAGTTCGGCGGTTGTCATGCCTTGCCTCCACTAACTGCCACGAGAGAACCGTGACCCGCGACCAGGTTGCGGCGCACCGTGACGGGACCCGAGTTGCCGGGTAGCCAGACCACGCCGTCGGGCAGGTCCGCGACCTCGACGGGCAGCGTCACCGACCCGCGCTCGGTCGACACGGTGATGTCGGCGCCGAGGTCGAGGCCGAGGTTCACGGCGGTGTTCGCCGACACCTTCGCCACGACCGGGCGGGCGGTGCCCGCGAGGTTCGGTTCCTCGTCCTGCAGCGATCCGTTGTCCAGCATCCGGCGCCACGTGGCCAGGACGGCCTGGCCCGCCTTGGGCTGCACGAGCAGCGGAGCGGGCGCCGTCGGCACCGAGAACTCCGCGACGTTCGAGCCGAGGCGGTCGAGGTCCGCTGCCGCGGCGGCGGGGGTCTGGGTGAACAGGTCGGCGTCCATCTCGACGGCCAGGGTGTCGAGCACCCGGCAGTCCGGCAGCGCGCCGGTGCCTTCGAGGGTGGTGCCGAAGTCGCGGCGGCGGCCTTCCCAGTTCAGGTAACTGCCCGACTTCTCGACCGCCGGGGCGATCGGGAGGACGACGTCCGCGTAGGCGGTCGCAGCGCTCGGGCGCAGTTCCAGGGAGACCACGAAGCCCGCGAACTCCAGCGCCCGCTCGGCGAGACCGGGGTCCGGCAGGTCGAACGGGTCGACGCCTGCGACGACCAGCGCGTCCAGGCCACCACTCGCGGCGGCGACCAGGATGCCGTTGGTGTCACGGCCCGCGCGGATCGGCAGCGCGCCGTCCGCGAGGCCCCAGGCCTTCTCGACCTCGGCGCGGGCGGCGGCGTCGCTGACGAGCCTGCCGCCGGGCAGCAGGTTCGGCACGGCGCCGACTTCCAGCGCACCGCGCTCACCCGCACGGCGCGGGATCCACGCGACCTTCGCACCGGTGGT
>JBDSAJ010000954.1:0-2858 GCA_039922235.1 Umezawaea sp.
CGCCGCCCCCGCCCCCGCCGCCCGCGTTGCCGCCGTACCAGGCCCCGGCCCCGGCTCCGGTGCTGCCCTCACTGGGCAACATCCCGGCGTTCTTCCAGCAGAACCAGGCCCTCGGCACGATCGCCCCGTCCAACGTCAACGGCGGAGCGCAGGTCACGGCTGCGGTGAACGGGCTGCTGCCGCCGAGGGCGGGCGTAACGCCGGTGGGTGTGGACAACATCGAGGTGGCGCTCAACCAGAACTTCGAGTCGTTCCTGGGCAACGGCCGCAAGTTCCCGGTCAAGGTCGGCCGGAACTGGTACGAGGCCACGGTCAAGGCGAACCTGGACCCGCCGGTCGACCCGAACGCGGCGGTCACGACGCCGGATACGAAGACCAAGGTCGACATGACCGTGAACAGCGGCAACGCGACCGCGCACACGGGCACGGTCGGTACGTCGGCCACGGTCGGCGTCGGCGGCGTGATCTCCGCCGGTGTCGGCCCGTACGGGTCGGCGTCGGTCAGCGTCCCGCTGGGCAGGCCGGTCGAGTCCACGACCGCCGGCACGTCCACCACCGACCAGCGCGCCATCCGTTCGGGCGAGGGCTCGGTCGACGCCGTGATCCCGGTGACCTACACGGTGTCGCTGACCGACGCGCAGAACAACCCGGTCGGCGCACCTGTCGCCGTCACGTCTACGCCCGCGGCCGACGTGGACGTGACGCTGCACATCCCGGACGACCTCTCCACCATCACGCCGCCCGCCGTGGCCGCGACCCCGGTCGTCCCGGCGAACGGCTGGGGAGCGGCGCTGGAGCACCCGGCCCCGGAGGCCGTGGTCGACCTGGACACCGACGTGGCGTTCAAGAACATCGCGGACCAGTTGCACCCGTCGATCACCAGGCTCGGCGCGCCCGGCCGGACCGCGTTGCAGAACTTCCTCGACCCCACGACGATCCGCGACAACCTCGGCCCGGCGCTCAACGGCTGGGTCGTGTCGCCGGACCTGGTCAGCCCGCACGGCAGCCGCGCGGGTGTGGTCCGGATGAAGGCCACGCCGGTCAGCGCGGAACTGGTCGGCACCAACCCGACCACCGTGCTGCGCCTGCACGAGTCGACCGCGACGACCACCGGCCTGTCCTCCGCCACCAAGAGCGGGTTCGACGTCAACCTCGGCTTCGGCGGCGGCGCGGTCACGCCCAACGCGGTCGGCGGCACGGGCGGCGTCACCGCGGGGTACTCGGCGAAGACCACCGAGTCGTCGAACGCGGGCACCAGCTCGTCGGTGAAGACCGGTGTCCAGATCAAGGGCGACACCGGCCTCTACAAGGTCACGATGAACCTGGAGATCCAGACCCCGCACGGGGCGACGATCACCGTGCCCGCCACCAGCTACATGCGCCTTGGCGTGCCCGAGGCGAGCAGTGCGGGCCTCCAGGTGCCGCCCGGCACCTCGCCGGACCTGACCACCCCGACGGCCACCCCGCGCTTCGCCCCGCCGTACCTGGCGGCGGCCGCCGCGGCGGGCAACGTCAAGGTCGGCCAGTTCGCACCCGCCAACGAGGTGCAGAGCCAGGTCGAGGACGCGCTGCGCGGCCTGCCCGGCTTCGACAGCTTCCTGCCGAGCTTCGCCGACCCCAACAGCAACCCGCGCGACACCGGCAGGAACGGCTCCGACCTCGCCGACCAGATGGCCAACCAGCGCAAGCTGACCACGGAGCTGTCGCCGACGGCGCTGAAGTCGCAGATGGACAGCCTGCTCGGACCCGGCGTGCAGATCCAGCTCAAGAAGCAGGGCCTGGCGACCAACGAGTACGTCAACGTCACGGTCAAGGCCAGGGTGACCAACCCGGTCCACGTCGGCCAGGCCGACGCCCGCAACGTCCGCGGCGCCGCGTCCACCGGCCCCAAGCTGGACAGTTCCACCACGACGCAGAAGGGCTGGAGCGCGGGCGTCGAGGGCAAGGTCGTCATCCCCAGCACGACCGGTGGCACGAAGGCCACCCCGACCCCGATCGTCGGCGCGAAGTACAACAGCGGGACCTCGACGAAGAACGCCGCGGGCCCCACGGTCAACAGCACCGCGCTCAACGTCGGCAGCCCGAACTCCCAGCTGTTCCGGCACGACGTGGCGTTCGACATCGAGGTCACGAAGTTCACCCAGAACCGGTCGTGGGTCAAGCGGGTGACGCCCGGCTCGCCGTTCCTGAAGGTCCCCGAGGCCGCCATCGTCGCGAAGACCAGCACCGCGGCCCAGCCCGCGCCCACGAACGCCGTGCAGCTGCCGGAGATCAACGGCACGGTCAACCTGTGGGTGTCGGACAGCTCGGCGATGAAGTCCAACCCGGCGGTGTTCACGCCGGGTGCGGCCACCGTGGCCCCCGCGCCGAACACCACCATCAGCACGATGCTCACCTCGTCGAAGCCCACGGTCGAGCCGTGGCTGCACGTCGAGGCGGTCGCCAACACCGAGGCCGTGCGCGCCGAGGCCATCGCGGCGCTGAACCGGGCGGCCAACGGCGACTCGGCGTTGAGCGTGCCGGGCACCGACGCGCGCAACCGGATCGACAAGCTGTTCAGCCCGGAGAGCATGAAGGCCAACTTGCGGACGCTGGTGGACAAGGGCGTGACCGAGGGCGGCATGAAGTACGGCCGCCGGGTCACCGACCGCTCCGGGGCCGTCGGCATGTCGGTGTCGCTGAACAACCCCAAGCTGGTGTCCATTTCGGACGACACCGGCACGGAGAACGCCAGCACCGGCGGTTTCAAGGCCGGTGACAGCAAGACCAGCTCCCAGTCGGTGGACCTCACCGCGGGCCTCAACCCGCCGATGAAGCCCACCGACAAGAACGCGACCGGGTCGGGCGCGATCGGCGCC
>JBDSAJ010000955.1:0-11742 GCA_039922235.1 Umezawaea sp.
CCGCGTGGCGCGCGAGGTCGGCACCGAGGGGATGCTCGGCGGCCAGGCGCGCGTGCCGAACGTGGCGGGCACGTGGAAAGACCTGACCGACAACGTGAACTTCATGGCGGGCAACCTCACCAGCCAGGTACGCAACATCGCCCAGGTGACCACGGCGGTGGCGCTGGGCGACCTGTCGAAGAAGATCGACGTCGACGCGCGCGGCGAGATCCTGGAGCTGAAGACGACCATCAACACGATGGTGGACCAGCTCTCGTCGTTCGCGGGCGAGGTCACCCGCGTCGCCCGCGAGGTCGGCACGGAGGGGCGGCTCGGCGGCCAGGCCGAAGTGGACGGCGTCTCCGGCACGTGGCAGAAGCTGACCGAGAGCGTGAACCAGCTGGCCAGCAACCTGACCACGCAGGTGCGCGCCATCGCGGCGGTCGCCACGGCCGTGACGGCGGGCGACCTGACCCGCCAGATCACCGTGGAGGCGTCCGGCGAGCTGGCGGAGCTCAAGGACAACGTCAACCAGATGATCGGCAACCTCAAGGAGACGACCCGCACCAACCAGGAGCAGGACTGGCTCAAGACGAACCTGGCCAGGCTCTCCGGTTTGATGCAGGGCCACCGCGACCTGCACGCGGTCGCGTCGCTGATCATGAGCGAGCTGACCCCGCTGGTGTCGGCGCAGCAGGGCGCGTTCTTCCTGTTCCGGCAGGAGGGTTTCGAGCTGACCGCGAGCTACGGCTACGGGCGGCCGGACGGCCGCGTGGTGCGGTTCGCGCCAGGTGAGTCGCTGGTCGGGCAGGCTGCGCTGGAGAAGAAGACCATCCTGGTCACGGGTGTGCCGCCGGGCTACCTGACCATCTCGTCGGGACTGGGCTCGGCCGCGCCCGCGAACCTGATCATCCTGCCGGTGCTGTTCCAGGGCGAGACGCTCGGCGTGATCGAGCTGGCCACGGTCAACGAGTTCACCGACGTGCACCTGGACCTGTTGGAGCAGTTGAAGGAGAACATCGGCGTCAACGTGAACACCATGCTGGCCAACGCCCGCACGGACGCGCTGCTCGTCGAGTCGCAGCGCCTGGCGCAGGAGCTGCGGGCCGGGTCGGAGGAGCTGGAGGACCGCGCGAAGCAGCTGTCGTCCGCGTCGAAGTACAAGTCCGAGTTCATGGCGAACATGTCGCACGAGCTGCGGACCCCGTTGAACAGCCTGCTGATCCTGGCGAAGCTGCTGGCGGACAACCTCGACGGCAACCTCAACCCGAAGCAGGTGGAGTTCGCCCGCACGATCCACTCGTCGGGCAGCGACCTGCTCCAGCTCATCGACGACATCCTGGACCTGACCAAGGTCGAGGCCGGGCACATGCAGGTGCAGGCCGAGCCGGTGCGGGTGGCCGAACTGGTCCGCTACGTCGAGGCCCTGTGCCTGCCGCTGACGGCGGAGAAGGGCCTGGAGTTCCACATCAGCGTGGAACCGGACGTGCCCGTCACACTGCACACCGACGAGCACCGGCTCCAGCAGATCCTGCGCAACCTGCTGTCCAACGCGGTCAAGTTCACCCATGAGGGTGGGATCGACCTGCACATCCGGCACGCGCAACCGCAGGAGGCGCCGGACATGGCGTGGCCGCGCACGACGTCGATGCTGGCGTTCGACGTCCGCGACACCGGCATCGGCATCCCGGCCGAGAAGCTGTCGGTGATCTTCGAGGCGTTCCAGCAGGCCGACGGCACCACCAGCCGCAAGTACGGCGGAACCGGCCTCGGCCTGTCCATCAGCCGCGAGCTGTCGCAACTGCTCAACGGCAGGCTCAACGTGCGCAGCGAACCGGGTATCGGCAGCACGTTCACGCTGTACCTGCCGCTGGCGAAGTCCGCGCAGCCGGTCGAGTTCCCCGCGCCGCTGCCGGAACTGCTGGAACCGGTGCCCTCCGCGCCGGTCACCCGGAGCAGGCCTGTGCAGGCTGCCACGGCCGTCGCCGCGCCCGCGACCCTCGTGGCACCGAACACGCTGCCCGCCGCGCCCGCCCGCTTCCACGGCGAGAAGGTGCTGGTGGTCGACGACGACCTGCGCAACGTGTTCGCGCTGACGAGCGTGCTGGAATTGCACGGGCTCCAAGTGATCTACGCGGACAACGGCATCGCGGGCGTGCGGGCACTGGAGCAGTACGACGACGTGACGCTCGTGCTGATGGACATCATGATGCCGGAGCTGGACGGCAACGCGACGATGGCCGCGATCCGGGCCATGGAGCACTACGAGGACCTGCCGGTCATCGCCGTGACCGCCAAGGCCATGAAGGGCGACCGGGAGAAGAGCCTGGCCTCCGGCGCCACCGACTACGTGACCAAGCCGGTCGACACCGACCACCTGCTGCGGCTGATCGCCTACTACCTGGGAACGGTCTCCTAGACCGGTTCGGAGGTCGCCTGGCCGACGGTGTCGTGGATGCTCATGATCCCCGTGAGGTCGGTCAGGCGGAACAGCTTGTGCACCGCGGGCCGCATCGAGGCCAGCCGGAACCGCCCGCCGCCCGCGTCGAGCCGCCGGTGCCAGTCGACCATCAGCGCCAGCCCGGTCGAGTCCATGAACTTCACGTCGGCCAGGTCGACGACGACGCGGCCGACGGGTTCCGCGACGGCGTGTTCGAGGTGTTCGGACAGGGTGGGCACCGTTTCGGCGTCCAGTTCGCCGGACACCACCACGACGTTCCACACTCCGTGGGCCTCACTGCGCACCTGCAAGTCCATCGTCCCCGCGCCCTTCCACACGACCGACGTCGCGACGATGCAGATCGTGCAGCAAGGGCCGCGCCGGCGCGAGCACGGGGTGGCCGAAGCGGCGGGGCGTCGGGTGGATGTGCGACGATGCGGACCGGCCGATCAAGGGCGAGCGGGGAGCGGGATGTGCTGAACGAACCAGCGACACCCGTCGCCGTGGTGCTCCCGGCGGAGCCCGGCTCGTGTTCGCGGGCTCGACGTCTGGTCGACGAAGCGGTCACGAACTGGGGCCTGCCAGAGGAGTTCGCGGACGACGCCGCGCTGGTGGTCACCGAACTGGTGTCCAACGGGGCGGACCACGCCGAGGGGCCGCTGCGGCTCACGGTGAACCGCACGGAGAGCGGTGTGCGCATCGAGGTGCACGACCGGTCCTCCGCGCTGCCCGTGGTAAGACCGGTCAGTCCGGAGTCGCCACGTGGACGCGGGATGATCATCGTGAAGGCGCTGAGCGCCGCATGGGGCGTCGAGCCGGACGACGACGGCAAGACCGTGTGGGCCGAATTGGCTACGAGCTAGCGCCTGCCCGCTGCGAGGATCTGGGCATGGTTCACCCCGTACTGCGCACCGAGCGGCTGACCATGGTGCCGCTGGCCGACGACCACCTCGAACTCGAGGTGGAACTGGACTCCGATCCCGAAGTGATGCGCCACCTCACCGGCCGGGCCCTGTCCCGCGCCGAGGTCGAACGCGCGCACCAGGACCGCGTCGCCGCCGCACGGGAAGCGCCGGGTTTCGGCTACTGGGTCGGCTTCGCCGAGGACGGCTTCGTCGGCTGGTGGCTCCTGCGGCCTCCCCACGGACCGGACCAGCCCGAAGTCGCGGGTGAGGCCGACCTCGGCTACCGGCTGCTGCGCCGCCGGTGGCGCCGCGGCTACGCCGTCGAGGGCGCGCGTGAACTCATCCGCTACGGCTTCGCCGACCTCGGGCTCGACCGGGTCTTCGCCCAGACCATGGCCGTCAACACCGCGTCGCGGGCCACCATGGCCGCCGCCGGGCTGACGTTCGCCAGGGCGTTCACCTCCGACGGGACCTACGACGACCCGGTGGCCGGTGCCGAGCAGGGCGAGGTCGAGTACGAGATCACCCGGTCCACGTGGAGCGATCCGAGCCGGTGACCGACCCGAACACCTCGACGGCGGCCTTGCGGCTCTCGCCCTGCGCGCGGCGGAAGAACTCCGCCAGTTCGGTGTCGCCGACGCGCCCGTGACCACGGCCAACGGCTTGGTCTGCGTCGTCGTGAAAACCTCTTCGAGGTGTGTCGTGCGTCCCGTCGAGCACCCGTGTTTGCCAAACGCACTCCGGGACCTGGGAGACTGCGAGTTTGATCCAGTGCCCGAAGGGGCATTTCCCGGTCCGAGACACATCCAGGAGGCGCACGAATGTCCGGTGGACCCGAGCGGGTCGGCGTGCTCGACGTGGGTTGCTTCAGCGCTCAACTCGTCGTGGTGGACCGGGCACGGGGGTCTCTGCTGCATCCCGAGGTGTCGCACAAGGTGCGGCTGAGGATGGACCGGGCACTCGACGACCGCGGCCGCATCACCAAGGCCGGCGTCGACCAGCTCGTGTCCGCGGTGCGGGAAGCGAGACGGCTCGCGGACCAGGCCGAGGTGTCGACGCTGGTGCCGTTCGCGACCTCGGTGATCCGGGACGCCCCCAACGGGACCCAGGTGCGCGAACAGGTCGCCGCCCGCGCGGGCGTCGGTCTGGGCGTCCTGTCCGGCCCGGAGGAGGCCCGGCTGTCGTACCTCGCCGCGCGGCGCTGGTTCGGCTGGTCGGCGGGACAGCTGGTGGTGCTGGACGTCGGTGGCGGCACGGTGGAGATCGCCGCGGGCGCGGCGGAGGCACCCGAGTTCGCCCGCTCGATGCCGTTAGGTGCTCGCACCCTGACCAGGGAGTGGCTGGACGACGCGGCCACGTCACCGCGCAGGCTGCGCGAACTGCGGTCCCACCTGCTCGACCAGATCGAGGACGTCCTGCCCGAGACCGTGGACGGCCGCGCGGTCGGCTGCTCCAAGGTGTTCGAGCAGCTGGCCCGACTGGCGGGCGCACGCCCCCAGCGCGAAGGCCCTTCGGTAGCACGCAACCTGACCCTGTCGGACCTGCGCTCCTGGATCCCACGGCTGGCCTCGCGGTCGGCACGACAGCGCGCCCGGCTACCAGGAATCTCCGCGCACCGCGCCCGCCAGTCGCTCGCGGGCGCGGTGGTCGCGGAAGCGCTGATGTCGACCGCCGGGCACGACGTGGTCGAGATCTGCCCGTGGTCCACCAGGGAAGGCCTGCTGCTCAGCCTGATGGAACGCCGGTCCCGCGCCGGCGACCTGATCCGGGTCGCGTGACGTGCCACGGGAGATGATGACGCTCGCGGTCGAGACCGATCGTTCCGGGCGGGTGGTCGTGTCCGTGCGCGGCGAGATCGACCAGGCGGCAGCGGTGAAGCTCATGCACAAGCTGGACCGACTCGTCACCGAGGGACGGGCCCGGATCGTGCTGGACATGACCGAGGTCCGCTTCTGCGGCGCGCAAGCGTTGAGCGCGCTGGTCCGCACCCGCGCGCGGGCCGACCGGGCAGGCGGCTGGCTGCGCCTGGCAGGCACCCCGGCACACGTGCGCAGGGTGATCGCCGTAACGGACCTCGACCGCCTGCTACCGCACCACGAGGACGTGCCCGCTGCGCTGCTGGGCAGGCGCGCGCCTGCGGACACGACCAAATAATCCAGAAGCCACAACGCGAACGACGGCGTACGTTGCCGCCGTGGAAATCCGCACCGCACGACCCGACGAACTGGTTGAACTCCAACACATCGAGAACGCCTCAGGCGAACCGTTCCGCGAGATCGGCATGCCCGAAATCGCCGACGACGACCCGCTGCCACTCGACGTGCTGACCCACCTCCAGGCACTAGGCCAGGTATGGGTAGCCGCCACCCATGAGCCGGTCGCGTGGATCGCCGTCGAGGAGATCGACGGGTACGCGCACATCGAACAGGTGAGCGTCCACCCAGACCACGCGCGGCAAGGTATCGGACGGCAACTGATCGACCACATCGACGCCTGGTCGAGCGCACGAGGACTGGCCGGCCTGACACTGACCACGTTCCGACACGTGCCGTGGAACGGCCCGTACTACGAACGACTGGGATTCCAACCAGTCGAAAATCCAACGCCAGGCCTGGCAGCCGTGGTGGCACAGGAAACCGCACGCGGACTAGACCCCACGACCAGGACCTGCCTGCGACGCGACCACAGCACCGTATGACGAGGGTCTCAGATCATCATGGTTTCGCAACGGCCACCAGTGGGAAATCCCTGCTGGACCCGCCTGCGGAGGTAGCCGTCGATGATCGATTTCGTGCACGAAGCGCTGTTCTACCGTGACCCCGACCAGTACTTGGCAGGCACGGTCCCCTTCGTACTGGACGGCCTCGCAGCGAACGAGCCAGTACTCGTAGCGGTCCCACCACGCAACGTAGACCTGATCCGCGCCGAACTGGGCGCCAAGGCCGACCACGTCAAGTTCCTGGACATGACCCAGGGCGGCCGCAACCCCGGCCGAATCATCCCCGGCGTACTCACCCCGTTCGCGAACGGCCACCCCTCCCGCGTACGGATCATCGGCGAACCAATCTGGGCAGGCCGCTCAGCAACCGAGTACCCAGCCTGCGTACAGCACGAGGCACTGATCAACACCGCGTTCCGCGACATCGCCGCCACAATCCTCTGCCCTTACGACACATCCCTGCTAGCGGCAGACGTACTGGCCGACGCCGAACGCACACACCCGGTGCTGGTGGCCGACGGCGGCCGCTCACCAAGCAACCGCTACGACGACCCACTGCGCACCGTCACGGACTTCAACCTGCCGCTGCCGACGCCACCGCGCTCGGCTCTGGCGTACTGGTTCGACATGCACAGCCTCCCCGCCACCCGCAGGCTGGTAGCCGACTACGCGACCACCGCCGGCCTCGCCGAAGACCGCGTAGACGACCTGGTCCTAGCGGTGAACGAGCTGACGACGAACAGCATCGAACACGCGAACGGCGGCGGCGAACTAGTCATCTGGCAGGACGGCGACGCCGTCGTGTGCGAGGTACGCGACCGAGGCATCCTGCGCGACCCCATGATCGGCAGACTGAAGCCAACCCTCAACAGCAACGGCGGCTACGGCGCAGTGATGGTCAACCTCCTGTGCGACCTCGTACGCATCCACTCGGCCGAAGACGGAACAGCCGTCCGCGTACACGTCGGCTAAGACAGGCGGGGCTGACAGCGGGCCACGGCGACGGAACGTGGCCGATTTTACTCGGGGGATTTGACCCTTGAGATCGGTCGGGCTGAGGGCTTCACCACCTGCCCTTTTTGGCCCGACAAAGGGTCAAATCAAGGGGTCCCCGAGTCAAATCGGCCACAGCACGCTGGAAGTCGCAGCCGCCGACCACCACGCTGACAGCCGCAGCCGACCACCACGCTGGAAGTCACAGCTGCCAACCAGCACGCCACCAGCCACACCCCTCAACTTCACCCGATCGGTCCTGCTTAACGGCCTCATGTCACGCAAAGGCCGCACCCCCGTCATCCTTTGCTGGTTGTCTGGAGGCATTCCGGACGCCGTCGGCGGAGGACCTCCCACATGACCACAGACCAACTGAGCCCGCTGGACGTCGCCTTCCTCTGCCTGGAAGACGACAAGAACCCGATGCACCTGGGCGCGGTAGCCACATTCGCCCCACACCAACCCGTACACCCCGCCCGCATCGTCGCACTGCTCTGCGAACGCGCCCAGGAGATCTCCAAGCTGCGCAAGCGAACCAGGGTCTCCTGGCTCCCCCTCGGCGGGGCGTCGTGGGTGGACGACCCACGCTTCACCGTCGAGGACCACGTAACCGGACACCACCTACGAGGCCACGGCGAGGACAGGCTCGCCGACCTGGTCTCAACCCTCATGGCGCAACCGCTGGACCTCACCCGCCCCCCATGGGAACTGCACGTAGTCACCGGACTGACCGGCGGCCGATTCGCGGTAGTAGTGAAACTGCACCACGCCCTCTGCGACGGAATGAAGGCCGTCGTCCTGGGGATGCGGCTACTGGACGACCTAGGCCGCGACCTACCGACCCCACGCGAACCAGAGCCGACAGGACTGGCCACCACCGTGGTCGACTCCCTGAAGGAACTGGCGAACACCGCCACGATCGCCTCCGCGGTCCTGCGAAGCGCCCGCGCACCAGGCACCCGCTCACCAGTGCTGACCAGATCACCACGCCCACGCCAGGTCGTGATGGCCCGACTGGCCATCGACGAGGTGCAGCGAGTGCGCAAACGCCACGGCGGCACGGTCAACGACGTGCTGCTGGCACTGGTAACCGGCGCCCTGCGCCAATGGCTGGTGGCACACGACAGCGCAGGCGAGGGCTCAACCGTGCGAGCGCTGATCCCGGTCAGCAGGCGCGCGCGCGATCCACGAGGCGGCACCGGCAACCAGATCTCCGGCTTCCTGTGCGACCTGCCAGTGGGCGAACCAGACGCACGCGAACGCTTGCGGGTCGTCCGCGCGGACATGGACCGCAACAAGGCCGCCGGCCCCGGCCGCGGCGCCGGCGCACTGCCACTGCTGGCCGACCGCATCCCGGCCGCCGTGCACCGCCTGGCAACCCCACTGGCAGCCCGCTGCGCCCCCCTGCTGTTCGACGCGCTGGTCACGACCGTCCACCTCCCCACCCTGCCCCTGAAGCTCGACGGCGCAGACCTCAAGGAGATGTACCCCATCGCCCCAGTGGCGGCAGGCCACGCAGTCGGCATCGCCATTTCGGTGTACCGCAACGGCGTGCACATCTGCCTGCACACCAACCAGCCGTGGATCTCGGGCTCACGCTGGCTGCTCACCGCCCTGCGCCGCGAACTGGCAGCCCTGGACCACACCGAAACACTGGTGGATCGCGCCTAGCACCACACGCTGGACGCGCAAACCCGTTCGCGCTACCTTGGAGAGCTGTCCACACCCAGAAAGGAGGAACGCCGTGCAGCGGAGAACCTAGCCGCCCGTCCGGACAGTCCGGGCCACGGGCGGCGGTTCCGAGAGGAACGAGATGTCCCGCACGGACAAGACGAAACCGCTGTGGGTCCGCTCCGCCGAGCACGACCCCCGGCCGCTCCACGACCACCGCCACGGCGACTGCGACCTGCCACCGAAGCCCACGAAGGAAAGCCCGGACACCAGCTGCCGCTGGGAATACCCCGTCATGTGGCTCTTCTACGGCACCTGTTGCGCAGGCTGCTCCAAGCGCACCTGCGTCAAGGAACGGCAGGGCATGACCAAGGCGGAGAACCGCAGGCAGCGCTACGAGGGCAGGCGCGAAGCACGCCGCTTCACCGGAGACGACCGGTACTGAACTTGGAAGTCGCCGGGACTGGCTGGGACGAGCAGCCAGCCCCGGCGACGGACTAGAGGCGAGCTTTGCCGAACAGCTCGTCGTAGGCGTCCAGCACGGCAGGGACGCTGTAGCGCTCACGGGCCGCCGCCACGCCGGCGGCACGGTCCGGCGGGCTGTCCCGCAGGTCGCGCAGCCGATCGGTGATGTCACCGGCGACACCAGGGCGCACCAAGGCCCCGAACCCGGTCTCCTGCACCGGGATCCGCACGCCCGGCAGGTCACTGGCCAGCGCAGGCACACCCGCGAGCATCCCGACCACCTGCACGATGCCGAACGCCTCGAACGCGTTGACCGACGGCAGCGCGAACACGTCCATCGACGCGTAGAAGTCCCCGAGCTTCTCGTCCGGGATGAACCCGAGCAGCTTGATCCGCGGGTCACCGTCGATCCGGGCCCGGACGCGGTCGATCACGCTGCCTCCCGCGACAGCACCGAACTCACCACCGATCAGCAGCCGCGCATCCGGGTCGTCGAGCGCGCGGAAGCCGTCGACCAGGAACTCGACACCCTTCTCCTCCACGATCCGACCGAGGAACCCGACGTGCAGGCCCGCACCGTCGCGATAGGACGGTTCTCCAAGGGGAACAGGTTGGCAGGGCGGCGGGATGGCGGCCATCGCCGGCTGGATCGACGGCCACAGGCGGCTGCTCTTCGCGTAGTCCTCGCTGGTGACCGCGACGATCCGGGCGTGCTTCATGGCGAGCCTGCTGGAGGCGTCGATCACCTTGCCCTGCACGGTGTTGACCAGTCCCGGCGGCAGGCTGACGTCGCAGTGGTAGGTGAGCACGACCGGGCAGCGGGCGCCCTTGGCGACGAGTCCGGCCTCCAGCATCGGCAGGTGCACGTTGAGCACGTGCGCGGTCTTCGAGGCGGCGATCACCATGCGGGTGAACTCGGGGCTGATGGTGCCCTTGCCCAGCTTCGCCAGCACCGGCGCGCGGCTCGCCCGCACGCCGTTGACGACCTCCTCCTCGGGCAGCTCCGGGTCGTGCCGCGTGGTGATGACGCGGACCCGCTGGCCGCGCGCGGCCAGTCCCTCAGCGACGTCCCTGGCGAAGTTGGTCAGCCCGGACACGTAGGGCGCGTAGTAGGTCAACGCGATGACCAGGTCGTCGTGCACGACGGTCCTCTCCGGAGGTGATGAGCAGGGACATGCCGGTCAGCCAGCCGAGGCCGGAGCCGACGAGGAACGACAACTCGGCGCGCAGCAGCAGGTCCGGGACGAGCGCGAACACCACGGCGGCGCCCGCGATGCCCACGAGCCAGGCCCAGGCGACCTTGGCGTGCCGCGCGGAGGCGACCAGCGCCTGGGTGGTGATGATGAGCCCGAGGTGCGCGACGACGCCGATCGCCATCAGCACCAGGTCACCGCCCGCGAGCACGTAGGAAGCGCCGAACACCAGGCGCACCAGCCACGGCCCGAGCAGGCCCGCGAACACCGCGCCCACCAGTCCGAACACGACCAGCACCGCGGTCAGCTTCAGCAGCGCCCGCACCAACGCGCGGCCGCCCTCCTCGGACAGCTTGGTCAGCGAGGGCAGCAGCGCGGTCTGCAGCGGCACTGCGACGAACAGCGGCACCCGCACCAGCAGGAACGCGGCCAGGAACCGGCCCGCGGTGTCGGAGTCGGTCGCCGTCGCGGCGACGACCACCGGGAGGCCGTTCAGCAGCAGCTGCGCGCAGACCGAGCCGAGCAGCAGCGGCAGCACGGACCGGGCGAACTCCGGAGTGGACACGCCACCGGAGGCGCGCGGCAGCAGGAACAGGACCGGCAGGTGCGCGACGGCGATCGCGGCGACCAGCGTCCACGCGAACCCGGCGCTGTCGGTGACGACGGCGAAGCCGAGGCCGAGCGCGAACAGCACCCGCAGCGCGGTGTCCACGACCAGCAGGCCGCCGTGCCACGCGAGCCTGCCGCTACCGATCAGCGCGCCCCGGACGAGGAACTGGCCCGCGGACACCAGGCACAGCGCCGCGACGGCGACGACCGCCCACGGCTTGCCGCCCAGCGGGTCGAGCAGGAACGGCGACGCGGCGAGGACGAGCAGCAGTTCGATGCCCGCGAGGCCGAGCGCGACGCGGGTCGCGGCCCCCATGGCCGCGCTCGGCGACAGCCTGGCCAATTCCTGTTCGACCGGGAGAAAGGCGCCGAACCCGATCAACAGGGAGAGTGACCAGAACGCGCCGAAATAGCCGTACTCGGCCGGTGTGAGGTTTCTCGCAACCACTGCGAGGTAGGCGTTGACCAAGAGCCCGGACGCCACGACGCAGAGCCCGACGAGACCGATGGACCTCGTCCCACCGCTGGTAGACGCGCTCAGGACAGTTCCTTTCACACCACGCGGGCAAGGGGATGAGCGAACCATATCGGCCTCGCGGAGCCCCTGCTGACCACGTTCCGGGTACGTAACACGCCCCTCACGTGTTTAACCCAAATGTTGCAGGAAACCTTGCAACCACCTTCTCCATGTAATCGGGCGCCACTAGCTTCACGGCTCGTCGATGAATATCCAGCCGACTGAGGACCACCACGAGTGACGACAACGAT
>JBDSAJ010000956.1:0-15543 GCA_039922235.1 Umezawaea sp.
GGCCCGCGAGGACTTCACCCTCTTCGTCGCCCCAAGGTAAAGTGTATTAGTAAATAATGCCGTCAGCGCGCGTGGTCGAGCGGCCACGCGCGCTGACGCGCCGGCGTGCGCGGGATACTGGATCCACGGCGATCCGAGGGGAGGGTTGGTGGCGGACTACCAACTCCGCGGCATCCACGGTCAGACCGTGGAGAAGCTCGCGCGGCGCATCCTGGCGGGCGAGATCCCGGAGGGCGCGACGCTGGACCTGATCGCGTTGCGGGAGGAGTTCGACGTCAGCCTCACCGCCCTGCGTGAGGCGCTGAAAGTGTTGTCGGCCAAAGGGATCATCGACGCGCGCCAGAAGCGCGGCACGTTCGTGACGCCCCGGTCGACGTGGAACGTGCTCGACGGCGACGTGATGCGGTGGCGTTCGGCGGGGCCGATCGACCTCGCGCTGCTGGTGAACCTGGACGAGGTGCGCTCGATCGTCGAACCGGCGTCCGCCCGGCTGGCCGCCGAACGCGCGACCGAGGCCGACGTGGCCGCGCTGGAGGCCGCGCTCGGCCGCATGGCCTCGGCGGACGCGTCCGCGGACGCCGTGGAGGCCGACCTCGACTTCCACCGCCTGCTGCTGGAGGCCACGCACAACCCGTTCCTCGCGCAGATGGAACGGGTGATCTCCAACGGCCTGGCCATGCGCGACAAGGTCGTGCACGACGCCGACGCGGCCGACGACCCCGTCCCGAGCCACCGGCTGGTGCTCGACGCCATCCGCGCCAAGGACCCCGTCGCGGCCGAGGAGGCCATGCGGGCGCTGGTGGACAAGGCCAGCGCGGACTTCCGGCGGGTCGCCGGGTAGGTCAACGCACGGTGTCCCCGTTGAGGCGGGGGAGTTCGGCGCGGGTGGGGAGGCCTTCCCAGTCGCCCGCCGTGCTGATGGCCACGGCGGCGACCGCGGTGCTCCTGGCCAGGCGGCCCGCGGGCTCCAGGTCGTCCAGGAGGGCCGAGAGGTAGCCCGCCACGAAGGCGTCGCCCGCGCCGATGACGTCGACCAGCGTGGTGGGTTCGGCGGGGGCGGACCACCGGCCGGACGCGGTGGACACCTCCGCGCCGTCGGCTCCGCGTTTGGTCACCACCTCGCGAACCCCCTTGCCCAGCAACGACTCCGCGCCGCCGACGAGGTCCAGTTCGGTCTGGTCGCCGAAGACCGCGGTCGCCTGCGCGGCCAACGGCGTGAGCGCTGCCGATGCCTGTTCCTCGGTCCACAGCTTCGAGCGGAAGTTGACGTCCAGGCACACCGTCCAGCCGTGCGCCACGGCGTGGTCGACGGCGTACCGGGTGGCGGCCGACGCCGTGGGGGACAGCGCCGGGGTGATGCCGGACAGCAGCAGCACCCGCGCCCCGTCCTGGAGCGGTCCGCGCAGGTCGTCGGGGCACAGCCGGGATCCCGCCGATCCCGCGCGGTAGTAGGCGACCCGCGCCAGGTCGGCCGTGCGCTGCTCCCGCACCAGCAAACCCGTGGGAGCGGCGGGATCGCGGAGCGCCACGGTGTCGACCCGCTCGGCCAGCAGTCGTTCCGTCACCAGCGAGCCGAACTCGTCGTCGCCGACGCGGCCCACCCACCGCACGCGGTGGCCGAGCCGGGACAGTCCTATCGCGACGGTGCTCTCCGCGCCCGCCAGCGCCAGGTCCAGCGAGCGCGCCAGCCGCAGCGGGCCGGGTGTCGTCGCCCGCAGCACGGCCATCGTCTCGCCGAACGTCAGCACGTCCGCGGTCACGAGCCGATCGCCTCCAACAGCCGCGCCGCCCGGTCCGCCAGACCGGTGAGGTCCTTGCCCAGCAACGGAGACCCGACGCCGACGGCCACCGCGCCCGCGTCCAGGTAGGCCACGGCCTCGGCGACGCCCACCCCGCCCACGGGCACGAACGGCACGTCCGGGAACGGCGCCCGCAGCGCCTTCAGGTAGTCGACACCGCCCAGCGACGCGGGGAACAGCTTCACCGCGTCCGCCCCGAAGCCCAGCGCCGCCTCGACCTCGGTCGGCGTCAGCACCCCGGCCAGCACCGGCAGGCCGGCGGCCACGGAAGCGCGCACGGCCTCCGTCGTCGCCGGGCTCACCGCGAACGTCGCACCGGCCGCCAGCGCGTCGTCCACGTCCGCGGGCGTGCGGATCGTGCCGACGCCCAGCCACCCGTCGTCGGGCACCTCCGACGCGAGGTCGGCGATCACCGCCAGGGCGTCCGGGCTGGTCAGCGACACCTCCACCAGCCGGATGCCCGACTCGAACAGGACTCGCACGGCGGCCCGCGCGTCGCCGCCGCGCACGATCGCCACCAGCTTCCGGTCCGCCAGCGCCGTCGAGAAGCTCACCACTCCGCCACACTCCCATCGTCGTGCCGCCACAGCGGCGACCGCCACCGGTGGCCCACCTCGGCAGCCCGCCGCACCGCCACCTCGTCCACCTCTACCCCAAGTCCTGGCCCCAGCGGCCTGCGCGCGTGCCCGTCGACGAAGTCGAACGGCGTGGAGTCGGTGTACTCGGCGCCGCCGTTGTAGTGGATCCGCAGGTTCTGCTCCTGGATCAGGAAGTTCGGGGTCGCGAACGCCACCTGGAGGCTCGCCGCCAGCGAGATGGGCCCCAGCGGGCAGTGCGGGGCGATGCTCGCGCCGTACACCTCGGCCAGCGCGGCGATCCGGCGCAGCTCGGAGATGCCGCCAGCGTGCGACGGGTCCGGCCGCAGCACGGCGACCCCGGCGTCCAGCACGGGTTTGAACTCCCACCGCGAGTACAGCCGTTCCCCCGTCGCGATGGGCACCCCGCTGGCCGCGACCACGGAGGCGAGCGCGTCGCCGCCGAGTTCGGGCAGGATCGGCTCCTCCACGAACATCGGCTGCACCTCCTCCAGCATCCGCAGCAGCCGCCGCGCCATCGCGGGCGACACCCGGCCGTGGAAGTCGATCGCCAGGTCCCGGTCGGACCCCAGCGCCTCGCGCGCCTCGCGGGCGCGGTCCAGCACGCCCTGCGCCTCACCCGGCGTGGCGATGGCGGACATGGGGCCGCACGCGTTCATCTTCACCGCCGTGGTGGGCCTGGGCCACCCGGTCCCACTCACCGGTGAGCACCGGGCCGGGCAGCACGGTGTTGACCCGCACGTCGGGTGCGTACTCCACGGCCAGCTGCCGGGCCAGCGATACCAGCGCGCCCTTCGTGGCGGCGTAGGCGGGGTGGCCGGGCAGGCCCGTGGTGCCGTGCACCGACGAGACCAGCACGATCGCGCCCCTGCGTTCGACCAGCGACGGGAGACAGGCGTGAGCGCCGAGGTACGCGGCGGTGAGGTTGACCTCGACCTGCCGCGTCCACTCGGCGCGCGTGGTGCTGTGCAGCGGTTTCACCGTCACCGTGAAGGCGTTGCTCACCAGCGCGTCGACACCACCGGGAGCGGCGGCCGCCACCTCCGCCCACGTCTCGTCCGCCGTGACGTCGCCGACGATGGCGGTGACCGAGTCGATCTTGGTCACCATCTCGTCGACGTCCACCGCGATCACCGAATACCCGTCCGCCACGAGCTTGCGGGCGGTCGCCGCCCCGATACCGGATGTGGCACCGGTCACCACGGCACAACGCGTCACGACGAATCCTCCTGTTGGGTCAGAGAACGGACGGGCTCCTCGGCATCTTCGGATCCCCACCTCGGCGCCGCGAGTGCTGGCTTCGCAGTGAGCGTGCCGGGTCGACCGGGAGAGTGTCAACGATTATTCATAATTAATACGGCCGCAGCGGCGCTCGTCGCGAGCGGCACGGTGTGGACGCTGGGCGGCCCTGAACCGCTCACCGTGGTGTAGGGATGAGCCATGACGCGCATCGAGATCGACGGCCGTCCCGCCACCGCCGAGGCACTGGCGCACCCGGCGATGTCCACCACCGGGCACTTCACCGCCCTGCAGGTCCGCGACCACCGGGTTCGCGGGATGGACCTCCACCTGACCAGGCTGCGCACCGCGTCCACGGAGATGTTCGACAGCGACCTGGACGACGACCTCGTCCTGTCCCACATCCGCCACGCCCTGGCGGATGGCATCGCCGACGCCTCCCTGCGCGTCTACGTCTTCCAGCCGGGGGACGCCCTCTCCGTCATGGTCACGGTGGGCCCGCCCGGCGAGGCCGCCACCACCCCGCAGCGCCTGCGCGCCGTTCCGTACACCCGCCCGTTCCCGCACCTCAAGCACCTCGGCGGCTTCGCCCAGGCCCACCACGCCAAGCTGGCCAGGCGGGACGGCTACGACGACGCCCTGCTGGTCACGCCGGACGGCCTGGTCACCGAGGGCACCACCACCAACATCGGCTTCTTCGACGGCGACACCGTCGTCTGGCCCGACGCGCCGGTGCTGCTGGGGATCACCATGCAACTGGTCAACACCGCGCTCGCCGAACCACCGCGACTCGCCGAGATCCGCCTGGAGGACCTGACGGCCTACGGCGCCGCGTTCCTCACCAACGCCAGGGGGATCGTGCCGGTCGGCAGCATCGACGACCTCGACTTCCCGGTCGACCCCGACCGGATGAAGCTGATCACCGACGCCTACGCGAGCGTCCCGTGGACCAGGCCTTGACCTCTACTTTGGTCGAGGTTGCAAGCTGTGGTCCGGCCATCACGAGGGGGAGCTGTGCGCGCAGTGTGGTTGAGGGAGTTCGGCGGGCCTGAGGTGCTGGCGGTGGAGGACACCCCGGACCCGGTGCCCGGTCCGGACGAGGTGGTGGTGCGGGCGGAGTTCGCCAACACCACCTTCGTGGAGACGCAGATCAGGGCGGGCCGGGCCCCGTGGCCGGTGCGGCTGCCGATGGTCCTCGGCGGAGGCATGGGCGGCACGGTCGTGCGGGCCGCGAACGAGGGCCTGATCGGCGCACGGGTCGTGACCAGCACGGGAGGTTCCGGCGGCTACGCCGAGCTCGCCGCGGTGCACGCGTCCGAGCTGATCCCGGTCCCCGAGGACATCCCGCTGGACCACGCCGTCGCCCTGCTGGCCGATGGCCGCACCGCGACCCTGATCGCCGACGCCGTCGGCCTCAAGGCGGGTGACCGGGTGCTGGTCGAAGCCGCAGCGGGCGGGGTCGGCACCCTGCTCGTCCAACTGGCCAAGGCCGCCGGAGCGGTCGTCGTCGCGGCGGCGGGCGGACCGCGCAAGACCGCCCTGGTCACCGGGGCGGACGTGGTGGTCGACTACCTGGAACCCGACTGGCCGGACCAGGTTCGCGCCGCCGTGGGCGCGGTGGACGTCGTGCTCGACGGTGTCGGGGGAGTGTTGGCCCGCACCGCGTTCACCCTGCTCGACCCCGGTGGCCGGATGATCAGCTACGGCCTGGCCAGCGGCGAGTGGGCGGGCATCAGCCCGGAACTCGCCGCGGAGCACCAGGTCACGCTCATCAGCGGCCCACCCCGACCCACGCCGGAACTGCTGAGGGAGGCCACCCTGCGGGCGTTCACCACCGTGGTCCCGGTGATCGGCGCGAGGTTCCCGCTGGATCGCGCGGCGGACGCGCACGCCCTGATGGAGTCGCGCGGAGCCGTCGGCAAGACCCTGCTGGAGGTGCGGTGATGGTGGCCGTGGGGATCGGCCTGCCGCAGGCGGGCGGGATCGCCTTCGCGGCCCACGCCGAGGCCGTCGGGCTGGAGTCGGTGTGGATCGGTGACCACCTGATCGCCCTCACACCGATCCTGGACTCCACCCAGGTGCTCGCGGGCGTCGCGGCCACCACCACCCGCGTCAAGATCGGCTTCGGCGTCCTCGTCGTCGCACTCCGGCCGGTCGTGTGGGCGGCCAAGCAGGTCGCCACGCTCCAGCACCTGTCCGGCAACCGGCTCCTGCTCGGTGTCGGTGCGGGCGGCGAAGCCCACGGCGACGCGGCGTGGCGCGCGGTGGGCGTGCCCTACGCGGAACGCGGCGTGGCGCGCGGTGGGCGTGCCCTACGCGGAACGCGGCAAGCGCACCGACCAGGCGCTGCGGCTGCTGCCGTCGCTGGTCGAGGGCCGCGCCACCGACGTGGACGGCGAGCAGGTGACGCTCGCGCCCGCCGCGCCGATGCCCCCGGTGCTGGTCGGCGGAGGGCGGGTCGGCCGCCGCCGGGCCGCCCAGCACGGCAACGCCTGGATGCCCGCGTTCCTCACCCCGCAGGCCGTCGCGGTGGGTGTGCGTGAATTGGCCGACCTGGCCGCGAAGTACGACCGACCGGTCCCGTCGGTCACGGTCAGCGTGCGCGTAGCACTGGGCGACCAGCCCGCGTCCGTGATCGACCAGGGCATCCGGACCCTGGTCGCCTACGGCCTGTCGGAAGCCGACGCCCGAACCAGCATGATCACCGGCTCACCCGCACGAGCGGCCGAAAAACTGGCCGAACTGGCCCAAGCCGGTGCGACACGGGTGGTCGGAATGCCCTTCACCGACGACCGCCCACGTCAAGCGGAACTGCTGGCGGAAGCCGCCCGCCTGACCACGGTGTCGGAGTGAAGTACACGTGACTTCTGGCCTTCAGGAGTTCGCGCGGTGCGGGCTGGATCAGCCGCACGCGGCTGCGCGGTCGAGCAGCAGCGTCCGCTCGCGGCTGTTGCGGGTGAGCGAGGCGGCGCGCTCGAACTCGGCGCGCGCTTCCGCCGTCCGCCCGAGCTTCGACAGGAAGTCCCCGCGCACGCTGGGCAGCAGGTGGTAGCTCTTCAACGACGGCTCCGCCATCAGCACGTCCACCAGTTCCAACCCGGCCGCGGGACCGTGGGCCATCGACACGGCCACCGCCCGGTTCAGCTCCACCACGGGCGACGGCAGCACCTTCCCCAGCGTGTCGTACAGCGCCGCGATCAACGCCCAGTCCGTTTCCCCGGCGGTCCGGGCCCGTCCGTGGCACGCCGCGATGGTCGCCTGCAACGCGTAAGGCCCGCCGAGCCCTTCCAGTTCCGCGACGCGGTTCAACGCCGCGAGCCCGCGCCGGATCAGCATCTGGTCCCACCGACCGCGGTCCTGGTCGAGCAGCAGCACCGGCTTCCCGTCCGGGCCCACCCGTGCGGCCGCCCGCGAAGCCTGGATCTCCATCAGGGCGACCAGCCCGTGCACCTCGGGTTCCGCGGGCATCAGCCCGGCGAGCACGCGGCCCAGCCGCAACGCCTCGTTGCACAGCGACGGCCGCAGCCAGTCGTCCCCGGCGGTCGCCGAATACCCCTCGTTGAACACCAGGTACACGACCTCCAGCACGGACGACAGCCGTGCGGGCCATTCCTCGCGCGGCGGCACCTCGAACAGCACCTCGGCCTTCGTCAGCGCCTTCTTCGCCCGCACGATCCGCTGCGCGATGGTCGACTCCGACGCGAGGAACGCCCGTGCGATCTCGTCGGTCGACAGCCCGCCCAGCAGCCGCAGCGTCAACGCCACCCGAGCCTCGGTGGACAGCACCGGGTGGCACGACACGAACACCAGCCGCAGCAGGTCGTCGTCGATCTCCGGCGCCTCCTCGACGTCCGGCGCCGCGCCGAGCGGATCGAGTTCCTGCGCCAGCAGTTCGGTCTTCTTGCGCAGGTTCTGCTCGCGCCTGATGAAGTCGATCGCCCGCCGTTTGCCGGTGGCCATCAGCCACGCGCCGGGATTGCGCGGGACGCCCTCGACCGGCCACTGCTCCACAGCGGCCACCAGGGCGTCCTGCGCAAGCTCCTCGGCGAGCCCGACGTCCCGCACGATCCGTGCGAGGCCGGCGATGACCCGAGCCGATTCGATCCTCCAGACCGCGTCGATCGCGCGGTGTGCCTCCGATGCCGTCACAGCAACTGACTACAGGACCCGCGACGGCCAGGCAAATGAGTTCGGCTACTGGCCGAGCTGCTCCCGCAGCGCCGCCTCGCTGGCCCGCGCCTCGGGGGTGAACTCGTCGCCGAAGTCCGACGCCTCGAACACCTGGCGGATCTCGACCACGGCGTCCTGGCCCTCACCGGTCGGCACGCGCTTGACCCACTCGATGGCCTCGTCGCGCGACTTCACGTCGATCAGCCAGAACCCCGCGATCAGCTCCTTGGCCTCGGCGAACGGGCCGTCGAGCACGGTGCGCTTGTCGTGCTGCAGATGCACGCGGGCACCCTTGGAGCTGGGGTGCAGCCCCTCGGCGGCCAGCAGGACACCGGCCTTGACCAGTTCCTCGTTGTACTTGCCCATCGCGGTCATGATTTCCTCGCTGGGCATGACGCCCTGCTCGGAGTCCTCGTTCGCCTTCATGATCAGCATGAATCGCATAGCCGCTCCCTCGGTGGTGGACGGGGCCTTCGCCCTGCCCGTACCCCTGCGTCGAACGGGGGCCCACCGGATCGACACGTCCGGGAGATTTTTCTTCAAGAACTTTTCCCGACCCGGTGACCTGCGGAAACGCCGACGGCCGGACCGCAGCGTGGCGATCCGGCCGTCAGCCGTTGTCAGTAACCCGGCCTGGAGGCGTTCTTCGCCTTCCGCACCGCGCCGTCGATCTGGTGGTGGTACTTGCCCTTGGTCTGCCGGTCGAGGAACGTCCCCGCCTGGTCGGCGAGTCTGCTCACCTTCTCGGGGTTCTTCTGGGCGTACTTCTTGGCCGCGGCAGCCGCCGTGGCGAGTACCGCGAGCTTGCGCAACATGGCCATCCGCTCATCCCTTCGACGTCTGGTCAACGTTCGGGGGCACCGGGAAGGTTCCCCAGGACGTCCGCCGTCACACCAGCAGTTCACGCCACGCCAGGAGCGGTTTCCGCCCTTCCGGAGCCAGGACGTGCAGCGCGACGTGGTCGGCACCCGCGTCGAGGTGTTCCCCGGCCCGCGCCAGGATTCGCTCCACATCACCCGAGACGACCAACGCGTCGACCAGCCGCTCGTCCGGGTGGTCCACCGCGTAACCCAGCGCCCGCAACGACTTCTCCCGGTTCGGCAGGAACGCGGCGACCGACGACCGGGCGAACTCGCGCCCCCTGTCCCGGTCCGGGTCCAGCACGACGGCCATCGCCACCCCGAGGAACTTCCCCGGCCCCAACGACTTCCGCGCGGCCACCGTGTGCACGACCGGCATCCCCAACGGGAACGCACCCTTCGCCCGCTCACCCGCCAGCGCGAGCATCCGGGGCCCGATCGACCCGAGCACCACCTGTCCCGCGTCCATGGCGTCGAGGTAGGCCCGCATCGCCGCCACCGGCGGCCCGAATCGGGCACCCACCAGCGCCGGATGACTCACCCCGAGCCCCAGCAGGAACCGTCCGGGATACGCCTCGCCCAACGTCCCCTACCCCGCCGCGGCGGTGGCGGGCTCGCGCGCGTAGATGCTCGCGACACCCGTCGCCACGGTCATCCGCCGCGTCGCCGCCAGCAGGATGCCAGCCTGCGACAGGGCTTCCCGCCCGGTGGTCTCGCCGAACCACAGCGCCCCGCACCCCAGTTCGTCCAGTTCCGCCGCCGTGTCGCGCACCTCGCCGATCGGCAGGCGGTCGAACACGTCGGTCCAGATCCCCAGCCGCTCCACACGTCCCCCTCAAGTGGGGTACCACCCCGTTTACTGGCCACTACGATACGGAGGACCACCCCACTTGTCCAAGGAGACGTGACATGACCCTGCGAGCCGACGCGCGCCGCAACCGCGACCGCCTGCTGGCCGTCGCGGGCGAGGTGGTCGCCGAACAGGGCGCGGACGCGTCCCTGGAGGAGATCGCCCGACGGGCGGGCGTCGGATCAGCGACCCTGCACCGCCACTTCCGCTCCAGGCAGGCACTGCTGGAGGACGTCTTCCGCGACCGGGTAGCCGCCCTGTGCGCCCACGGCGAGGAACTGCTGACCGACCCGAACGCGGGCGCCGCCCTGACCACCTGGCTGCACGCCGTGGTCACCCACGCCGCCACCAACCGAGGCCTGGCCCCCGCACTCGCCATGTCCGCCGACCCAACCCTCGGCTCCTCCGCCCACACGGCCATCCTGACCACGGGCGGCGCCCTCCTGAACCGCGCCCAACAGCACGACCAGGTCCGGCCCGACCTGACGATCGGCGAACTTTTCCGCCTGGTGAGCGGCATCGCGACCGGCACTGAGCAAGATCCACCCCAGGCGACCCGCCTGCTCACCCTCGCCCTGGAGGGCGTGGGCTACCGGCCGCCGGAGCAGTAGCCCAGCCCAGCTGATCGCGACTTCCCGAGACCGTCGGCCGCTCACGTTCATGGGCAGGCTCATGCCTGCGCCGGCTTGTTGATCGCGAGCGTCCGCGACTGCCGTCCGTTCGCAGTTGTGGCGCACTCATGTCTGCGTTCACTGGGGCGGTAAGCCATACCGCCGGCTTGCTGGTCGCGGCCTCCCGGACCGTCGTCCGCCCGCGCTCACCGGCAGGCCCACACCTTGCCCGAAGATCAACAGTCCCGTTGTCGTACCTCGCTGCTAGCGTCGAATCCGGGGGTCCATCCCCTCGCGCGCGGGTGGGACCCCCCGAAGTCAACCCTACCAACGACCACCGACAAGACCGGCGAAGTCGTTGTGCCCCTTGGGTTATCGCTCCACCAGCGCCGCCAACCCGTCCAACACCCGCTCCAACCCGAACGAGTACGCGTACCCCGGCTCGTACGCGGTCCCGTGCGCCTCGCCCACAGCGGACCCCACGCGCGCCGCCAACGGATAGGCCGCAGGGTCGAGCACCCGTTCCAGCAGCGGCGCGTTCGCCGCCCACCACTGCTCGTCCGTCAGCGCGCTCTCGGCCTCCGTGGCCTGAGCATCCGCGGCCGACCGGGCCCATGCCTGGACGAAGCTCAGCAGGTGCGTGAGCGACGCGTCCATCTCCACGTCCGTCAGCCCGAGACCGTCCAAAGCGGACAGTTCGTGCTCGTACTTCGCCATCTGCCCCGGCCCCAGCAGCGGCCGGACGGTGGACACCCGCGCGGCCCACGGGTGCGTTTCGAACAGCTGCCGGTTCTCCGCCGCCACGGCCGCGACGCGTGCCCGCCACGGCTGGCCCGCGGCGGGAGTCCGCTCCATCCGCGCGTACGCGGTGTCCAGCATCAGGTCGAGCAGTTCCGCCTTGCCTGGCACGTACGTGTACAGCGTCATCGCGACCACGCCCAACGCCTGCGCGACCTTCCGCATGGTCAGGGCGTCCAGGCCCTCCGCGTCCGCCAGTGCCGTGGCGGCGGCGACCACGCCGTCGATCGTCAGCCCCTGGCGCGGTCCTCGGCGCGGGGCCTCCTCGGTGGAGCGCCAGAGCAGTCGGAGGGTGCGGGTGGGGTCGCCCGCGCTCGTCCGTTCGGTAACCACGTGCCTCCTTACTTTTTACAGCGTACAATGTACAACGTATAGAGAAAAGGAGCGCCCGTGCAGATCACCGCGTCCGCCGTATCCCTGAACGTCGACGACGTCCCAGCCTCCAGCAAGTTCCTCATCGACCACTTCGGCTTCCACGAGGTCATGGCCGCCGACGGCTTCGCGTCGCTGACCCGCGACGACATCGAGCTCAACGTCGTCTTCCTGCGCCGGGGCCTGCCGACCCTTCCCGACGACCAGCGGGACGTGCACGCCACGGGCCTCATCCTCGCCTTCGTCGTGGAGGACCTGGAGGGCGAGCTGGCCCGCCTCCAGGACGAGGGTGTCACGATCACGATGCCGCTCACGTCCGAGGAGTGGGGCGAGCGGGCCTTCCAGGTCCGCGACCCCAACGGCGTCATCGTGCAGCTGGTGGACTGGAACGCCTGACCGCCACTTGGCGGGTCATGCCCGCCGCGTGGCACTGTTGGTGGCTCTGGGGGCGAGTCGACGATGGTGGTGCGGTCACGCCGGGGTGGCCCGAGCACCGAGGAGATCCGATGACGACCACCGAGTCCGGTCCCACCCGCGTCGGCCCGCCGCCACCGTTCGACGTCGAACTCACCGCGGCGCTCGAAACCATGCCGGAACTGCTCAGCACCCTCTCGATCGACATGATCCCGATGATGCGCACGATGATGTCCTCGCGTGACGTGACCGACGAGTACCTGGCCCGTGGCGGCGCGTTCGAGGTGTCCGAGCGGACCGCGCCCGGCCCCCACGGCGACATCCCGCTGCTGGTGGTGCGCCCGGCGGGCACGACGGCGCCGCTCGCGGCGATCTACTACGTGCACGGCGGCGGCATGGTCATGGGCTCCAATCGGGGCTCGGACTCGGCGAAGGCGTTCGACCTGGCGGCGGAGCTGGGCATGGCCATCGTGTCGGTCGACTACCGGCTCGCGCCGGAGCACCCGCACCCGGTGCCGGTGGACGAGTGCTACGCCGGTCTGGAGTGGACGGTCGCGAACGCCGAGGAGCTGGGCATCGACACCGAGCGCCTCGTCGTCGCGGGAGCCAGCGCCGGCGGCGGGCTCGCGGCCGCCGTGGCGCTGCTCGCCCGTGACCGCAACGGTCCCGCGCTCGCCGCACAGCTGCTGTTCTGCCCGATGCTCGACGACCGCAACGAGTCCGTGTCGGCCCAGCAGATGGCCGGACTCGGCGTGTGGGACCGCGCGTCCAACGACATGGGCTGGACGGCGCTGCTAGGCGACGAGCGCGGCGGACCGGACGTGTCGCCGTACGCGGCGCCCGCCAGGGTCACCGACCTGTCCGGGCTGCCGCCGACGTACCTCGACGTCGGCTCCGCGGAGACGTTCCGCGACGAGGTCGTGGCGTACGCATCGGCGATCTGGGCGGCCGGTGGCGAAGCCGAGCTGCACGTGTGGCCCGGCGGTTTCCACGGGTTCGAGCTGCTCGCCCCGCAGGCGCTGCTGTCGCAGACGGCGGCCGGTCCGCGAGCTCCTTGGCTGCGACGAGTGCTCGGGCTCTGAGCCGGTGGCACGATGAGCCGGTGGAAGACCTCGTCGGCAGGCTGAGCGCGCTCGATCCCGACGCGGGCGCCGCGCTCAAGGTGATCGCCTACTTCGACCGGCTGGTCGAGGGGCGTGCCGGGCTGGAACCGATCGTCCGCGGCGCGGCCGTGCTCACCGGGTGCGCGGCACGTTTGGTCGACGCCGATCGCGGCGTCGCCCTCCGGGTCGACGCGACCGGCGCCGTGCGGCTCTCCGACACCCCGCTGGACCCGGCGTGGCTCAACGCTCCGCTGCACCCAGGCGGCCCACCCGCACTCTGGCTCGAACGACCAGGCCCAGCAGGCCCGGTCGAGGCCATGGTCCTGGAACGAGCCCTGACCGCGGCCCGCGGCGCACTGGCCCGCACTCGCGGCCCAGCACCCGCCGACGACTTGGCCACCGTCCTGGACGCGGCGGTCGCCGAATCCGCCCGCCTCCGCGCCGCCCGCAGACTGGGCATCACCACCCGCGCCAGAGCAGTCGCACTGCACGGCGGCCAAGCCAAGGTCCTGACCTCCGACCAGGACCTCCCCACCACCAGGTCCGGCATCGGTCCACTAGTACCCACAACAGACCTGCCAACGTCCTGGACCGCAGCACGCACCGCCCTGCGCTTCACCGCCGCAGGCACCGAACAAGACCCCGGCCCCCACGTAGTACACGCCAACGAACTGGGCGGCCTAACTGTTCTGGCCGCAGCCACCACCCCCGGCACAGCACCAATCCCAGACGTCCAAGCCCTCGAACGCGCCCGCTCCACCGCCCCCTGGGCACTAGCCACCCTCGTCGCGGTAGCCACAACCCCCAGCCTCCGCACCGCAGCCACCACACTCGTCATCCACCACTCAACCCTGCAAGACCGCCTAACCCACGTAGAACAACTACTCGGCTGGTCCGTCCGCACCCCTCCCGGCCGCCTACGCCTACAACTGGCCATCGCCCTACGCCGCCTACACCACCACTTCTAACCACCAACACAAACGATCAAGCCCACACACACGGCAAGCCAGCCAACCCGAAGCAGACGGCCAGGCCTTCCAAAGCTGCCCACCATGGTGACCCGACCTACCGACTTCAGGCGGCCGAGCCCGGAGTCTGCGGAGCAGCGACCAAAGATATGGTGTGTCCCGTGTGTTCCACCTTGGCGCGCAGGTATTCGACGTTGCTGGGGGTCTCGAAGACGCCCGTTGGCACGTGGTGGCGCACGGTGATGCCGTGGGCGTCCAGCTGCGCGCCCTTGTCGGGGTTGTTCGACAGCAGGTCGATCGTGTCGATCCCCAGTACGGCAAGCATTTGCGCGGCCGCGGCGTAGTCGCGGCTGTCTTCCGGCAGGCCCAGTGCGCTGTTGGCCTCGTAGGTGTCGAGGCCGTGGTCTTGCAGCGCGTAGGCGTCGAGCTTGTTGTAGAGCCCGATGCCGCGGCCTTCTTGGCGCAGGTACAGCAGCACGCCGCCTTCGTTCGTCAGCCGTTCGACGGCTTCGCGGAGTTGGGGGCCGCAGTCGCAGCGCGCTGAGCCGAAGACGTCGCCGGTGAGGCATTCCGAGTGCATCCGGACGAGCGGTGCCGGGGTCGTGGTCGGGTCGCCGAACACCAGTGCGAGGTGTTCGGCGTGGTCGACCAGTCCGTGGAAGGTGACCGTCTGCGCGGTGGTGGTGAAGCCGTCGCTGAACCGCAGCGGCACCCGGACGCTGGTGCGGACCGTGGCGCGGGTGGTGATGCTGGCGGTCATGGCTGGCTCCGATCGACGACAAGTTCGCTTTTCAACTATTTAAACCGAACACTACGCCGATGGTTTGAATTTGAACGATAAGTGTGGCGGCGACCACAGTGGACCTCAAGCCACGACGAGTTGTGCCTGGTCGAACGCCACGGCCAGGTCGGCCTCGATCCGGGCGGCGGTCTCGCGCAGCGGCGGGAGCAGTCGTTCGACGGTCTCCTCGGGGGTGTCCCGGCCGACGTGCAGCGCCGTGTTGACCGCCGCGACGACCTTCCCGGACCGGTCGCGCACGCCGACGGCCAGCGAGCGCAGCCCGTCCTGCAACTCCTGGTCCACCACCGCCCAGCCCTGCCCGCTCGCGGTGTCCAAGGCGGCCGCCAGGTCGTCCGCCGACACCAGCGTGCGCCGGGTCAGCGGGGTCCGGTCGATCCGGTCGAGCAGCGCTGCCCGGTCGGCGACGGGCAGGTCCGCCAGCAGGACCCGGCCCATCGACGTCGCGTGCGCCGGGAACCGCGTGCCGACCGCGATGTCGATCCGCATGATCCGGGCCGTCGCGACCCGCGCCACGTACCGCACCTGGTCACCGTCGAGCACGGCCATGTCGAAATCAAAGTCTCGCCGACCGAAACGTCGCGGTTTTCATTTCGGTTGCGGATTCCCTACTGGTCGGCCAAGAGCGAAGTAAAACTCAATGGCGAAGCCGTAAAAGACGTTAAGGCCGGCAACTATCTGGTGCTCGATCGCACGTGGAAATCGGGTGATAAAATCGAACTGAACCTGGACTTCACACTACATTATTGGGTCGGCGAACGAGAGAGCGATGGCAAGGTCTCGATTTATCGGGGCCCGCTCTTGCTCACCTACGATCGGCGATTCAACGGGATGGATCCAGCGAATGTCCCCACGCTCGACGCGAGCGACCTAGAGGGCAAAGTGACGGCGTGGTACGGCCGTCATCCGCCACTCCTGCTGCTAGAATTCTCTGCAGATGATGGACGAGTGCTCAAGCTGTGTG
>JBDSAJ010000957.1:0-9668 GCA_039922235.1 Umezawaea sp.
GGCCCGGTCCACCGCCACGAGCGGGGGCCGGGCCGCTTCTCGTTCAGCTCCGGTAGAGCGACACGACCGGTCCGCCGCACCCCGCGGGCTCGCCGTACCAACCGCCCCAGCGGCTGTCGAGCGCCAGTTCGGCCAACTCGGCCATGAGGTCCAGTTCAGTGGGCCACACGTAGCGCAGCGGCACGCGGGCGTCGGCCAGGAACAGCACCTGGCGGGCGCAGTCGTGCCCGGTCACGAGCGGGTTCGTCGCCCAGCCCACCGGATCTGGGTGGTGCCCCTGCACGACCAGCGCGCCACCTGGGCGCAGCAGCGCCGCGAGACGGCGGACGAGGCGAACCTGGTCCCGCTGCAGGAGGAACCGCGAGAGGACGTCCGAACCGGCGTGGACGACGTCGAAGCGCGAGGCGGGCAAGCTGTCGACGTCTGCCACCGCGACGGCGTACCCGTCCGCTCCGAGCGCATCCGCCACCGGGCCACCGCCCAGCACGAGCACGCGGGGGCGGCGGGCGATCCGCTCGGCGACCTCGGCCAGGAAGGCCGCGGCGCCTGCCGGATCGCCTGCTAGCGAGGCGAGCCAGGCGTCGATGGGCCTGGCGGGCTTCTCGACGATGCGGGTCGGCATCTGGCCACCTCACTTCACGCACTGCTCGGACATCTCTACGCAGAGTGCCCGACCGACCTAAAGTCGACCTTGCACCCCAGGGCACGCCGAAGGCGGCCCGCGGGTGAACGCGGACCGCCTTCGGTGAGGATGCCGTTGCTGGTCGATCAGGTGCGGCCGACGGTGCCGGTTCAGCCGACGGCGCGCTGGTGGAACTTCCGGACCGCGAAGTACGCGGCCAGCGCGGTGATGACGCCCCACCAGGCCAGCGCGAGCCAGCCGGTCGAGCCCAGCGCCGTGCCGTTCATCAACCCGCGGACCGCGTCGATGAGCACGGTCACCGGCTGGTTGTCGACGACCACCCGCATCGCCGACGGCATCGACGCCGTGGGCACCAGCGCGCTGCTGGCGTAGGGGATGAAGACGAGGATCATGCCGAGGCCGCCCGCGCCCTCGACGGTCTTGGCGATCGAGCCCAGCAGCGTGGCGAGCCAGAACACGCCGGTCGCGAACAGCGCCAGCAGGCCGATCGCACCGAGCCAGCCGAGCACGTCACCCGCGGGGCGGAACCCGATGGCCAGGCCGACCGCGACCATCACCACGAGCGAGATCAGGCTGCGCAGCACCCCGGCGACGACGTGGCCCACGAGCACGGCCGGGCCGACCATGGGCATCGAGCGGAACCGTTCCACCAGGCCCTGGGTGAGGTCCGATGCCACCCCGACCACGGTGGTCGTGGAGTTGAAGCCGATGCTCACGACCACCAGGCCGGGCAGCAGGTAGTCGATGTAGGCCATGCCGGGGACGCTGATCGCGCCGCCGAACATGAAGCGGAACAGCAGCAGGAGCACCAGCGGCAGCGAGACCGCCTGGATCAGCATCTCCGGGTTGCGGGTGATGTGCTTGACGTTGCGCCCGATCAGCACCCGGCAGTCGGACAGCGCCAGCGCGAACGAGGAACGGCTCGGGGTCTCGGGGACCTGCGTCCCCTCGACCTCCCTGGACAGGGTCTGGGTCATCACTTCTCTCCCGCGGTTCCGGTAAGGGCGTGGAAAACGTCGTCGAGGGTCGGCTCGGACAGTTCGAGCCCGGTGGTCTCGAGGCCCGCGTCGGCGACCTGGTTGAGCACCTGTCGGACCTGGCCGGGCTGGTCGATGGCGACGCTGACCGTGTCGTCGATCAGCACGCCGCCGACCACGTCGTGCGCGCACGCCGCGTCGCCCGCGGTGGCGAAGGCCAGCTTCAGCCGCTCGGTGCCGACCTTGCGCTTCAGCTCGGCCGCCGTGCCCTCGGCGACCACGCGGCCCTTGTCGATCACCGCGATCCGGTCGGCGAGCTGGTCGGCCTCCTCCAGGTACTGCGTGGTGAGCAGGATCGTGGTGCCGCCGTCGAGCAGCGCGCGGATCGCGTCCCACATCGCCGAGCGGCTGCGCGGGTCGAGGCCGGTGGTGGGCTCGTCGAGGAACAGCACCGGCGGCGAGGTGATCAGGCTGATCGCCAGGTCGAGCCTGCGGCGCATGCCGCCGGAGTAGGTCTTGACCTGGCGGTCGGCGGCGTCGGTCAGGTCGAACTGCGCCAGCAGCTCGGTGGCGCGGGTCTTCCCCTTGGCCGTGGCCAGGTGGAACAGCCGGGCCATCATCTCCAGGTTCTCGCGGCCGGTGAGCAGGTCGTCGACCGCGGTGTCCTGTCCGGTCAGGCCGATCTGCTCGCGCACCTTGCGCTTGGGCCCGGCGAGGTCGTGACCGTTGATCTTCACGGTGCCGCCGTCGGCCGCCAGCAGGGTGCTCAGGATGCGCACCGTCGTGGTCTTCCCCGCACCGTTCGGGCCCAGCAGCGCGAACATCGTGCCGCGGGCCACGCTCAGGTCGACGCTCTCCAGGACGTCCACGTCCCCGTAGGACTTGCGCAGCCCCCGTGCTTCGATTGCGTAGCCGGTGACCATTGGTTACCTCTCCTCGTTCGGGTCAAGATCTTTGGTGAAGCCGGGAAACTGTCCGCAACCAGTGCCTCACAGGACGCTTGGGGACGGCAATAGTGGCCGGGTGGAGCCGGATTAGGGGTAGACACCCGCCCTGCCGGTGGCCGCGAAGGGCCACCGGCCATAGCGAACTAGTCTTCGTCACCGCCTCCGATCGCCATGCTGATCAGGGCGTCGGTGTCGAGTTCGTCGATCGTGGCCGCCTCGACGACCGGCACCTCCGGCTCCGCTTCCTCCGGCAGGCGCACGCCCGCCAGCTCCAGCAGTCCGTCGAGCAGGCCCGCGGAACGCAGCTCCTCCAGCGGGATGGCCGCCAGTGCCTGGCGAATCCCCTGCTCCGTCACGGTTTCCTCGGCGACCGCGACGTCGGCGGGTGCCAGTTCGCCGACCAGGTGCTCGGCGAGGATGCGCGGCGTCGGGTAGTCGAAGATCAGGCTCACCGGCAGCCTCAGGCCGGTGACGAGGCAGAGCTTGTTGCGGAACCCGGTGGCGGACAACGAGTCGAAGCCGACCTCGTTGAACGAGCGGTCCGGCTCCACCACCTCCGGCCCGGTGTGGCCCAGCAGCGCCGCGGCGTGCGTGCGCACCAGGGTCAGCACGGCCGGGAGGCGCTTGGTCACCGGCAGCCCGGCCAGCTTCTTCGCGAGCGACTCGGTGTCCTCGGCCGCGTCCTGCGCCGCCCGACGGCCGGGTGCGCCTGCCAGACCGCGCAGCACGGCCGGGAGTTCGTCGTCGCCGGACGACGCCAGCACGCGCGTGTCCAGTGCGATCGGCACCAGCAGCGCCTCCGCCGAGCCTGCGGTCAGGTCCAGCAGCCGCAAGCCGTCCTCTGTGGACAGAGCGGTGATGCCGGTCTCGCCGATCCGGTGCGCGTCCGCGTCCTCCAGTGCCGCACCCATGCCGCCGCCCCACAGGCCCCACGCCAGGGAAGTGCCCACGAGGCCCTCGGCACGACGCCGGGAGGCCAGTGCGTCCAGGAACGCGTTGGCCGCGGCGTAGCTCGCCTGCCCCGGCGCGCCGAGCACCCCGGCAGCCGACGAGAACAGCACGAACGCGGTGAGGTCCAGTTCGCGGGTCAGCTCGTGCAACGTCCGCGCAGCGTCGGCCTTCGGCCGCAGCACGGTGTCGAGCCGTTCCGGCGTCAGCGACGTCAGCACGCCGTCGTCGAGGACGCCCGCGGCGTGCACCACTGCCCGCAGCGGCGCGTTCGCCGGAACACCGGCCAGCAGCGCGGCCGTGGCGTCGCGGTCGGCCACGTCGCAGGCGGCCAGGGTGACCTCGGCGCCGAGCGCGACCAGTTCGTCGCGCAGTTCGGCCGCGCCGGGGGCGTCGAGCCCTCGGCGGCTGGCGAGCAGCAGGTTCCGCACGCCGTGCTCGGTGACCAGGTGCCGCGCCACGGCCGTGCCGAGCGCGCCGGTGGCCCCGGTGACGAGCACCGTGCCCTCGGCGTCCCACACCGGGGCCGCCACCGCGTCGGCCGCCCTGGCCAGCCGCGGCACCAGCACCGCACCCGACCTCAGCGCCACCTGCGGCTCGTCGGAGGCCGACACCGCGGCCAGCGTCCGGCCGGTCGGGGTGCCCGCGCCGAGGTCGACCAGCGCGATCCGGCCGGGGTGCTCGGCCTGCGCCGACCGGACCAGGCCCGCCACCGCGGCACCGACCGGGTCGGGGGCCTCCCCTTCCTCGGCCGCGACCGCGCCGCGGGTCACGACGACCATCGAGCCGTCGGCGAACCGGTCCTCGGTGAGCCAAGCTTGCAGGAGGCCGAGCACGCGGTGCAGTTCCTCGTGCACGTCCTGCCCGCCGGCGGGCAGCACCAGCAAGCCGGTGGCGTCCGCGAGCGAGCTGACGGACTTGGCGCTCAACGCTTCCGCGAGGCCGAAGGAGTCCGGCCCCACCACCGTCCAGTCGGTGACCTCGGCGACCGCGTCGAGGTCGGCGCGTTCCCAGGTGAGGCGGAACAGCGAGTCGCCGCCGCCCGACACGGCAGGCTGAGGAACCGCGGACATCGGGCGCAGCAGCAGTGAGTCGACCGACGCGACCGGAGCCCCGGCGCCGTCTGCGACGTCCAGCACGACCGCCCCGGTGCCGACCGGGCGGACGTGGACCCGCAGCGTCGTCGCGCCGACGGCGTGCAGCCGCACGCCTTCCCACGCGAACGGCAGCACCGGTTCACGGCCTGCGGCGCCGGAGACGCCGATGGTGTGCAGTGCGGCGTCGAGCACGGCCGGGTGGATGCCGTAGCGGTCCACATCGGACACCGAAGCCGGGAGCTGGATCTCGGCGAACGCCTCGCCGTCGCGCTTCCAGGCCGCGACGAGCCCGCGGAACGCGGGGCCGTAGGCCAGCCCGTCGGCGGCCAGCTCCTCGTAGGTCCCCTCCAGCCGCACCTGTTCGGCGCCTGCGGGAGGCCAGGCCGTCAGGTCGAACTTCGCCGCCTTGTTCGCCTTGGCGAGCTTGCCGGTGGCGTGTCGCGTCCACGCGCCGGTCGCGCCCTCGGGCCGCGAGTGCACGCTGAACGCGCGGGCTCCGTCACCGCCGGGCGCGTCGAGGGCGAACTGCACCCGAACGCCGGTCCGCTCCGGAACGACCAGCGGGTACTCCAGGGTCAGCTCGTCGAGCAGCGGGCAGCCCGCCTCGTCACCAGCGCGGATCGCCATCTCGACGAACCCGGTGCCGGGGAACAGGATCGAGCCACCGACGACGTGGTCCGCCAGCCACGGGTGCGTGCCGACGGAGAGCCGTCCGGTGAACAGCAGCCCGTCGGCGCCCGCCAGTTCGAGTGCCGTCCCGAGCAGCGGGTGGTCCTCCTGGCCGGGCGACGAAGCCGTGCTCTCCAGCCAGAAGCGCTGCCGCTGGAACGGGTACGTCGGCAGCTCGACCGGTCGGGCTCCCGTCGGCTCGTACACCGCGGCCCAGTCGACGTCGATGCCGCTGACGTGCAGCCGTGCCACGCCGGTCAGAGCGGCGACGGCCTCGTCGTCCTCCTTGTGCAGCAACGAGGTCAGCACCTCGGGCCGCTCGTCGAGGCAGCCTGCGGCCATCGCGGTGAGCGTGGTGTCCGGGCCCAGCTCCAGGAACCGGTTCACGCCGTCCGCCGCGCCGCGCGTGACCGCGTCGAGGAAGCGCACGCCCGCGCGGACCTGGCCCACCCAGTACTCCGGCGAGGTCAGGTCGGCGGGTCCACCGGTGACCGTGGAGATCACCGGGATCCGCGGCTCGGCGTACGTCAGCCTCGACGCCACCGCGCGGAACTCGTCGAGCATCGGGTCCATCAGCCGCGAGTGGAACGCGTGCGAGACGCGCAACTGCTTGGCGCGCTCGAACTTCGCCGCCACCTCGGCCACCGCGTCGGCGGCACCCGAGATCACGACGGCGCTCGGGCCGTTGACCGCGGCGATGTCCACGGTGCCCCCCGCGGCTTCGAGTACCGCCTCGGGAGTCGCCTCGATCGCCGTCATGGCCCCTCCACCGGGCAGCGCCTGCATCAGCGCACCCCGTGCGACCACCAGTTCGGCCGCGTCCGCCAGCGACAGGACCCCGGCGCAGTGAGCCGCGGTGATCTCGCCGATCGAGTGGCCGATCAGCACGTCCGGCTTGACGCCCCACGAGCGCACCAGTCGGAACAGCGCGACCTCCAGCGCGAACAGCGCGGGCTGGGTGTAGCGGGTCTCGTCGAGGCCTTCGCCGCCGTCGACCACCTCGCGGATCGGGCGGTCGAGGTGCCGGTCCAGCTCGGCGCAGACCTCGGCGTAGGCCGCGGCGAACACCGGGAACCGCTCCGCCAGCCGCGTGCCCATCCCGGCTCGCTGGGAACCCTGGCCCGCGAACAGGAACGCCGTGCGCCCGCCCGCGGTGGCGACACCGCTGACGACGCCGCGCGCCTCCTCTTCGTCGACCAGCGCCGCGAGACCGCGGACGAACTGCGGTGACCGGCTCCCGATCAGCACCGCGCGGCGGTCGAACGCGCTGCGCGTGGTGGCCAGCGAGAAGCCGATGTCGGCGAGGCTGCCTTCGGGGTCTTCGTCCACATAGGACATCAGCTGCTCGGCCTGTGCCCGCAGGGCCGCGGCACCGCGGCCCGAGACCGGCCAGGCGACCGGACCGTCGACGTCCGGCACGACGCCCACCTCGCGGCGGTCGCCCTCCTCCAGGATCACGTGGGCGTTGGTGCCGCTGACGCCGAACGACGAGACGCCTGCCCGGCGGGTGTGCCCGTTTGGCAGCCACTTCACCGGCTCGACCAGCGCCCGGACCGCGCCGGACGACCAGTCGATCTCGGTGGACGGGCGGCCGACGTGCAGCGTCGCGGGCAGCTCGCCCTGGCGCATGGCCATCACCATCTTGATCACCCCGGCCACGCCCGCCGCGGCCTGGGTGTGGCCGATGTTCGACTTGACCGATCCGATCCACAGTGGACGTTCGGCCGACGTCTCCTTGCCGTAGGTGGCCAGCAGCGCCTGGACCTCGATCGGGTCGCCCAGCTTCGTGCCGGTGCCGTGCGCCTCGACGGCGTCCACGTCCGACGCGGTGACCCCGGCGTCGGCCAGCGCGGCTCGGATGACGCGCTGCTGCGCGGGGCCGTTGGGGGCGGTGAGCCCGTTGGACGTGCCGTCCTGGTTGACCGCGCTGCCCGCGAGCACCGCGAGCACCGGGTGGCCGAGGCGGCGGGCCTCGGACAGCCGCTCCAGCACCAGCACGCCGACGCCCTCGGACCAGGCGGTGCCGTCGGCGTCGTCGGAGAACACCTTGCAGAGGCCGTCCGCCGCCAGTCCTCCCTGGCGGCTGAACTCGACGAACGTCTCCGGCGTCGCCATCACGGTCACGCCGCCCGCCAGCGCGAGCGTGCAGTCGCCGCCGCGCAGCGCCTGGGCCGCCATGTGCATCGCGACCAGCGAGGACGAGCACGCGGTGTCGACGCTGACCGCCGGGCCCTCCAGCCCGAGGGTGTAGGACACCCGCCCGGTGACGATGGAACCGGCGCTGTTCGCACCCACGTAGTCGTGGTACTGGACGCCCGCGTAGACGCCGGTCGGGCTGCCCTTGAGCGAGGACGGGTCGATGCCCGCGCGTTCGAGCGCCTCCCAGCACGCCTCCAGCAGCAGCCGCTGCTGCGGGTCGATCATCGGCGCCTCCTTCGGCGAGACGCCGAAGAACGCCGGGTCGAAGTCGCCCGCGTCGTAGACGAATCCGCCGCGGGCGACGTAGGTGGTGCCGGGGCGGCGGCCGGTCGGGTCGAGCAGGCCGTCGACGTCCCAGCCGCGGTCGGCGGGGAAGTCGCCGATGGCGTCACGGCCGTTGGCGACCAGTTCCCAGAGCTGCTCGGGCGAGGTGACACCGCCGGGCAGGCGGCAGGCCATGCCGACGATCGCGATGGGCTCGTCGGTCGCCACCGAGGTCACCGTGACGGCATCGCCCGCGGTGCCCACCAGTTCGGCCAGCAAGTGCTTGGCCAGCGCCAGCGGCGTCGGGTGGTCGAAGATCAGGGTCGCGGGCAGTCGCTGCCCGGTCGCCGCGCCGAGGCCGTTGCGCAGCTCGATCGCGGTGAGCGAGTCGAAGCCGAGCGACTGGAACTGCGCGGACGGGTCGATCTCGTGCGCACCGCCGTAGCCCAGCACGGTGGCGGCGTGCCCGCGGACCAGGTCCAGCACTGCGTCGGCCCGGTCCGCCTCCGGCAGGGCCAGCAGGCGGGCGGCGAAGGAGTCCACCGCGGCCGCGGCCGTGCCGGCTGCGACGCGCCGGGTAGGCCGTCCGGTGAGCTCTTCCAGGGTCTTCGGGATCCGGTCCAGCCCGCGCAGCGCGGGCAGGTCCAGCTTCACCGGGACGACGGCGGGCTGCCGCACGGACAGCGCCTGGTCGAACAGGTCCAGTGCGTCCGAAGTGGACAGTGGCACGATGCCACCCGCGGCCAGGCGGGTGACCTCGGCCTGGGACAGGGTGCCGCCCATGCCGCCGACCTCGCCCCACAGGCCCCAGCCCAGTGACAGGGCGGGCAGGCCGTGCGCGACGCGGTGCGCGGCGAGCGCGTCGAGGAACGCGTTGGCCGCGGCGTAGCCGCCTTGGCCCGGTGCGCCGAGCACGCCGGAGACCGACGAGAACAGCACGAACGCCGCGAGCGCGGTGGTGCGGGTGAGTTCGTGCAGGTTCAGCGCGCCGTCGACCTTCGGCCGCAGCACGGCGTCGACGCGCTCGGGTGTGAGCGCGGTGACCACGCCGTCGTCGAGGACACCGGCGGCGTGCACCACGGAGGTGAGCGGGTGCTCCGCGGGAATTGCGGCCAGCACCTCCGCGAGCGCGGCGCGGTCGGCGACGTCGCAGAGCGCGATGTCGACGTGCACGCCCAACTCGGCGGCCAGGCTGGTCAGTTCGGGCGTGCCGCGGCGGCTGACCAGCAGCAGGCGGCTGACACCGTGCTCGCTGACGAGGTGCCGGGCGAGCTTGCCGCCGAGCGCGCCGGACGCGCCGGTGATCAGCACGGTGCCACTCGGGTGGAAGTACGCGGGCTCGGACTTGGCCACGGTGCGCACGAGCCGCGGGACGAGGACCGTGCCGAAGCGGACGGCGGCCTGCGCTTCGCCGGTGGCGAGGACCTGCGGCAGGACGGCGTCGACCTCGGCGTCGGCGTCGAGGTCCAGCAGCACGAACGTGTCCGGGTTCTCCTCCTGCGCCGAGCGCACGAGGCCCCAGGCGGCGGAGGCGGCGAGGTCGGTGACGTCGGCGCCGACCGCGACAGCGCCGCGGGTGACCACGACCAGGCGCGCGTCCTGCGGGTGCTCCTCGGCGAGCCAGGTCTGCAGGGCGGCGAGCACGCGGTGGGTCAGCGAGTGGGTCTCCGCCGCCGTGCCCGCCTTGCCCGCGCAGTGGAAGACTTCGACGGCAGATGTGTCCACAGTGGACTCGGACGCGGTGCGCCGCCACTCGATCCGGTAGAGCGGCGCTTCCGGCGCCACCGGTGCGGTGAACGCGCGGAACACGATCTCGGCGACGGTGGCGACGGGCTGCCCCGAGGCGTCGGCGAGTGCGACTTCGAAGCCGTCCTCGGTGGTCGGCGTGAACCTCACGCGCAGCGCCGAGGCGCCGGTCGCGTGC
>JBDSAJ010000958.1:0-9346 GCA_039922235.1 Umezawaea sp.
ATCACCTTGTTGAACCGGTCCGACAGCCCGGCCCAGATGCCGAGCGGGATGCCGAACAGCAGCGCGATGATCACCGCCGCGAGGGTCAGGGCGAGCGTGTCCATGCTCTCCTCCCACAGCCCCTGCAGGCCGAGGAAGGTGAAACCCGCGGCGGCGAGCAGCGCGACCCGGACGCCACCGGCCGCGTAGGACACGAACGCGGCCAGTGCGACGACGCCGAGCCAGCCGATGAGCGGGTACGGCCGGTCGAACGCGGGCTGCGCGATCAGCGACTGGAGGAAGATCACGAACTCGTCGATGACGAGCCGGATCTCGTTGAAGAAGTACAGGAACAGCGGGTTGGTGTTGCGGGACGCGCCGATGGCGTCGTTGAGGTCGTTGAGGCTCTGGTGCAGCGGCGTGAGCTGGGCCGGGCCGAGCGCGAGCGTGTGCAGTCCACGCAGGACCGCCCACAGCGCCAGCCACAGCACCAGGATCAGCGCGACGACCACGCCGCGACTCGGGCGGCGGACATCCACACCGGACACCGCGACGGCTGCCATCCGGCGTCCGCCTCCTGCCCCGCGACGACGGCGAGGATCTCCTCGTCACCGACGATGCCGAGCAGCACGCCGTCCTTGACGACCTTGACCGGGGCCGCGGCCGCGAGCACCGCGCGGGTCGCGTCGCGCACCACGACGTCCGGCCCCAGCTCAGGGCCGTCCAGCACGTCGTCGGGACGCGGGTCGCGCATGATCCACTTCAGCGTGAGCACGTTCGCGCGCGGCACGTCGCGGACGAAGTCGCGCACGTAGTCGTCCACCGGCGCGCCGACCAGTTCGTCACCGGTGCCGACCTGGACGACCTTGCCGTCGCGCATGATCAGGATGCGGTCGCCGAGCTTGAGCGCCTCGGCCAGGTCGTGGGTGATGAACAGCATCGTCTTGCCGACCTCGCGGTGCAGGCGGACGACCTCGTTCTGCATGTCGCGGCGGATCAGCGGGTCCAGCGCGGAGAACGGCTCGTCGAACAGCAGCACGTCCGGGTCACCCGCGAGCGCCCGCGCCAGCCCGACGCGCTGCTGCATGCCGCCGGAGAGCTGGTCCGGGTACGACTTCTCGTAACCGCTCAGCCCGACGAGTTCGACGACCTCCATCGCACGCTTGGCGCGCTCGGCCCGCCCGACGCCCCGGATCTCCAGGCCGTAGGAGATGTTGTCCAGCACCCGGCGGTGCGGCAGCAGGCCGAAGTGCTGGAACACCATCGAGAACTTGTTCCTGCGCAGCTCGCGCAGCCGCTTCTGGTCGGCCGCGAGGATGTCCTCGCCCTCGAACAGCACCTGTCCGGAGGTCGGCTCGACGAGCCTGGTCAGGCACCGCACGAGGGTCGACTTGCCCGATCCGGACAGCCCCATCACCACGAACACCTCGCCGGGCGCGACGTCGAACCCGACATCGCGCACCGCCGCCGTGCACCCCGTGCGCTCCATCAGCTCGCGGCGTGACAACGCACACAGCTCCGGCGACCGGGGGACCCCCTCGGCCTTGGGGCCGAAAACCTTCCACACATCCCGAACAGAGATCACCGGATCGGCCTGCGCCACTCCGACCTGACCGATCTCGACGTCTTGGGCCGCCACGTACGTCTCTCCAAACTGTGCGCCTTGTTGCGGATTGCGCACATCGTTTCTGGATGCGCGACAGCATTGACCCTGGTATCAGCCCAGTCAAGGTCACGCCGCCGC
Organism: Umezawaea sp.; assembly: GCA_039922235.1. Classification (GTDB taxonomy): domain Bacteria; phylum Actinomycetota; class Actinomycetes; order Mycobacteriales; family Pseudonocardiaceae; genus Umezawaea. The sequence continues at coordinate 1,724 of JBDSAJ010000958.1, forward strand.
GGTCGCGCGACTTTAACTTCCCGACCATTCAACCGACACACCGCTGAGCGCGCGCTTCGAGCCCTCGGGATCCATAGTGGACGGTTTGTTCCACTTGATCGAAAATGATGAGACATCCATCGATCCGGTCGTCCTACCTTTAGGAGGTGAACCGTGAAAGACAGCGTTCTGAAGTGCGGCAAAGGATTCAGATCGTCGCTTGACGAGGGCCGGTGGATACGTCAATGCTGTGTCGCGCCCCCCAAGAGAGCAAGTGCTTTGCCGACCGACCGTGCCGGTGATTCCGTCGCGGTGACCGAGGTGGACCAACGCGTGGCGTGACGCGTCGTGGACTCCTCGCCCCCGGTCGAGACCCCCGTTCAGCGCAGGCCGCCGCCTCCGCGCACTGTGTTCCCTGTTCATGGAGGTCTGATCAAGGTGCTACCGACACGGTTCACCACCCGACGAGCCGCACGGTGGACAATTCTGGCGCTGGCACTCGCGCTTGGAGCGACCGGCTGCACCGACGCGAAGAGCAGCGGTTCCGCCGCGGGCTCAGCGGAGGTAAAGCCGACCGGTTGCGACTCGTTCACCATCGCCGTCAACCCGTGGATCGGCTACAAGGCGAACGCCGCCGTCGTCGCCTACCTCGCCCAGACGCAACTGGGCTGCAAGGTCTCCATGAAGGAGTTGACCGAGGAAGAGTCCTGGAAGGGCATGGCCTCCGGCGAGGTCGACGTGATCCTGGAGAACTGGGGCCACGAGGACCTGAAGAAGAAGTACGTCGACCAGGAGAAGAAGGCCGTGGTGGTCGGCCCGACCGGCAACGCAGGCGCCATCGGCTGGTACGTGCCGCCGTGGATGAAGACCGCGTACCCGGACATCACCGACTGGAAGAACCTGAACAAGTACGCGGACCTGTTCAAGACCGGGGAAGCGGGCGGCAAGGGCCAACTGCTGGACGGCGACCCCTCGTTCGTCACCAACGACGAGGCGCTGATCAACAACCTGGGCCTGAACTACAAGGTCGTCTACGCGGGCAGCGAACTGGAGCTGATCAAGGCCTTCCAGTCCGCCGAGGAGCAGAAGACGCCCCTCATCGGCTACTTCTTCGAACCGCAGTGGCTGCACCTCGACCTCAAACTGGTGAAGATCAACCTGCCGCCCTACACCCCCGGCTGCGACGCCGACCCGAAGGCGGTGGCCTGCGACTACCCCAGCTACGTGCTGGACAAGATCGTGAGCAAGAAGTTCGCCGACACCGGCGGCCCGGCCTACCAGCTGGTGAAGAACTTCCAGTGGACGAACACGGAGCAGAACACCGTGGCGAGCTTCATCGACGTCTACAAGATGCAGCCCGCGGAAGCGGCGAAGCGCTGGGCGCAAGCCAACCCGGACCGCGTGGAGGAGTGGTTGGGCAGGCTGTAACCCCGACCACCCGAACCCACCCGTCGTGGATTCCGCACCAGGACGGGTGGGTTTTCCGTTGGGCTGGTCTTCCGGGTCGGTCGCTCCCGAACCCGTCGTAGGATCCGGGAGTGGGGACTGACGACGAGCTGATGGCCTGGGCGCCGCGACCGACGGCGCCGACCGGGATCGTCCTCGCGGGCTACAGCGACTTCCGGCTGGTCGCCCAAGGCGGCGAGGGCACCGTGTACCGGGCGCGCCAGGACGGCCTCGGCCGGGACGTCGCCGTGAAGGTGCTGGAAGCACAGGACGACGCGACGCTGGCCCGGTTCCGCCGCGAGCTGGAGATCACCGTCCGCCTCGGCAGGCAGCACCCGCACATCGTCACGGTGCTGGACACCGGCGTGGTGCGCGGCAGGCCGTGCATCGTCATGGAGTTCCACGACCTCGGCTCGCTGCACGACCGCCTGCGCGAACGCGGCCCGCTGCCGGTCGCCGAGGTGGTCGCCGCCGGCGTCGCCGTCGCCGACGCGCTGGCGTTCGCCCACGCGCAGGGCGTGCTGCACCGCGACGTGAAGCCGCAGAACGTCCTGGTGCTGCCCACGTCCTACGTGCTGGCCGACTTCGGCATCGCGCGGGCGGTCGACGCGGGCCACTCGGCTTCGCTGCAACTCGTCAGCTACCGGCACGCGGCACCGCAGATGGTCGACGGCGAGAAGCCCGCGGCTGCCGACGACGTGTGGTCGCTCGGCTCGACCCTGTTCACCCTGCTCGACGGACGACCCCCGTTCGCGGGCGCGGATCCGGACGACGACAGCATGTTGGCCTACCTCGGCCGGGTCCGCTCGGCGCAGCCCCGCGCGCTGACCCGCGCCGACGTGCCACCGGCCCTCGCCGCGATCATCGACCGCTGCCTCGCCAAGGCGCGCGAGGACCGCTTCCCCGACGCCGCGGCGCTGCGCACCGCGCTCGCCGCCGTCGACACCGCCTGGGCACCGACACCGTCCTCTGTGGACCCGGACAGCACCAGGGCCGTCCTCCCCCTTGCCCCGCCCCAGGTCTACCCCGACGGCCCGACCTCAGTGCCGGACTTCGGCCCTCGACCGAAGATCGACGAGGACCCCGCGCCCGAACCGGCACCCGAAGAACCCCGGACGTGGGCCGACCAGCTGGCCGACCTGACCGTCCGCCACCACCCACCGGAACCGGAAGTCCCGGACTTCGGCCCTCGGCCGACGAACCCCGATTCCGTTTCGTGGCAAGCGATCCCAGCCGCCGGCTTCGGGCCAGTCGCCGATTTCGGGCTACCGCCCACGGAAGCACCGGTCGCCGACAGCCGGCAGACCACTCAGGACCCCGGTTCCCGGCAGGCAGGACCACCGGCGAGCCCGACGAGCCGGGTGTCCGAGCAGCCCGGACCACCGCAGGTCCCACTGGCCGCCCCGATCCCGATCGCACCCCTGGGCCAGCAGGCAGAACCACCCGCCGTCCCCCCGGTCGCAGTCCTCCCGCAGGAGCCCAACACCCAGCCGACGTTCCTGGCCCCCATCGACGAGCGGGAGCCGAAGACGTCGCCGCAGCACCGGCGCCGCTGGCTGGTCCCGCTCGCGGTGGTCGCGGTGCTCGGCGGCGCGGTGCTGGGCATCGCCCTCACCGGCCCGCCGTCGGGCACCGGCAGCGGGCCGGCCGGCACGTCCGCGCTCACCGGCACGTCCGCACCAACCTCGACCGCCTCGCCCACGTCGGAGGAGCTGCCCACCAGCGCGAGCGTCCCGGTGGGCAGCGACTCCGCCTTCTCCCCGGCGCTCAACCGCGTCGAGGTGCTCAGCCCGACCAGCATCGAACTGGACTGGACCGACCTCAGCGGTGGCAAGGCCCAGTTCGTGCTGATCGACGTGACGGGCAAGAAACCAGTGCCGCTGATCACCGTCGCGGCGGGCACCACCACGCAGGTGCTGGAGGGCTTGGACACGAGCAGGCGCTACTGCTTCCAGGTCCTCGCCGTCGGCCTCGACGACCCGACCACGCAGCGCGGCGCGTCGGCCCGCACCTGCACGACCTCCTAGGACGCGCCGCGCCCGGTCTCCTGCGGCAAACGGAGGTGTGGAACGGCGGACGGCGGTGTACCCCGCAGGCATGACGGCTCCCTACACACCCGACCCGCGGCTCGGCGAGAACGAGGTCGCCGAGCCCGACGACCAGTCCGACCAGGAGCGGGAGGACCAGCCGGAGGTGTTGAAGCCACCGCTGGAGGACCCCGAGTAGCCGATGTCGGGACGGAGACCCACGACCATGTTCTTCCGCCGCAAACCGCGCGGCTCGGTCTTCTTCGACCTGTTCAGCACCGCCGGGGACAACATCAGCACCAGCGTGGAGCTGCTGCGCGACTTCGTCACCGCCCCGCTGGAGCGCAGGGACGCCTTGGCCGTGCGCATGCACGAGGCCGAGAACGCCGGTGACGACGCGACGCACGCGATCATCGAGCAGCTGGACCGGTCGTTCATCACCCCGTTCGACCGCGAGGACCTGTACCGGCTGGCGAGCAGGCTGGACGACGTGGTCGACCACATGGACGCCGCCGTGTCGCTGGCGAACCTGTACGCCATCCCCGAGTTCCCCGACGGCGTGCGGCAGCAGGTGGACCTGCTGTGCCAGGCCGCACGGCTGACCGCGGACGCGATGCCGGAACTGGCCGCGCCGCACGGGCTGACCGCGTACTGGGTCGCGATCAACGAACTGGAGAACGAGGCCGACCAGGTGCACCGCCAGTTGTTGTCGCTGCTGTTCGGCGGCACGTACGAGCCGCTGGAGGTGATGAAGCTCAAGGACGTCGTGGAGGAGTTGGAGTCGGCGGCGGACGCGTTCGAGCACGTCGCCGACGTGGTGCACACGATCGCCGTCAAGGAATCGTGACCGTGGAACTGGTGGCGGTCGTCGTGGTCGTGCTGCTGGCCACCGCGTTCGACTTCACCAACGGCTTCCACGACGCGGCGAACGCCATTGCCAGCGCCGTGTCGACCAGGGCGCTGCCGCTGCGCGGCGCGCTCGTGATGGCCGCGGTGATGAACCTGCTCGGTGCGCTCGCGGGCACGGGTGTCGCGGTCACCGTGGCCAGCGGGGTGATCGCCGCGCCGACCGGTGACGGCGGGCTGCTGGTGGTGATCGCCGCGCTCGTCGGCGCCACCACGTGGAACCTGATCACCTGGTACTTCGGCCTGCCGTCGTCGTCATCGCACGCCCTGATCGGCGGTCTCGTCGGCGCGGCGCTCGCCTCGGCGACCGACGTGCGGTGGAGCGGGGTGCTGGAGAAGGTCGTCGTGCCGATGATCGTGTCGCCGGTCGTGGGGCTCGTGCTGGGGTACCTGGTGATGCGGGCGGTCCAGCGGCTGTTCCGCAACGCCGACCCGCACGTCGCCGGGCGCGGTTTCCGCCGGGCGCAGGTGTTCTCGGCGGCGAGCCTCGCGTTCGGCCACGGCCTGCAGGACGCGCAGAAGAGCATGGGCGTCATCGTGCTCGCACTGGTGGTCTCGGGGCACCAGCAGGACTTCCACGTACCGCTGTGGGTGATCGCCTTGTGCGCCACGGCTTTGGCGGCGGGCACGTACTCCGGCGGCCTGCGGATCATGCGGACCGTCGGCAGGCGGATCTTCCACCTCACGCCGCCGCACGGCTTCGCCGCGGAGCTGTCCGCGTCGTCGGTGCTGTACCTGACCGCTTTCGCCTTCCACGCGCCGATCTCCACCACCCACGTGATCACCTCGGCCGTCATGGGCGTCGGGTCGACGCAGCGGCGGTCGGCCGTGCGCTGGGCGGTGGCGGGCGACATCGCCACCGGCTGGGTGCTCACGCTCCCCGCGGCGGCGATCGTCGCGGCGCTGGTGTACGGCGTGATCGGGTTCTGGTGAGGAGGTTCCGGTGGACGTGCGCGAACTGTTCCGCGCGAGCTGGAAGACCCCGAAGGCCATGCGTTCGTCGACCTGGCAGGAACGGGTCGACGCGCTGGGGCACGGCGGGTACAAGCGGTACGACGAGAGCACCGCGCGGCTGCTGGACGAAGGCGCCGCCGTGGTGCTGGAGAGCTACGGCGGCTGCGCGCGGCGGCGGACGGCGACGAGCGCCGGTTGCTCGGGCTGCTCACCGGTTTTCCCCGCGTCGGCCCGACCGGCGCCCGCATCTTCTGCCCCGAGGTGCAGGGCGTGTGGCCGGAGTTCCGCCCCTTCGTCGACCAGCGTGCGCTCAAGGCGGCTGCCAAGGGTCGACCTGCGGACCGACTCGCGGACCTCGTCGCACCGGACGACCTCCCCCGCCTGGCCGCCGCGCTGGTCCGGTTCGGCTTGGACCACGGCTAGAGCCGGGGGCGCAGGTGCTCGATCGGGACGCGGTGCCGCTCGGCCAGCCGCTGGGCGATCAGCGAGCGGTGGCAGGCCTCCGGGTCGCGTTCGACGCAGAGCAGCGCCGCGGTCCCGCTGCCCGGCAGCCCCGACACGATCGGCGTGAGGTCCACGCGGTCCAGGATTTCCGCGGTGTAGCGGCGGGTGTACTCGGCGGCCAGCTCGCGGCGCGAGCGCTTGCCGACCCCTTGGCGGTCGTCCTCGGCGTACTGGAGCCGGCGCAGCTCGGTGGTCGGGGCGAGTTCGGGGTGGTGCTCGTAGGCGATCCGGGCCTGGGCGAGGGCCGCCTGCAGCCGCAGTGAGTTCGCCCAGGCGTACTCCGGTCCGCGGACACCGCGGCGCTGGCGGACGTCGAGCAGCAGGCGGACGTCCGCGTCCCGCAGTCGCCGCACGAAGGACTCGCCGTCGAAGCCGTAGACGCCGATCGTCACCACTGCGCGCATCGGAGATCACCCGCCCGCCTGCTACCCGTGCCCGGTCCTACCGCTGTCGCCTCACCCGACGGCGGTCCCCTCGATCTCGACCATCAGCTCGGGGATCGCCAGCCGTACCACCCCGAGCATCGTGGTGGTCGGCGCCACCCCCGCCGCACCCAGCCTCGACGCCAGCACGCCGTAGTGCCGGAACAGCAGGTCGACGTCGGTGGTGTGGACGTTGAGCCGGACGAGGTTCGCGAGGGACATGCCCGCCTCACCGAGCACGGCCTCCAGGTTGTCCAGGCTCAGCGCCAGCTGCGCCGCCATGTCACCGGTGTGCTGGGGCTTGCCGTCGCCGTCCACCGCGGTCTGCCCGGAGCAGTACAGGGTCCGGGCGTTCCCGGAGACGACCTCACCCTGGTTGTACCCCAGCTCCACCGACCACGTCCACGGGTTGACCATCGTTCGTTCCACAGCCACTTCAGCTCCATTCCGTTCGTCGGCAGCACGTCCGCCCATCCGTGCCGCCCTCGTGGTGAAGCCTCCCAACGAATCACGACATCCTGTGTCGGGTATTCACCTAGAGTTCTCGAATGCGCGCCGACCGGTTGGTCTCGCTGGTGCTGCTGCTGCGCCAGCGCGGTCAGCTGTCCGCGGCCACGCTGGCCCGCGAACTGGAGGTCTCCACCCGCACCGTGCTGCGCGACATCGAGGCGCTGTCCGCGGCGGGCGTCCCGGTCTACTCCGAACGCGGCAGGAACGGCGGTTTCGCGTTGCTGCCCGGTCTCCGGACCGAGCTGACCGGGCTGAACCACGACGAGGCGCTCGCGCTGCTGGTCGCCGGATCGCGGCGTGGCGCGCAGGCGTTCGGCCTCGGCTCGGCGCTCGCCTCCGCCATGCTCAAGGTGGTCGACGCGCTGCCCGAGAGCCACCGGGACACCGCAGTCGGCGTGGCCGAGCGACTGCTCATCGACCCGGAGACCGACCTCCTCTCGCGCCGCGTGGTCGCCGAGGAGCTGTCCGACACCGTGGTGGCCGAGGTCCGGCGCGCGGTGTTCGCCGGGCACAAGCTGCGCATCCACTACGCGGCAGCGGACCAGCCGCCGCAGTGGCGCACGGTGGACCCGATCGGTCTGGTCACCGTGCGCGAGCAGGGCTACCTGCTCGCCACGAGGTCCGGCGCGGACCGCACCTACCGGCTGTCACGGGTGTTGGCCGCCGAAGAACTCCTCGAACCCGCGCAGCGAGCGGACCGGGTCGACCTGGACCAGGCCTGGCGAGAACGCGGCACGCGGTTCCGGACCGTGTTTAACCCAAATGTTGCAGGAAACCTTGCAACCACCTTCTCCATGTAATCGGGCGCCACTAGCTTCACGGCTCGTCGATGAATATCCAGCCGACTGAGGACCACCACGAGTGACGACAACGAT
>JBDSAJ010000959.1:0-10818 GCA_039922235.1 Umezawaea sp.
AAAATCGGCCACAAAGCCCAGACCACCTACAGCGCTACCTACGAACGACACCACAGCCCTACCCGCCAACGACGTCACACCGCTACCCGACAACGACACCAAAGCCCTACCCGCAACACCCCCAAAACGAAAAACGGCCCACCGCCAAAGCGATGGGCCGTTCCCCGAAAACCTCAACCCCGATGCGACCGAACACCCAACAGCACGTCCTCCCAGGACGGCACGATCGGATGCGTCTTCTTCCCCCTCTTCGGAGGATCCTTCCGCACCGGAGCCGGAGCTTGAGCCTGAGCAGGAACAGCGCCCTCCGCCACAGGAGCTTCCACCGACGGCTCGGGCTCGGCCACTGCCTGCTCGGGCACCACCGGCGCGGGCTCCTCCTTCGCGAGGATCTCCACCTCCGGCTCGACCACCGGAGTCGAAGCCTCCAGTGCCTGCCGAGCCAGCTGCGTCACGGGTCGAACGGTGCGCAGGGTCCGGTTCGGGTTGGGATCCATGAGATCCACAGCCGCCTCGTCCAGTGCGGTGACCGTTCCGCCGTGCGCGCCGGGGTGGAAGGCCCAGTGCGCGATGTTGTCCGAGCGGCCCGCGGTCCAGTGCATCTGCACGACCCACTTGCCGTCCTCGCCACGCCAGGAGTCCCAGCCGACGTCGGTGTAGTCCTGGCCGCGCAGCCCGAAGGAGTGCGCGACGACCTCGCCGAGCGTCTGCACGTCCGGGCCGTCCTCGCGCACGGGGTGCGCGCGCTGGGCCAGGTCGGCCGTGCGCGAGCGCTCCAGCAGGACCGGGTACGCGTACCGCTCGACGCGGTGCGCGGGCAGGCCGGACGCGGCCGCCACCTGCTCGACCGACTCGCCCGCACGGATGCGTGCCTGGATCTCACGCGGCCGCATCTGGCTCTCGACCTCGATCTGGATCTGGCCGAGCCGGGTCAGGTCGCCGCGCGCGGCGGCCCGGAGGCGCTCGTCGGCCGGAAGCAGGAAGCGCTCGCCGCCGGACGGGTCCTCGCAGATGACGGACTTGCCGTCCTCATCGAGCCCGATGACTCGCAGCGCTCGCATCCTGGCCTCCTGTGTTTCTCCACCTCGCCAAGTAAAGACGTTAAACCGGCGAGCCTCCTTGACGACGGAGACTCGCCGTGCCCATGGGGTTACTTCACCCGATCTTGCCGTATGTCGGTGTGGCGCGCACGTCTGTTACCGGAAGGTTCACCTCCAGGAGCAGGCCGCCGCCCACGTTCGGGCACCCGGTGACCGACCCGTCGTGGGCTGCGGCGATGGACCGGACGAGGGAGAGGCCCAGTCCGCTGCCCTCGGCGGCGAGCCGTTCGGTGCGGTACCGGCGGAAGGGTTCGAACAGGCCGGGCACGGCGTCCGGCGGGATCGGTTCACCCGTGTTGACCACCCGCAACGCGGGTTCGGAGCCCACTTCGACCCGCACGGTCCCGCCCGGCACGTTGTAGAGGATCGCGTTGCGGACGAGGTTCGACACCAGGTGCGAGAGCAGCACCGGGTCGCCGACGACGATCCGCCGCGACGACGCCACGAGCACCCGCACCTGGCGCGAATCAGCCAGTTCGGCGCACGTGGAGATGACCTCGGCCACCACGTCGTGCAGCCGCACCGGCCCGCGCTGGGTGAGCCCCCGGTCGCTGCGAGCGAGCAGCAGCAGCCCGTCGATGAGCTTCTCGCTGCGCAGGTTCGTGTCCAGCAGGTGCTTCCCGAGCCGGGTCAGCTCCGCCGGGGCGTCCGGCGCGTCCATCGCGACCTCGATCAGCGTCCGCTGCACGGCCAGCGGCGTCCGCAGCTCGTGCGAGGCGTTGGCGACGAACCGCTTCTGGCTGTCGAAGGCCCCCGCGAGCCGGTCCAGCATCCCGTCGAACGTGTCGGCGAGGTCCTTCAGCTCATCGTCGGGGCCGTCGTGGTTGATCCGGCTGGCGAGGTTGTCGGCCCCCAGCTTGTGGGCGGTGTCGGTGATGGAGTGCAGCGGCTGGAGCACCCGGCTCGCCATGACCCAGCCCAGCCAGGCCGCGAGCGCGACGGTGATCACCAGCGCCACGGCCGACTGGACCAGCAGGGTGCCGAGCGCCGAGTCGCGGTAGTCCTGGACGGTGCCCTCGACGGCCAGGGTGACGCCCACCATGTCCGTAGCGGGCATGGTGGGCGTGATGGTGTCGGTCGCCAGCTCCGCCGCGCGCCCGGCGACGAAGCCGTTCGCGTCCGGCAGGGTGGCCGACACCAGCAGGTAGTTGGTGATCAGCAGCGCGGTGCCCGCCAGCGCGAACAGGCCGCCGTACCAGGCGGTCAGCCGGGTTCGCACGGACAGGCGCAGCTCGTTCACGACGTGAACCGGTAGCCCGCGCCCGGCACGGTCTCGATGACCTGGGGCGCGCCGAGCTTGCGGCGCAGCGTCATCATCGCCACCCGGACCGCGTTGGTGAACGGGTCGGCGTGCTCGTCCCACGCCTTCTCCAGCAGCGACTCCGCGCTCACCACCGCGCCCTCGGCCCGCATCAGCACCTCCAGCACGGCGAACTCCTTCGGCGACAGCGCCACGAACCGGCCGTCGCGCGACACCTGGTGGCGCGGCAGGTCCAGCACGACCCCGGCGCGGCGCAGCACCGGCGGCAGCGCGGGCCGCGCCCGGCGGGCCAGCGCCTGCACGCGCGCGACCAGTTCGGCGAACGCGAACGGCTTCGTCAGGTAGTCGTCGGCACCGACCCCGAGACCGGCGATCCGGTCCTCCACGTCGGCGGCCGCGGTCAGCATCAGCACCCGCGCCTCGCCGCCCGCGGCCAGGACCGCCTCGCACACCTCGTCGCCGTGCACCACCGGCAGGTCGCGGTCCAGCACGACCACGTCGTAGCCGTGCACGCCGACGCGTTCCAGCGCCGCCTCTCCGTCGTAGCAGACGTCGACCGCCATCGAGAGCCTGCGCAGCCCCTCGGCGATCGAGTCCGCGAGCAGACGTTCGTCCTCGACCACCAGCACGCGCATGGGCCCAGTGTCGCCGAACGGGACATAAGCACCGGATAAGGCACTTCGCTTAACGCCCCGGAATGCCCGGCTCCGTAGAACTTCAACCGCGGCGGGGCCGAGGTCGGGGACGGCCCCGCCGACCACCGACAAGGAGGAGCGCATGAAGGTGAAGTTGGCCGCGGGCCTACTGGTGCCCGTGCTGTTCGCGCTGGTCACAGGATGTGGAGGCACGGACGGCGGCAACAAGGTGGCGTCGGTGAACTCCCCTGGGCCGTCGTCGAGCAGCACCCAGCCGAAGGGCGCGAACCTCGATCCGGCGAACGACGACAAGATGCGCGAGTTCGCGAAGTGCATGAGGGAGAACGGCATCGACATGCCGGACCCGCAGGGCGGCGCGGTGCAGGCCATCCCGATGCCGGAGGGGGCCGAACTGGACAAGATGAACAAGGCCAACGACGCGTGCAAGAAGTTCCTCCCGAACGGCGGCGAGTACAAGGAGCCGAGCCAGGAGGAGAAGGACAAGATGCGCGAGCAGGCCAAGTGCATGAGGGAGCACGGCATCGACATGCCGGACCCGGACTTCACCGGAGGCGGCAGCGGCCTGGCCCTCGAACTCGATGACGACACCAAGAAGTTCGAGGAGGCCATGAAGGCCTGCGGCATGGGCGAAGGCGGCATGCGCGCGGTACCGGCGGCACCGGGCAATGGCTGACCAGACCGGGCCGACCGCACCGCGGAGGCGCAGACGAGGACGTTTCCTGGTCGTGGCACTGGTGGTCGTCGCCGTGCTGGGCACCGGGTCGGTGGTCGTGCTGACCAGGATCGCGGCCAACGCGGCGAACGCCGCCCCGCCGCAGGCCGAGGCACCGGACACCACCGTGGTCCGCAAGGGCAGCCTCGCCGACCAGCAGACGATCACCGGCGCGCTCGCCTACGGCACCGAGCGCCCGCTGGTGGGCCGCAAGCCGGGCACCGTGACCGGTCTGCCGAACGCGGGATCGGTGATCGAGCGCGGGCAGAACGCGTACTCCGTGGACGCCAAGCAGGTGCCGCTGTTCTACGGCCACCTGCCGCTGTACCGGGACCTCCAGGCCGACATGGCCAACGGACCTGACGTGAAGATCGTCGAGGAGAACCTGAAGGAGCTCGGGTTCGACGACTTCGGCGAGCCGGACGAGAAGTTCACGTTCTGGACCGGCACCGCGATCAAGAAGTGGCAGAAGGCGCTCGGCGTCGAGCAGACCGGCGTGCTCGGCGTCGGCGACGTCGTCGTGCAGCCGGGCCCGATCCGGATCGCCTCGGTCAGCGCGCAGCTCGGCTCGCCGGGCACCGGTGACCTGATGAAGGTCACCGGCACCGAGCGACTGGTCACGGTGCAGCTCGAAGCGTCGAAGCTGCGGGTCGCCAAGGTCGGTGCGAAGGTCGAGCTGGAGATCACCGGCGGCGGCCGGACCACCGGCACGGTGGTCTCCATCGGCAAGGCCGAGTCCGGTGACCAGAACCAGGGCGACGGCAAGGCCAAGTCCGCCGTCACGATCACGCTGGACGACCCGGCCGCGGCGGGCGGGCTCGACGCGGTGTCCGTGAGCGTCCTGTTCACCACGAGCAAGAAGGACGGTGTGCTGGTCGTGCCGGTCGGCGCGCTGCTGGCGCTGGCGGAGGGCGGCTACGCCGTGGAGTCCGCGAGCGACCGCAGGCTGATCCCGGTCACGACCGGGCTGTTCGCCAAGGGCGAGGTCGAGATCAGCGGCGATGGCGTGGTCGAAGGCCTGGAAGTGGTGACGACCTCGTGATCCCCGTCCTGGACGTGTGCCGGGCGGGTCGCACGTACCCCGGCGGCGTCCAAGCCCTGCGGGACGTGTCGCTGCGCGTCCTCGACGGCGAGATGCTGGCCATCGTCGGACCGTCCGGGTCGGGCAAGTCCACGTTGCTCCAGTTGATGGGCACGCTGGACCGGCCCACGACCGGGCACGTGCTGGTGCGCGGCCACGACGTCGCGATGATGCCGGACCGCAAGCTGTCCGCGCTGCGGTCGCGGTGGATCGGGTTCGTGTTCCAGCAGTTCTTCCTCACCGAGGGGCTGCCCGCCGTGGACAACGTGGCCTCGGGGCTGCTGTACGCCGGTGTGCCCCACCGGAAGCGGCGGCCGTTGGCGCTGGAGGCGCTGGACCGGGTCGGCCTGTCGCACCGCGCGTGGCACCTGCCGAGCGAGATGTCCGGCGGGGAACGCCAGCGCGTCGCGATCGCGCGGGCGGTGGTGACCCGGCCGTCGATCCTGCTGGCCGACGAGCCCACCGGCAACCTGGACAGCCGCACCGGCACCGGGGTGCTCGACCTGCTCGGCGAGCTGAACGCGGACGGGACGACGATCGTGATCATCACGCACGACCGGGAGATCGCCGCGCACGCGCCGCGCCGGGTCGAGATGCTCGACGGCTCGCTCCAACTGGACACGGGGGTGATGGTGTGACCACCACCCTGCCGCCGCCGACCAGGCTCGGCCCGCGGGACGTCGGACGCCTTGGCGCGCACGGGATGCGCACCAAACCGATGCGGGCCGTGCTGTCCGCGCTGGGCATCGCGATCGGCATCGCCGCGGTCGTCGCGGTGATCGGCATCCCGGCGTCGAGCGCGCGGGCGCTGAGCGACCAGCTCGCCACGCTGGGCACGAACCTGCTGCGGGCCGAGCCGGGGCAGACGTTCGGCGGCGACACCGCGAAACTGCCGAAGACGGCGGTCGCGATGGCCAAGCGGATCGCGCCGGTCCAGTCCGCGAGCGGCATCGGCAAGACCGGGAAGACCGTGCGGCGCAACGATCACATCGCCGAGGACGAGACGTCCGGGCTGTCCGTGCTGGCGGCGACGCCCGACCTGCTGGACGTGCTCGGCGGGCACGTTCGCGACGGCAAGTTCGTGGACTCCTCGACGTTCCCGTCGGTCGTGCTCGGCTCGGTCGCCGCGACCCGGCTCGGGATCACCTCGCTGGGCAGCCAGGTGTGGATCGACGGGCAGTGGTTCACCGTCGCGGGCATCCTCGACCCGATGCCGCTGGCGCAGGAGGTCGAGCGGTCCGCGCTGGTCGGCTGGGAGGCCGCCATCGAGCGGCTGGGCTTCGACGGCCACGCGGGAACGGTGTACGTGCGAGCCGACGACAACGCCGTGGAGGACGTGCGGAACGTGCTCGGCGCGACGCTGAACCCCGAGCAGCCGAACGAGGTCAAGGTCGCCCGGCCGTCCGACGCGCTGGCCGCGAAGGAGTTGACCGAGACGGCGTACAGCGGCCTGTTCCTCGGGCTGGGCGGGGTGGCGCTGCTGGTCGGCGGGGTCGGGGTGGCCAACACGATGGTGATCTCGGTGTTGGAGCGGCGACGGGAGATCGGGCTGCGGCGGGCGCTCGGGGCCACGCGGAGGCAGGTGCGGGGGCAGTTCCTCGCCGAGTCGGTGCTGCTGTCCGGGCTCGGGGGGTTGGCCGGGGTGCTGATCGGGGTGGCCGTCACGGCGGGGTACTCGGTGAGCCAGGGGTGGCCCGCCGAGATCCCGTTGCCCGCGGTCCTCGGCGGGGTGGCGGTGTCGATGCTGGTGGGTGCCATCGCCGGGGCGTACCCCGCGATGCGGGCCGCACGGCTGTCGCCGACCGAGGCACTCGCGTAGGGCCTGCTGACGGCGGATCAGTTGTCGGAAAAGGAGAAGAGGGGGCCTCCGGCGCGGGTGACCCCCTCTTCTCGTCCGTGGATCAGCCGAGCTGGGAGACCACCCAGTCGACCGCCTTCGTCAGCGTGGTGATGTCGTCGGGCTCGATGGCCGAGAACATCGCGACGCGGAGCTGGTTCTTGCCGAGCTTGCGGTACGGCTCGACGTCGACGATGCCGTTGGCGCGCAGCACCTTCGCCACGGTGGCGGCGTCGACCTCGTCGGTGAAGTTGATGGTGCCGACCACGTTCGAGCGGTGGTCGGGGTTCTCGACGTACGGGGTGGTGTACGCGGTCTTCTCGGCCCAGGAGTAGAGGCGCTGCGCGGAGTCCGCCGTGCGCTCGGCCGCCCAGGACAGGCCGCCGTTGCCGTTGATCCAGTCGATCTGGTTAGCCAGCAGGAACAGCGTCGTCAGCGACGGCGTGTTGTAGGTCTGCTCCTTGGTGGAGTTGTCCAGCGCCGTGGTCAGCGACAGGAACTCCGGCACCCAGCGGCCGGAGGCGCCGATCTCGGCAACGCGCTCCAGCGCGGCGGGGCTCATCAGGGCGATCCACAGGCCGCCGTCGGAGGCGAAGTTCTTCTGCGGTGCGAAGTAGTAGACGTCCGTTTCGGACACGTCGACCGCGAGGCCGCCCGCCGCCGAGGTCGCGTCGATGGCGATCAGCGCGCCGTCCGAGCCCTCGGGGCGCTTGACCGGGGTGACCACACCGGTCGAGGTCTCGTTCTGCGCCCAGCCGACCAGGTCGGTGCCCTCGGCGTAGAAGATCTCCGGCGCGGTGCCCGGCTCGGCCTTCGTCACGTGCGAGTCGGCCAGGAAGGGGGCGTCGTTGGTGACCTTGGCGAACTTCGAGGAGAACTCGCCGTTGGTGAAGTGCTGCGCCTTCTCGCGGACCAGGCCGAACGCTGCCGCGTCCCAGAACGCCGTGGTGCCACCGTTGCCGAGCACGACCTCGTAGCCCTCGGGCAGCGAGAACAGCTCCCGCAGACCGGACCGGACCTGGCCGACCAGTGACTTCACCGGCTTCTGGCGGTGCGAGGTGCCGAGCAGCGCGGCGCCTTCGGTCACCAGGGCCTGTAGGGCCTCAGGACGCACCTTGGACGGGCCGCAGCCGAACCGGCCGTCGGACGGCTTCAGGTCGGCGGGCACGATCAACGTGGTCGGATCGGCGGTCTGGGTCATGTCGACGCCTCCGGGGGCGGGTTCAGGGGACTGCCTGACCGGCGCCGTTGCCGGGGCTACCAGTGTTGCAGCCAGGTGGCCGGGACATGACATCCGGGTGTCCCTGGTCACTCATCCGAGGATGCTCGGGGAAGATCTACCCCTGGTTGTCCGGGACGGACGCGGTCACCTGCGAGTCGGAAGCCCCGCGCTGCCTGCCCACCGCGGTGGCGAGCACCACCAGCACGGCCAGGCCCGCGAGCACGTAGGAGTCGCCGAGCAGGTGCTGCCACCAGGCCCAGGAAAGCTCGCGGTCGTCCGAGTTGGGCAGGAACAAGGTCGGCGGCACCGTGAACAGCAGGGCGAGCAGCGCCGTCCACAGCCGGGACCGGTGCACCAGCAGCAGCAGGCCCGGCGCGATCCACACCCAGTGGTGCGTCCAGGAGACCGGTGAGATCAGCAGCCCGCAGACGGCGACGGCCAGCAGCGCGCTCAGCCGGTCGTCCCCCGCGCGCACCACGGCCACCCAGGCCAGCGCGACGACGCCGAGGCTGAGCACCGCCCACGTCGCGGAGGTGGGGAACTCGGCCATCCCGAGCCGGTGCACCATGCCGCGCAGCGACTGGTTGCCCGAGTAGGCGAGACCGCCGACCCGGCCCGGATCCAGCAGCGACACGAACCAGTACTGCTTCGTGTCGGTCGGCGCCAGTGCGAACCCGGCGAGGCCGAAACCGACGAAGGACGCGATCGCGGTGAACACCGGCTTGAACTGCTTGCGCGGCAGGAAGAACAGCACGAACACCAGTGGCGTCAGCTTGACGGCCGCCGCGAACCCGATGAGGAGCCCGCGCGGCCACTTCGTCTTCGGCAGCAGGCAGTCCACCGCGACCAGGCCCATGATCAGCAGGTTGATCTGGCCGAATTCCAGCGTGGTGCGGACCGGCTCCAGCAGCACCGACCCGGCCGCCAGGCCGAGCCCGGTCACCAGCGTGCGCTCGGCGGACCACCCCATGTCCCGCGCGCCGATCACGCACACGAGCGTGAGCAGCGCGAGCCCGGCCACCGTCCACACCAGCACCGCGAGCAGCCACGGGACCAGCGCCAGTCCACTGAACAGCACCGCCGCGATCGGCGGGTAGGTGAACGGCAGGGCGGGGCCGGCCAGTGGCTTGGGGAAGCCGGGGGCGTAGAGCCGGACGCCTTCCAGCCAGGCCTGCCCGCCGACGCGGTAGACGTGCAGGTCGACCAAGTCGGAACTGGCGGCCCTGATCAGCACGTACGTCAGCGCCACAGCCATCGCCAACAGGCACGAGCCACCCGCCACGCGCTCGCGGGTGCGCACTGACATCGTCATTCGCCCTCCCCTGTCGCGAAAGCTAGCCGGCGGTGCGGAGGGGAGTCAAATCGCCGCAGTCGCCGTACCAAGGCCACTCGCGCGCACCGCGTGTCGAACACCCAGGTACTCGACGTTCGCGCCGGACCGGTCTGAATGAGACGTTCAAGGTGCGCGAACGTTCGACTCGCGCTAGTCCCCGAAGACGCCCAGTTCCATGGCCGTGGTCACGGCGGCCGTCCGGTCGGACACCCCGAGCTTGCCGAACGCCCGCAGCAGGTGCGTCTTCACGGTCGCCTCGCCGATGAACAGCTCACGCCCGATCTCCGCGTTCGACAGGCCCCGGCCCACCAGCCGCAGCACCTCGATCTCGCGGGCCGACAGCGCGGGCCGCGCGGGCGTGCGGACCCGGCCGACGAGCTTGCCCACCACGGTCGGGGCCAGCACGGTCTCGCCGCGCGCGGCACCTCGGATCGCGGCGACCAGTTCCGCCAGCGGGGAGTCCTTGAGCAGGTAGCCCGCAGCCCCCGCCTCGACGGCCCGCAGGATGTCGGTGTCGGTCTCGTACGTGGTCAGGACGACCACGCGGCTCGGGGAACCCGAAGCGACGATCTTCGCCGTCGCGGTCGCGCCGTCCATGCCCGGCATCCGCAGGTCCATCAGCACCACGTCCGGCGGGTCGTTCGCCACGAACTCGACCGCCTCCGCGCCGGACGACGCCTGGCCGACGACGGTCAGGTCGGCCTCGGCGTCGAGCATCGCGTGCAACCCCTGGCGGACCACCGGGTGGTCGTCGACCAGCAGCACCCGGATCACCGGGGCACCCGCACCGTCAGCATCGTGCCCGGTCCGCCCGCCACGTCCAGCGTGCCGCCGACCTGCTCGACCCGCGCCCGCATCCCCCGCAGCCCGAACCCCTCCGGGGAACTCCCGAGCCCCCGCCCGTCATCGCGCACCGACAGCCGCACGGACTCCTCCTCGAACGCCAACTCGACCTCCACCGCACCAGCGCGGGCGTGCTTGTGGACGTTGTGGAACGCCTCCTGCGCCGCCCGCAGCAGCACCACCTCGACCGAGGTCGGCAACGACGCGGGCTCGCCGGTCGTCCGGTGCTCCACCACGATGCCCGACTCCTCGCCCAGCCGTTCCGCCTGCCTGCCGATCGCCTCGACCAGCGTCGACCCGCTCAGCGCCGCCGGGGCCAGCGCGGCAACGAGCGTCCGCGCCTCCGCCAGGTTCTCCCGCGCCGTCCGCAGCGCCAGGTCCAGCAGTGGCGCCGAGCCCGCCGGGTTGCCCTGCGCGGCCTGCACCAGCGTGACGATGCTGGTGAAGCCCTGCGCCAGCGTGTCGTGGATCTCGCCGGACAGCCGTTCCCGCTCGGCCGCGACGCCTGCCTCGTGCGACAGCCGCGCGTTCAGCTCCTGCGACCGCTGGAGCTCCTGGACCAGCAGCTCCTGCTCCTTGTTCTTCACCTGGATCGTGGTGATCACCCAGGCGAAGACCTGCGACAGCACGATGATCAGCAGCACGATCGGCAGGAAGTCCGCCAGCCCGCCGTCCTGGCCGAACAGCCCGATCCATGGCAGGAAAGACATCCCAGGAGGGTAGATGTCAAGCAGCAACCGACTCCGCGTGATGAGACCAGGCGGTCGTCTCGT
>JBDSAJ010000960.1:0-4023 GCA_039922235.1 Umezawaea sp.
ACCAGCAGCAGGGCCAGCACGGTGCCGATGCCCTGCGGCGCCATGAGCAGCCCGGCCGTCAGCGCGCTGTGGCCGCGGACCTGCTGGTAGTACAGGGGCATCAGGAACATCGCACCGAAGATCGACACCCTGGCCAGGAACAGCAGGGCGGACGAGGTCGCGAACGACCGGTGGCGGAACAGCCGCACGTCGATCAGCGGGGTCCGCGCGGTGCGCAGCGCGTGGACGGTGAACGCGGCCAGCAGCACCGCGCCGACGGCGGCCAGGAGCGCGCTGCGGTGAGACAGCCCGAAGAGGACGGCCGCGAGGCCGGGGGAGAGCAGCGCGAGGCCGGGGGAAGCCCAGGCGCTGACTCGGGTTGGCCTGCTCGGCGGGGATCCGCCACCAGGCGAGCACCAGCGTGAGCAGGCACACCGGCACGTTGACCCAGAAGATCCACCGCCACTCGGCGGAGTCGATGATGATCCCGCCGATCAGCGGTCCGATGATGGGCGCGAGCTGGGCGGGGATCGACACGATGCTCATCACCCGCCCCAGCTGCCGTGGCCCGGCGGCCTGGATCAGGATCGTCTGGCCCAGCGGCAGGACCATCCCGCCGCCGATGCCCTGGAGGACGCGGAACGCGATCAGGCTGCCGACGTCCCACGCCAGCGTGGACGTGATCGCCGCCGAGGCCGGGGTGTCGAAGCGGACGGTCTACAACCACTACGGCGACAAGGAGAACCTGTTCCTCCAGGTCGTCGCCGAGACCAACGAGGCGATGGTCGAGGCGTTCGCGGTGATGCTCGACCGGACCCTCGGCGAGGTCGTCGACGTCGAGGAGGACCTGCTGGCGTTCGGGCGCGAGTTCGCGACGGCCATCGCAAGATCACCCGAACGGGGGGCGGTGATGCGGCTGATGATCGCCGAGATCACCCACTTCCCGGCGCTGCGCGAGCAGTGGGGCGGGATAGGTCCGGTGCAGCGCGGGCTGGCCGACCGGCTCGCGGACCTGGCCTCGCGCGGGCTGCTGGCCATCGACGACCCGGTGGAGGCCGCCGCGCACTTCGGCGTGCTGGCCACGGCGGCGGTGAACAACCTGTCGCTGTTCGGCGCGTTCCCGGTGTCCGACGAGCGGGTCGACGAACTCGTCACCAGCGGGGTCCGGTTGTTCCTGCGCGCGTATCGGCCCTAACTTGGCCCGATGAACCCACAGGAGATGCTCGCGGTGGCCGTCGAAGAGGCGAAGGCGGGGCTGGCCGAGGGTGGCATCCCGATCGGCGCCGCGCTGTTCGACGCGAACGGGACGGTGCTCGGCCGGGGCCACAACCGGCGGGTGCAGGACGGGGACGCCTCCACGCACGGCGAGACGGCCGCGTTCCGCAACGCGGGCAGGCGGGCGAGCTACCGCGACACGATCATGGTCACGACGCTGTCCCCGTGCTGGTACTGCAGTGGGCTCGTGCGCCAGTTCGGCATCTCGCACGTCGTGATCGGCGAGGCGACGACGTTCTCCGGCGGCCACGACTGGCTCGCCGAGCACGGTGTCGGCATCACCGTCCTGGACGACCCCGAGTGCGTCGCCCTGATGACGGACTTCATCGAGAAGCGCCCGGAGCTGTGGTTCGAGGACATCGGCAAGGACTGAAACACCCCGTAACACGGCACGCGGCGCTACGACACGTTCCGGACACGTTCCGGCTCGAAGATCACCGGGCATGTGGAACTGGGATGAGGACGCGCTGCTGCTGGACGAAGGCGTGGTCGCCGTGGAGGTGCCCGCCGGGTGGGCGGGCGAGGTGAGCCACCAGCTCACGTTCGCGGGACCGCTCGGGCCCATCCTGGCGGCCGCCCGCTCCCGCTGGCTGTTCCTGGCGAACCCCGAGCCCGAGCCGCCGCAGCGCTACGTCCTGCCGCCTTCGGTGCGCTGCTGGGACGGGCCCCGGCGGATCGAGACCGGCGTGTCGCGCTGGGTCGTCGAACCGGGGCGCAGCGCACTTCCCACGGTGGGGGCCGTGCGCTGCGCCATCCGGACCGTCCGGCGCTCGCTGGTCTAGCCGGCGGCTAGCTCGCGGAGTGCTTCGCCGCGGCTTCCTCGACGGTGCTGACGATGGTGAACACGGCGTCGAGCCCCGTGGCCTCGATGGGCCGCAGGGCCGCGCGGCTGGATGCGACGACGACGAACGCGATGCCGAGTTCGGCCGCCCGCTGCTGGCCGACGACCAGCGCCTCCAGCCCGGCCGAGCCGAGGAACCGCACGCCACCGAGGTCGACGACCACGGTCTTGTTGGCCTCGGTCAGCTGGTCCTGCAGCGGCAGGGCGAGCTCCTGGGCGCTCGTTGTGTCCAGTTCGCCGGACACGTGCAGCACCACCAGCCCCTGCTCCGCGTTCTGCACGTTCACGGAAGCCAGGACGGCGGGCTGAGGCGCGGTCGCTCCCGTCGCTGTGGGATCGGGCACACCGGTCTCCTCTCAGTTCGGACCGCCCGGTTCGGCGGTCCCCCTACGGTAGCCCCGCTCGCGGCGGGTGGGTCATCCTAGTCGAGCGTCCACGCGATCAGCTGATCGACCAGTGCCCGCGGATCGCTGTTCTCCTTGAGCGCCCGCCGCTGCCTGGTGGCCGCGGAACCGTTGGCGCGCAACCACGCCAGGTGTTCCTCCACAGTGGACAACTGCCCGGCCCTGCGCAGCGCGTCGGCCGTGTACGCGACCAGGTGGGCGACCTGCTCGTGCGCGGGCACCAGCGCGCCGGTCCACACGTCGACCCCCTGCCCGTCGACGCCGTCCCGTGCCGCCCGCCACGCCGCCGCGCGCAGCAGCACCGGGTCGGCGACCTCGACCTTCGGCGGATCGGCGGCGGCCGTTGCCGCCAGTGCGCGGATCAGCTCGGCGAACACCGCGACCTCCGTCACGGTCAGCGGCAGGTCGGCGACGCGGATCTCCACGGTCGGGTGATTGGCGGACGGGCGAATGTCCCAGTACACCATTCCCTTGTCCAGCAGCGCTTCCGAGTCGATGAGCGACCGGACCAGGCGGTCGTAGTGCGCGGCGTCGTCGAAGTGCGGCGGTGCTCCGCCCACCGGCCAGCGCGACCAGATCATCGCGCGCCAGCTCGCGTACCCGGTGTCCTCGGTGTCCTGGATGGGCGAATTGACCGTCAGTGCGAGCAGCGTCGGCAGCCACGGCCGGATCGCGTTCGAGATCATGATCGCGGTGTCCTTGTCGGGCACGCCCACGTGCACGTGGCACCCGCACACGCCCTGCCCGCCCAGCAGCTTGCGGTGCGAGTGCTCCATCAGCCGGTAGCGGGGGTCATCGGTCTCCGGCGGCGGCCCGGCCTTCCCCAGCGGTGGGATGGCCGACGCCATGAGCCTGCACCCCACCGACTTGGCCGCTTTCGCGAGGTGCTCACGACCCGCCCGGATCTGGTCGACCAGTTCGGCGGGTGTTTCGCAGACCGGCGTGGCCACCTCGATCTGGAACGGCGTCAGTTCCCGCTGCACGTCGAAGCTGTCGCCGGCCTCGGCCACCACCTCGGTGGCGAGCGGAACCGGACGTCGTGATTCGGGGTCCACCAGGAATAGTTCCTGCTCGACGCCCACGGTCCACGGGGAGGTCATGGTTCCCTTTACCCGTTCGTGGGGGAGGTCAATCCTGGATTCGGGTTTGTTGTCCGGGGCGCAGGCTCCGGTGTGAGGCTCGGGCGCGGTGACGTGGCCAGTCCGGGGTGGCGATGGGCCTGGGGCTTCACGTATGCCTCTGGTGTGGTGGCTGATGCCTTGGTGTGGGAGTTGAGGAATACTCCGGCGGTTGCACGGAAGTCCGACGTGGATCTTCGGGTGGTGGAGGGGTATGAGGAGGGGACTGTAGGGGGTTTTGGGGGAAGGCTGTGGTTCGGTCGTTGAAGGGGTGAGGTTCCGGAATCCTCAGGCACTGGCTTCACTTGGCAGCTGCTGGCCGGCCCTTTCCTGTCGGTGATCACTCGGAAATAGCAGGGGGCAGAAATTGTGGCTCTTCGACCCGTTCCGTGGGTGGTTTGGCGTG
>JBDSAJ010000961.1:0-9193 GCA_039922235.1 Umezawaea sp.
AACCGACGCCGCTTGATCGCCACCCATCACGGAGATGCGGGCGTTGGGCCACATCCACAGGAACCTGGGGCTGTACGCCCGGCCACACATCGAGTAGTTGCCCGCGCCGAACGACCCTCCGATGACGACGGTCAGCTTCGGCACGCGCGCACACGCGACGGCGGTCACCATCTTCGCGCCGTGCTTGGCGATCCCGCCCGCCTCGTACTCGCGCCCGACCATGAACCCGCTGATGTTCTGCAGGAACACCAGCGGCACGGACCGCTGGTCGCACAGCTCGATGAAGTGCGCGCCCTTGACCGCGGACTCGCCGAACAGGATCCCGTTGTTCGCGACGATGCCGACCGGGTGCCCGTGGATCCGCGCGAACCCGGTGACCAGGGTCGAGCCGTACTCCTTCTTGAACTCCTGGAACCGGCTGCCGTCCACGATCCGCGCGATCACCTCGCGCACGTCGTACGGCGTCCGGCTGTCCGTCGGCACGACCCCGTACAGCTGCTCCGGGTCGACGGCGGGCGCCTCGCTCGGCTCCACCACCCACGGGCGCTCGGCCCGTGGCCCCAGCGTGCTGATGATCGACCGCACCATCCGCAGCGCGTGCGGGTCGTCGTCCGCCAGGTGGTCCGTCACACCGGACGTCCGGGAGTGCAGGTCGCCGCCGCCCAGTTCCTCGGCCGTCACGACCTCGCCGGTCGCGGCCTTCACCAGCGGCGGACCACCGAGGAAGATCGTCCCCTGGTTCCGCACGATCACGGCCTCGTCGCTCATCGCGGGCACGTACGCGCCGCCGGCCGTGCAGGAACCCAGCACCGCGGCGATCTGCGGGATGCCGCGCGCGGACATCGTGGCCTGGTTGAAGAAGATCCGCCCGAAGTGCTCGCGGTCCGGGAACACCTCGTCCTGCCGGGGCAGGAACGCGCCACCGGAGTCGACCAGGTAGACGCACGGGAGGTTGTTGTGCAGCGCCACTTCCTGCGCTCGCAGGTGCTTCTTCACCGTCACCGGGTAGTACGTGCCGCCCTTGACCGTCGCGTCGTTCGCGACGATCACGCACTCCCGTCCGGACACCCGGCCGACACCGGTGATGATCCCGGCGGCGGGCGCCTCGTCGCCGTACATCCCGTCCGCCGCCAACGGCGACAGCTCCAGGAACGGCGATCCCGGATCGACCAGCGAGTCCACCCGGTCGCGCGGCAGCAGCTTCCCGCGCGAAACGTGCCGTTCCCGCGCCTTCTCCGACCCACCCCGCGCGGCTTTCGCGAGCTTCGCCCGCAGTTCGTCCACCAGGGTGGCGTGCTCCTTCGCGTAGCGCTGGAACGCCTCACCGGAGGGATCGGCGGCGGTACGCAGGACCGGGGCGTCCATGGGCTCCTCACGAAGGTAGTTAGCAGCCGTTAACTCCCTCGATGTTAGCGGCTGTTAACAAGCCCGTCCACCAGAGCTCTGCACCCGCTCGGCTACCAGCCTGGCAGCCGCCTCGACCAGGATGCGCTCACCGCACGCACCCCGCCCGCCCGCCGAGCAGACCGACGACCACCGCGACGGCCTCGGCCGAGTCCTCACGGGTGATTCGCTCCGCCAGCCCGGACAAGTCGACCCTCCGGAGCCGTCCCTTGCTCTTGCCCATCCCTCCCCTGCCGTCCGACCCAGTCGACCGGACCGGACGGCAGGACGTCGAGCGGATTCCAGCCCGTGACCGCAGTTGACGAGCTGTGAATTCACCTGGAAAACAACCACCGCCATCAGGTTCACGCTCGCTAACCCCGTGGACCTAGGATGGCCCCGTGCCGGACACCGACCCAGCCAAACCGACCCGCCGCGACCAGATCCTCACGGCGGCGGCCGAACTCTTCGCCCGCCACGGCTTCCACGGGGTGGGCATCGACGACATCGGTGCGGCGGTGGGCATCTCCGGCCCAGCCCTCTACCGGCACTTCCGCAGCAAGGACGCCATGCTCGGCGAGATGCTGACCTCCATCAGCGAACGCCTGCTGGACGGCGGCCAGCAACGGGTGGAAGCCTCCACCGGCCCGGAGGACGCACTGCGCGCGCTGGTCGGCTGGCACGTCGACTTCGCGCTGGACGACCCGGCCCTCATCACCGTCCAGATCCGCAACCTGGCGAACCTCACCGACCCCGACCGACGTCGGGTGCGGGCACTGCAACGCAGGTACGTCGAAGTCTGGGTGGAAACCATCCAGCGCACGGTCACCACGGTCGACGAACCGACGGCAAGGGCAGCCGCCCACGCGGTCTTCGGCCTGATCAACTCCACCCCGCACAGCGCTCACCTGGACCGCGACCAGATGGCCGCCCTGCTCAGCCGCATGGCACTGGCCTCCCTGACCACGGCAGGCGCACTGGAGGAGACCACCAGCCCGGCGCAGTGAGCGAGGCGACGCCGGGGCCACTCGAAGCCTCCGGCACACGTCGCAACCACCACCTCGACCGACCCAACCGCAGCTCGGCGGTCTGGCCGGGGCGGGATCCTGGCAGTTCAAGGGCTGCCGATGTCTCGGCCGAAGCAGCACCAGGGTCACCTCTGGCTGCCAACACAAGCTGCGGCCCTCACCAAGCACCCCTCCCCACCAGCCCTTAAACCCCCGATTGGCGATCGAGCGTTGTCATTCCGTAACCTGGGTTGCCAATGGGCGACGCACCGGCAAACCACAGTGCAACCGACAGCGGAGGGTGGCCGGGTATCCGGCTCCTCTCCCGCCTACCCGCGTGGTTCCGCTTCCTGGTGGTGACCCTCGTCGTCTTCGTCTGCGGCGTGATCGCCTCACGGCCTGCCGGCGCCACCGACGACCGACCGCTCGCCCCGGACGTGGCCGCGGCGACGCGAGCCGTGCAGGCCATGACCGCGCCCAGCAGGACCCACAACCCGTTGGACGACTTCCCGGCGGACTTCGGCAAGACGCAGGGCCGCAACCCCGTCGTCGTCACCACCAAGGACGGCACCCTGCGGGCGATCCACCCGGACGGCGCGTGCTCGGGCCCGGCCGGTGAGACCGAGTGGGACTTCAGCCTCGCCTGCAAGGCCCACGACCTCGGCTACGACCTGCTCCGCTACGCGGAGAACAAGGGCCAGCCGCTGGGGCCTGCGGCACGCAAGTCGATCGACGCGCAGCTGTCCCGCGACATGCACGCCCAGTGCCACGCCAACCCCCGCGGCTCCGAGACCCAGTGCCACGCCGTGGCGCAGCTGTACGCGGGTGGGCTCAGCTTCAACTCGTGGCGTCAGCGCTGGGGGCCGCCGGGTCACGAGCCGGTGCTGGCCTGGGGTTTCGGCAGTGCCATGGTCGTCTTCCTGCTGCTGGCCCGCCTTCCCGGCCGCAAGCGCGGGGGGTCGACCACGCCGCCGGACTTCATCCCTCGCCCGGCCACGCAGGACCGCTACGCCACGTTCCTCCGCCTGGCCAGCCTCGGCCTGGTCGTGCTGGGCCAGTCGGTGCTGACCGTCGTGCACTGGGCGGGCGTGAGCGCGAACTGGCTGTGGCTGCTGACCTGGGTGCTGCAAGCGATCCCGATCTTCTTCTTCGCGGGCGGCCACGCCAACGCGCTCGCGTGGCAGGAGATCAAGGCCCACCACGGCGGCTACGGCCGGTACCTGTCCAGCCGGATCGCCTGGCTGCTCCGCCCGGTCACGGCGTTCATCCTGGCCTGGCTGGTCCTGCCCCTCCCGCTGGAACTCCTGGACGTCCCGAAGGTCCGCGTGGAGGCGTTCGGCAGGCTCATCGCCTACCCGCTGTGGTTCATGGGCGTGTACCTGGTCGCGGTAGCCGTGACGCCGCTGATGGCGTGGTCGCACCGCCAGCTCCGGCTCGGCACGCCCCTGCTCCTCACCATCGCCATGGTCACGATCGACGGTGCGCGGGTCATCTTCGACTGGCGCACCGGCGGCTACCTGAACCTTCTCCTCGGCGCGCTCCTGCTGCAGCAGCTCGGTTTCTTCTACGCCGACGGCAGCCTCCAACGGGTCTCGCGCAGGGTGCTCCGGGTGCTGGCCTCGCTCACCGTCCCCGCGCTCATCGGCCTGATCACCTACGGCGGCTACCCCCGCACGATGATGGCCATCCCCGGCGAGGCCGGCTCGAACCTCAGCCCGCCGACGGTCTGCCTGCTCGTGCTCGGGCTGGGCCAGATCTGCCTGGTCGTGGTCCTGCGCGACCGCGTGTCGGCGTGGCTGGCAGGTCGGCGGCAGTGGAGCGTGGTCATGTTCGCCCGCACCGCGCCGATGACCGTGTACCTGGGCTACCTCACCGTCCTCGCCGCCGTGGTGGGCGTCCTCGGCCTGCTGGACGCCCCGGACGCGGCCGCGTTCACGGTGGCGGACTGGCTGGCCCGCCCCCGCTGGCTCGGCGTGCTGGCGCTGCTGCTGATGCCCGTCCTGCTGGTGTTCCACCGCTTCGAGCGGCACGCGTCGCTGTTCCCCGGCTTCCACTGGACGTCGGCGGAGTCCCACCGCTCACGGCTCGCGGCCACGCTCGGCGTCGCGTTCGGCGCGTTCGGCGTGCTCGGTTTCGTCGCGACGGGCTTCGCGGGCACCAGCGCCACGCTGATCGGGCTCCAGGTCGACCCCCTGCAGAACCTCGTCCACCTGCTGCTGGGCTGGTACCTGCTGCACGCGGCCCGCGCCGGCACGTGCCACGGCAGGCGGTCGTGGCTGCTGACGGCGATGGCCTGCGTGCCACCACTGCTCGTGCTGGAGCCGAACACCCTCGGCGTCGTCCTGCACGTCAGCACGATCGTGCTGGCCCTGCTGGCGGCGGTCGCGAAGCAGCACCCAAGTCACCAGGCCGAACACCGGGAGCCAGAGAAGGCGCTGGCCTAGCCACACCGGCCCGTCGGGCGCGGTGAGCAGGCCCGGCAGCGGGCCGAACGCCGAGCCGATCAGCGTGACCGCCAGCAGCGCGCTCTGGTGCAGCAGGAAGATCGACAGCGTTCGCGCGTTGATCCACGCGACCAACCGCGGCAGGAACACCGGCCGCACCAGCAGCACCAGACCGATCTGGGCGAACGCCAGCGCCAGCGCCGCCACCGTCGGAGGCGCCAGGTTCGACCTCCGGCCAGGCATCCCGACCGCACTGGCCGGATACCCGCAGTACTTCACCAGCAGGAAGAACCCGACCGCGCCGACGACGAGCAGCGGCACACCCCACGAGCGCCGCAGCCCCAGCCGGGCCGCCGAGATCCCCAGCTGCCACGCCGCCCACCAGACCGCGACGACGTTCACCGCGCCCACGTCCAGCAGCACGACCAGCGCCACCGGCAGGGCGACCGCGGCGACACCGAGGTGCCGGTCGAGGAGGCGGAACAGCGGGGTCAGCGCGGACAGCACCAGGTAGACCCCGAGGAACCACAGCGGCGTGGTCACCAGGTGCACGACCGACAGGAACGTGACCTGGGGCAGCCCCCGGAACCACAGGCCTCCCAGCACCACGAGCCACCCGCCGAGCAGCACCGCCACCGCGACGGCCAACCGCCGGACGCGGCCGAGCAGCGGCGTCGTGGAGCGGGCCGCCCCGAACCCGCCGACGAAGAAGAACAGGCCGAGCGTCTGGAGCACCCACGTCAGCGGTGTGAACCCCGGCATCGCCCGCAGCGGGCTGTCGATGGTCACCCCGTCCGCGCCGAGGACCATCGAGGTCACCAGCCAGTGCCCCGTCACCACGCCGACCACGGCGACGGCCCGCACGGTGTCGACCACCGGATCACGCCCGCCCATCACGCACCTCCGGTTCGCGCGCCCGTTCACCGGCGCGAAGTCCGCCCGAGCCCGCCACCCCAGCGGCTGCCATCCAGTACCCGGCCATCACGACGGCGGCCAGCAGGGTCTCCACCCACTCGCGCCTGTTCCGCTTCGTCATCGCACGTCCCCTTCCGCGATCCCCACCAGTTCTCGCAGCGCCGGACCGCCCGCGCGGTAGTACTCGTCGTGCGCCCCGTCGCCCGCGTCGAACACTCGCGCCCCGAACTCGGGGCTGGTCGGGTCGGTGCCGTGCCCGAGGTCGAACAGCCGCACCGCGGGCACCCACGCCATCCAGTCACCGGACGACCTCGCGGCCCAGACCCGTGCGCTGGTCCCGAGTTCGGCGACCGACGCCGCCCGCACACCGGGGCTGCCGGTGAGCACGACGTCGTCAACGCCCTCCAGGTCCGGCGCGGCCAGCGAGCACACCAAGGTCCCGTAGCTGTGGCACAGCAGGGAGACGTGGACATCGGGCAGCCCACGGGCGAACTCCACCAGCGCTTTCGCCCCCGCTCGGGCCAGTCCGCCGGTGACGGCGTCGATCCCCAGGCCTTCCGGGGTGTCGTAGCCGAGCCAGGCGATCACCGCGAGGTCGTCCCGGCCCGCGTCGCGCACCGCGCGGGCCATCCGCAGCAGGGAGTCGAACCGCCGAATGTCCACATCGGACCCCGGCACGACCACCGCGATGTCCCGTGCCCGCGTGAGATCGCCCAACGCGACCACGAGCCGTCCACGCCCGTGCGGGTCGAACGCGAGCACCCGCACGTCGGCCCCGAACCGGGGCAGCGCCTGCTCGGTGCTCCCCGACGTCACCGGCGGGACGAAGACCAGCAGAGCGGTGAGGAACGCGATCATCTTGGGCATGACCGAAAACTAGGAAGACCACGGCCCCGGTTCGTCACACCGCGGAGCCACTACCCCGGTACTACGAGCCCGCTCTCGTACGCCGCGATCACGGCTTGGGCGCGGTCGCGCAGACCCAGCTTCATCAGCACCCGGCTGACGTGGGTCTTCACGGTCTGCTCGGCGACGAACAGGTGTCCGGCGATCTCGGTGTTCGACAGGCCCTGTGCGATCAGCCGCAGCACCTCGGTCTCGCGCTCGGTCAACGCGGCCAGCTCGCGCGGCCGAACCCCTTGGCCCGGCTGGGACTTCACGAAGTCCTCGATGAGTCGCTTGGTGATCGACGGCGCGAGCAGCGCCTCGCCGCGGGCGACGACCCGGACGGCGTCGAGCAGTTCACGGGCGGGCGCGTGCTTGAGCAGGAACCCGCTGGCGCCCGCCCGCAGTGCCTCGTAGACGTAGTCGTCCAGGTCGAACGTGGTCAGCACCAGCACCTTCACCGGGTGCGGCTCGGTGGCGAGCAGCCGGGTGGCGGCGAGGCCGTCCATCTCGGGCATCCGGATGTCCATCAGCACCACGTCGGGCAGCAGCCGCCGGACCGCGGCCACGGCCGTGACGCCGTCGCCCGCCGAGCCGACGACCTCGATGTCCTCCTGCGCGTCCAGCAGCGCGGAGAAGCCCTCGCGGACCATCTCCTGGTCATCGACCACGAGCACCTTGATCACTTGTCCCCCACCGGAATCCTCGCCCGCACCTCGAAGCCGCCGCCGTCGGTCGGCCCGGCGGACAGCGCGCCCCCGTGCACCGCGACGCGTTCCCGCATCCCGGCCAGCCCGTGCCCGCCGCCACCGCCGACGGACGCGCCGCCAGGAGTATTGCGCACCAGCACTTCCAGTACGCCGTCCACGACCCGCAATTCGACGGAGACGGTGCTTCCGGGCGCGTGCCGGGCCGCGTTGGTCAGGGCCTCCTGCACCATCCGGTACGCCGTCAGGCCGACGGATTCCGGCACGTCGAGCTCGGGCAGTTCGACGGAGGCCCCGGCGCGGTCGGCGAGCGCGCGGATCTGCGCGAGCCCCGGCTGCGGCGCGCGGTCGGCCTCCTGGTCGGTGCTGCGCAGCACGCCGAGAAGCCGCTGCATGTCGGTGATCGCCTCGCGGGCCGCCGCGCCGAGTTCGGCGAACTCGCGGACACCCGCCTCGGACAGGTCGGTGATCCGGTAGGGCGCGGTCTCGCAGCGGACGACGACCATCGACATGTGGTGCGCCACGACGTCGTGCATCTCACGCGCGATGCGGGCCCGTTCGACGAGCGCGCCCTTCTCCGCCCGTTCCCGCTCGATCGCCGCCTCGGTCCGGCCGCGGGCGCCGAACACGTAGCCGAGGGTCACGACCAGTCCCAGCACGATCGCGGACTCCGGGTAGAAGCTGGCGGCCTTGAGCGCGGCCGCGAACCCGAGCAGGCCCAGCGTCAGCACACCCGCCGTCACGACGACCCGGCGCGAGTAGTGCAAGGCCACCGCGACCACGACGGGCGCGTAGAAGCACCACTGCCAGGAGTTCAGCACCGGCTCGCCCGAGCCGTGGGCCAGCACGTCGACGAACAGGCCGAGCGTGGCGAGCCGCCACCCGGCCAGCGGCGAGCGGATCGCCAGCGCGAACGAGCCCGCGACGACCGCGAGGTACGCGGGCCAGACGCCGTCCGGGTCGAACGCCTCCACGTACTCCACGCTCGCGACGATGCCGACCACGATGGCGTAGATCATGATCACAGCCGCGGCTGGTCGCCGGAAGCGGGCGGGCAGCGGTCCGAGTGCGGGCGTGTGGTCCCGCAGGGCCACTACCTGGAGCAAGGTGCGGATCACCAGCCGATGCTAGGTCGGTTGGACGCGCCGGTCGTGCCGCCGTGGAGTGACATACCGGGGTATCACGCCGGCTGGACGGTCACAAGGCATTGCGGCACCCGATCACCAACGGGTAGGCAGTGGGGGGCAGGTTACGGCGAACCCGCGCCGTTGGCTCACGTGTTGAAAGATGGTGGGATGACCTCGCAGCATGATCCGGATCGCTGGTCGCGGCTGACGGCCGTGGCGGGCGAGGCCTTGGCCGCGGCCAAGGTCGGGGAGGACGCTGTCGCGGTCGACCTCGTCACGGGTTACCTGAGCGGGTCGCCCGAGGGCAACGAGGAGATCAGGGAACTCGTGCTGCTGCTGTTCTCGGAGTGCAGCGGGATGGTGGCGGCGCTCGGGTCGGGTGGGGCCACCCCGGTGAAGATGCAGGTCTTCGACGAGGACGGGCAGGAGGTCCCGATCGACGACGCGGACCCGCCCGTGCGGACCGCGATCCGAGCCCTGCTGGCCGAGGTGCACGGCGACCAGGAGGCCGCCGCCGAGCAGATCGAGATCGCCCTCACGAACGGCGCGCCGCAGGAGTTGGCGACCGTCGTGCTGCAAGCGCTGCGCTGGACGGTGAAGCTGGCGGCGGAGTGCCAGACGCGCGACCTCGACGTGCCGGACTGGATCACCACGTCGTTGGAGGAGTGACGCGTTCTGGTCGGTCGACCGCGACCGCGGCTGCCCTTCGGCTACGCGCCGGAGGG
>JBDSAJ010000962.1:0-3000 GCA_039922235.1 Umezawaea sp.
TTGGGCGCGTAGTTGATCGAGTGCCCGTAGTGGTCGAGGATGTAGGTCCGCAACCGGGCCGCGTCGGAGAAGAACGGCGCCTCGGAGGCGCGCAGCGCGTCCGCCGACGAGCAGTCGCTGCCCAGCGGCTGACCGCAGAAGTGGCTGTCGCCGTCGCCGACGACCAGCAGCACCGGAACGTCGATCTGCCGGGTGAACGGGATCACCACGTTGGTCAGCAGGAGGGTGTCCACGGCCTCGGTGGCGGCGAACACGTCCTTCGTGGACTCGTCGTAGTCCATCGCGCCCACTACGTTCGGGCCGGGGTTGTGGAACGCGGTGAACCGGGTGCCGGGAGCGGTGGTCAGGTACCCGAGGTCCAGCGTGGTGCCGAGGAACTTCAGGTCCAGCGCCGCGGGGATCATGTTGGCCAGCACCGGGAGCACCGTGATCAGGTTCATCCGGTGCGTCATGCCGGTGACGAGCACGCCGTCCACGTCGTGGTAGGTGCCCGCCTCGATCATCGCCATGGCCGAGCCGATCGAGTGCCCGCCGACGATCACCTTGCCGAACCGCGGCCGCAGCGTCTGGATGACCTGGTGCACCGCCGACGCCTGCGCGCTCGCGGTGACCAGCGTGCTGAGCGGCTTCGAGCTCCGCCCGGTCCCCAGCCGGTCCACGGCCAGCGTCGCGTACCCGGTGGCGTTCATGGCCTGCCGGTACGAGCGGGTCTCCGGCGTGTACGCGATGTCCCAGTAGGACCCGTTGTAGGTCCCGCCGGGGATGAGCACCTGGACGGTCGTCGCGCCCTGCGGCGCGCACAGCTTGCCGTACATGGTCTGCGGCGTGCCCGCGAGCGACACCGGCACGCGCAGTTCCTCGCAGGTGACGGCAACCGCCTCCGCCGGGCCTGGTGCGACGAGACAGCTTCCGGCGGCGAGCAGCACGGTGGCGCACAACCGGCGGAATAACAGCGAACGCACGGAGAACTACCTCCAACTAGTGACGGGGAACTGCTTTCATCGCCAATCCGACCGGGTAGGCGGCGGAGGTGAACTTCACTCGCACCGGGCGTTCCGGGACGGGGACCAATCGCCATTGTGCGAGCACGGTGGCGACGGTGATGACGATCTCGGTTTGGGCGAAGACGTTTCCGACGCACTGCCGCGTGCCCGCGCCGAATGGAATAAAAGCGCCTTTCGGCACGTCATCGACGCGATCCGCCGACCACCGGTCCGGGTCGAAGCGGTCGGGATCGGCAAAGGAATTCGGGTCGAGGTGCAGGGCGTGCGGACTCACGATCACTTCGGCGCCCTCGGGAATGCGCACGCCGCCGATGTCGACGTCCTCGGTCGCCCGGCGCATCAGGAACCAGATCGGGTACATCCGCAGCACCTCGTTGACCACCTGGTGCGCGTAGGTCAGCCGCGCGACGTCCTCGGCGGCGACCGGGTGGCCCTGCAGCACCTCGTCCAGCTCGGCGACCAGCCGCCGTTCGACCTCGGGGTGGCGGGCGATCTCGTGGAAGATCCACGACAGCGCGAGCGCGGTCGTCTCGATCCCCGCCGTGAGCAGCGTCAGCACCTCGTCGTAGGTCTGCTGGTCCGTCATGCCCGCGCCCGCGTCGTCCTGCGCGAGCAGCAGCATCGACAGCACGTCGCCGTGGTCGGCGCCGTCGTTCCGCCAGCTCACGACCACGTCCAGCACGATCGCGCGCATCCGGGCGATCGCCTCGTCGAACTGCCGGTTGCCGGGGATGGGCAGCTTCTCCACGAAGCCGGGGGACAGCGCGCGCACCATGCCCTGCTTGATCACCACGAAGATGGACCGCCGGACCTCCTCGATGGCCCGGCGCCCCATCTCGGTCGAGAACAGCGCCTCGCCGACCACGGTGACCGCCAGCCCCTGCATGTCCTCCTCGACCACCCGGACCTCGCCGGGCGTCCACGTGCCGACCAGGTCGGCGGCCGCGCGGACCATGGTCTCGGCGTAGCGGGCGATCCGCTCGCGGTGGAACGCGGGCAGGATGAGCCTGCGCTGCCTGCGGTGGAACGGGCCGTTCGACAGCACGAGCCCGTTGCCCAGGTAAGGCCGGAACTTGTCGAACATCGCGCCTTTGCGGAAACTGCCACCCTGGGTGACCAGCACTTCGTGCACCAGTTCCGGACTGGCCACGAAATAGGTTTCCATCGGCCCGAGGTAGATTTTCACGATCTCGCCCTCGGCGCGCAGGGACGAGGTGAACCTGAACCGCTGCCTGAGCATCGACGGTGTGTGTCCGACGAAAGGCCAGCGGCCGTGAGCCACCGGGACGGACATCATCGCTCCTCGAGGGAAGCCGAATGGAAGCGCCAACCCTAGGGGCTATTCGGCGGAAACGCACAGCACCCGATCGGGTGGATTGCCATCAGGCGGTTGCCGGGAACTCGTGCGGGTGAAGGGTGGCTAGGATCGTCGCTTCACCAGCCGAATGAGGTGTGGACCGTGGCGCAGCAGCGGGACTGGGTTCCCCAGGACATCGACATCACCGTTCCGAGCATGGCCAGGACCTACGACTACATGCTCGGGGGCGGCCACAACTTCGCGGTCGACCGCGCCGTGGGTGCCCAGATCGAGCAGATCATGCCGGGCCTGAGGCAGGCGGCCAGGGTGAACCGGGCGTTCCTCGGGCGCGCGGTGCGCTTCATGATGGACCAGGGGATCCGGCAGTTCCTGGACGTGGGATCGGGCATCCCGACCGTGTCCAACGTGCACGAGGTCGCACAGGCGCGGGACCCGGAGTGCCGCGTCGTCTACGTCGACCGCGACCCGATCGCGGTGGCGCACAGCGAGTTGATGCTGTCCGGCAACGACCGCGCGGCGATCGTGCACGCCGACATGCGCGACCCGGAGGCCATCCTGGCCAGCCCGGAGGCGCGGCGGCTGCTGGACCTCGACGAGCCGGTCGGCCTGCTGATGCTGCTGATGCTGCACTGGGTGGACGACGAGTCGGACCCGCCCGGCCTGCTGGCCCGCTACCGC
>JBDSAJ010000963.1:0-4648 GCA_039922235.1 Umezawaea sp.
GACGCCGCCCACCTCATGCCCCCGAACAGCGAAGGCGCCAACCTGGCCATGTTCGACGGCGCCGAACTCGGCAACGCCATCGCCACCCACCCCGACGACGTCGAGGCCGCACTCGCCGAGTACGAGCGGGCACTCTTCCCACGTAGCACCGCGGAGGCCACCAAGGCTCCCCGCGACTTCGAGATCTGCTTCGGCGCCGACACGCCTCAAAGCCTCCTGGGGTTGTTCGGCAACGACGAGGCGTCGTGATGACCTGCCGGGCTCGCGTTGGGGGGCCGGCTGGCGGGTCCGGGTTGGGCAGGGCCGAGTCGGAGCCGGGTTCGGGCTGAGCCGGGTCGCGCTCGGGCCGGGCCGGATCGAGCGGAGTCCGGATCGAGCGGAGTCCGGGTTCGGCGGATCGGGTCCGGGTTTGGCGGATCGGGTCCGGGTTCGGGCTGGGCCGGGTCGCGTTCTGACCGAGCCGAGCCGGGCCGGGCTGGGTTGGGTTGGGTTGGGTTGGCCGGGGCTAAGCTGGGGTTGGGGCCAAGTCTTGGACTTGCCCTGGATTTGGGCCATTGCCTTGGACTGGATCTGGGCCTTGGACTTGCACCTGGGCTTGGGCTGGCCTCAGGTTCTTGACCGCAGGCCGCAGCCCTTGACCGCGAGCCACTGACCGCAGACCTTGGCCGCAGACCTCGGGTCACATGGGCTCCTGGGCTCATATTGGCCGCGAGCCGCGAGCCTCTGACCGCAGCCGCAAGGCCCAGACTATGACCTTTGACCGCAAGGCCCCTGGCCCTTGGTCGTTGGCCCTCGACCGTAAGTCCTTGGCCGCAGGCGCCATCCGCAACCCTTTGGCCGCAAGCCCTTGCCTTTGCGCCTTGCCCCAAGTCCCTGGCCCTCGACTGCGGGCCCTTGGCCCCAGCATCCGCTCGAATCCCGAACAACCCTCCCGAACTCGTCCGGCACCGACCGTGACGGAACCGACCGCGGACCCCCGACCGTGGTCGGTTTCGTCGTGGTCGGTGTGCAGCGGGTCCCACTACCTGGCGTGACCTCACCCTGATGATCCACACGTCCGGCTGAAACCGGTGTCGGTTACCCCACAGCATCGTCCATCATGGACAGGACGCGACTTTCCGGTCACGAAGCGGGAAGTCCCGACGCGGGTTGTGCCGACACGTCCACGGTGCCGACACGGAGGTGCCTTGTGGCGTCCCCTCTTCACCGCGCCGAGGCCGAGTTCGTACTCGTCGCCCTCCGGCAGCGCCTCCTGCTGTCCGCGGCACGTGGCATCCCCATAGCGCCGCGCTAGCTGAAGCCAAACCCAAGTGCCGCAACACCCACGCCTCAGGGCGCGGGCAGTCCGGCACGCCGAACCACGGAAGGTCCTGATGAACCGTCCACGCTCCAACAAGTCCCACGCAGGCGAGCACACCACCGCGGGTCCTCCGCTGCGCTTCCCCGCCTCCCTCAGGTTCGATCTCCCCGCTTCGTTCGTGCTGTTCCTCCTGGCCGTCCCGCTCTCGCTCGGCGTGGCCGCCGCGACGGGCGCGCCGCTCATCTCCGGTCTGATCGCGGGAGCTGTCGGTGGCATCGTGGCCGGGCTCTTCGGCGGCACGCCGCTGCAGGTCAGCGGCGCGGCCACGGGCCTGATCGTCGTGACCGCAGGTCTGATCAGCAAGTACGGCTGGGCCGCCACGGCGGCCATCACGCTCGCCGCCGGTCTCGTGCAGATCGTCCTCGGTGTCACGAAGGTGGCGCGGCTCGCGCTTTCACTCTCCCCCTCCGTCGTGCACGGGATGCTCGCGGGTCTTGGGCTCAGCATCGCGCTCGGTCAGCTGGTGATCGTCCTCGGTGGCCACGCCCACGCCACCACGCTGGACAACCTCGCCGAGCTGCCCGCGGAACTGCACGGCTCGCACTTCGGCTCGGTGGCCGTCGGCGCCGTGGCCATCGCCGTGATGGTGATGTGGCCCAAGGTCCCCCGCTCGGCACGGGTTCCCGCGCCGCTGGCGGCAGTGCTGGCGGCGACGCTGACCTCCGCGGCCCTGCACCTCAACGTGTCCACTGTGGACCTTCCGGATGCGCCCCTGGCCGATGTGATCCTGCCCAGGATTCCTGAGGGCAGCGTCGGCGGCGTGACGCTCGCGGTCATCTCCGTCGCGCTGGTGGCGAGCATGGAGTCGCTGCTCTCCGCGGTGGCGGTGGACAAGCTGCACGACGGCCAACGGGCCAACCTGGACCGGGAGCTGGTGGCGCAGGGCGCGGCCAACGCGGTCTCCGGAGCGCTCGGCGGCCTGCCGGTCAGCGGCGGCATCATCCGCGGCTCGGCGAACGTGGCCGCTGGCGCCCGCACCCGTGCCGCGACCGTCCTGCACGGCTGCTGGATCGTCGTGTTCGTGGTCGCCCTCGGCGGTGTCCTCGACCTGATCCCGCTGGCCGCGCTGGCGGGGGTGCTGCTGGTCGTCGGCCTGCGGCTGGTGAGCCGCGACCGGGTGCGGAAACTGGCCCAGCACGGGGAAATCGCGCCCTACGTGGGCACGGTCGCGGGTGTGCTGGTGTTCGGACTGGTCGAGGGTGTCCTGATCGGAATGGCCATCGCTGTGCTGAGGTCGCTGTACCGCCTGACCCACAGCAGTGTGCGCGTCGACGAGGAGTCCGACGGCTGGCGCGTCTCGATCCGCGGTTCGCTGGTGTTCCTCGGCGTCGGCAGGCTCGTCCGCGAACTGCGCCGCATCCCGCTCGGCAAGCGCGTCGTGCTGGAACTGCACATCGACTTCATGGACCACGCGGCCTTCGAGGCGATCGACGACTGGCGCGGCGGCTACCAGCGGCTGGGCGGCCAGGTCGACGTCGACGAGGTGCACGACACCTGGTTCCGCAAGGCCATCGGTGGCAAGCCCGGTCTCCGCAAGACCCCTCCCGCGCCGCTGCCGCGCTGGTTCGCGCCGTGGTCGCACTGGCAGCGCACCCGCCCCGCGGACGCCACCGACGTGGTGCTCCCGACGCAGCGCGGCGACACCGACCCGATGATCCTCGGGATGCACGAGTTCGAACGGAACTCCGCTCCCCTCGTCCGCCCCTTCCTCGCCGACCTGGCGGCCCACGGCCAGCGCCCGCGACAGCTCTTCATCACCTGCGCCGACTCGCGCGTGGTCCCGAACCTGATCACCAGCAGCGGCCCCGGCGACCTGTTCTGCGTCCGCAACATCGGCAACCTCGTCCCCGTGGGCGGCACCGACGACTCGATGGGCGCGGCGATCGAGTACGCCGTCGACGTGCTGGGCGTCTCCACGATCGCCGTCTGCGGCCACTCCCACTGCGGCGCGATGGACGCGGTGGTCAACGGCAGCGCCCGCCCCGGCACCGCGCTGAGCTCGTGGCTGCGGCACGCCGACCCCAGCCTGATCCGCTTCCACGAACCGAACGGCGCCGCCGACCTCCCGGTCGTGGAACGCCTCAGCGTCACCAACGTCGCGCAGCAACTGGACAACCTCCTGTCCTACCCGTCCGTCCGCGCAGCCATCAACACGGGCGCCCTCCGCCTGGTCGGCATGTACTTCGACATCTCCGCCGCCCGCGTCTACCTGGTTGATCCTGACCGCAACGCACTGGAGCCGCTCCGGGCTTCTGCGAGCCGCTGAAACTGGGCGGTCCGCTGGCACCGGGCGAGCCGGGTCGCGCGGGCACCGCGCGGCCTGGCTCGGCGGGGTGGTGTCCTGGTCGAGGTTCGGTCGTCATGGTCAGGACGGTACGGACGGGGTCCGACAATTTTTGTCGGCACCTACTCCGACCTGCGGTAGAGCGCCACCAGGACACCGTGGACGGCCTCGCCGCCACCCTCGTCCGACGCCTCGTGCACGAGCCGTTCCAACGCCTCGCCGAGCCGCCGGGCGGTGGCCTCGGTCAGCCGCAGGTGGCGCAGCAGGACCGTCGGCTCCTCGGCCCGGCTCACCTCGTGGGCCATCGCGGCGAACACCGCGGCGTTGTGCTCGGCCGGGGCCTCGTGGACCACGAGCTTGCGCGCGGAGCGCTGGTAGTACTGCTCGGTGCCGCCGCGCACCTGGCGCGTCTCGACCACCCGGACCATGCCCGCCTCACGCAGCACCTTGAGGTGGTGCGCGATCGATCCCTTGTGGACGGCCAGCGCGACCGCGAGCCCACTGGTCGTGGCGGGCTCCTGCCCCAGCGCGAACAGCAGCCGCTGGCGCGTCGGGTGCGACAGCGCCTTGAACTGCTCGGGCGTGCCGATCTCCAGCACTTCGTCGGCGGGCCGGTCGCTCATGCCGAAAGTGTCCAATTCTCTTGACGCTTTCGCAACCCCCCGGCTCTACTGGACGCATGGACACCGCCTCGATCATCACGGAGATCCGCGCGCTCCTCGTGGAGCACTACGTCTTCCCCGACATCGCCACCGAACTGGACGCACTGCTGGAGAAGCGCCACGCCGAGGGCGCGTACTCCTCCGCGGGCACCGCGGAGGAGTTGGGCAGGCTGGTGACCGCGGACCTCCAAGCGGTCAACGGCGACCGCCACCTGCGCCTCAAGCACCACGTCGACGAGATCCCGGACGGCGACGACGCCGCGGCGACCCAGGAGATGGCCAAGTCCGCCAAGCTGTCCCTCAACGGCGTGGCGGCGCTGCGCGTGCTGGACGGCGGGATCG
>JBDSAJ010000964.1:0-5030 GCA_039922235.1 Umezawaea sp.
CAAAACCAGCTGTCGTCAGCACTGGAACTGCTCAGGGTTAACGCCGGAAGCAAGCTGATAACAGTTGAGTGTTACCGTCGGAACATGTGGGGCACCCGGTCCGTCGACGTCAGCAGGAACGAGACACGGACGAACCTCGTGGAAGTCGCGGCGGAACTCCTGCGAGAGCAGGGCCCGGCCGCCGTCACGACCCGTGCCGTCGCCCAGGCGGCGGGGATGCAGCCGCCCACCATCTACCGGTTGTTCGGGGACAAGGACGGGCTCCT
This sequence comes from Umezawaea sp., assembly GCA_039922235.1. GTDB lineage: Bacteria > Actinomycetota > Actinomycetes > Mycobacteriales > Pseudonocardiaceae > Umezawaea. Next base: position 267 of record JBDSAJ010000964.1, read on the forward strand.
CGACGCCGTCGCCGAGCACGTCCTCGCCACCTACGTCGCCGAGAAGGCGCTCACCCAGGACAGTGACGACCCGGTCGCGGACCTCCGGGCGGCCTGGGACGTGCACATCGGGTTCGGCTTGGCCAACGCGGCGCTGTTCGGCCTCCTGACGAATCCGAGCCGAGGCACCCGGTCGCCTGCCACGACCGCAGGCTTGGAAGTCCTGCGGGCGCGAGTCCACCGGGTTGCCGCGATCGGCCTGCTTCGCGTCGCGGAGGAGCGTGCCGTCGAGCTCATCCACGCCGCGGGCACAGGTGCGGTGCTCACCCTGCTCTCCACGCCGCCGGAACACCGGAACCTCGACCTCGCGGCCGCCATGTTCGACGCGGTGCTGCGGTCGATCCTGACCGACGTGCCCGCTGTCGCCGCGGACAGCGCGACCGCTGCTGCCGTCGCTTTTCGAACCGTCGTGCCGAAACTGCCGAACCTCACCACTGCCGAACTCGAACTCATGTCCGAGTGGCTGGACAGGGCCATCGACAACTGATCAGCTGTCCTTCTTGGCGGCGAGGAGCGAGATGACGGCCAGCCCGGTGTTGACGGCGGAGATGGTCGTGGTGAGCTTCGCGGCCTTGCCGTGCAGCTCACCGCGCCTGCTGGCGTAAAGGGCGGCAGCTGTGTCGGTGGCGTGGATGAGAACGGCCTGGCGCAGGACGCGGCGGGCCGACGCGTCGCCTGGGCGCAAGGTCAGCAGGTCCACACCGAGGACGAGCGTGCGGATGCCGAACATGCGTGCGGGGTAGACGAACCTCTTGTCGTCGCCCAGTTCGCCGCCGAGGGTCTCCGCCATCTTCTTGGCCGCGAACAACCCCATCGCGCCGTTGAAGATCCGGACGCAGCCCAGCGCCGTCCGCGTCGCATCGCTCAGGTTCATCCAGCTGCCTTCCACTGATCTCTCGGGTGGTGTCGCCGGCGAAGTGTATGGCCACCCGACCCGGCACGCGTCCTGGAGGCGGTGGACCTCCTCGCGAGTTGGACGGGTTCCGGTCGAGGTGTCCAGGTGAGCGGCCACCCGCAGGCCGGTGAACCGGCATCGTGCGCCGGAAATCCTCTCCGGACAGTCCACTTAGGTCAAGCGCGCGGTGTGCCGGCGATCTGGGTGACGATGAAGTCGAGTCGCTCCATCTGGAGGTCCGGGGGGATGCGGCCGCTGTGGGACAGGACGGCTATGCCGTGCAACGCGCTCCAGGTGACTTCGGCGAACAGTTCGCGCCGCTGGTTGTCCGACGGGAAGCAGCTCACGAACTCGTCGAAACAGGCGTGCAGTGGGGGCGGTGTCTCGGCGTGCGCGAACTTCACATCGGTTGGCAGGATGAACATGGCCTGGTAGAGAGCGGGGTGCTCAGTCGCGAACTCCAGGTACGCGAGGCCGACGGCGTGCAGTGCCTGAGGCGGCTCGGGGGCGGCCAGCCGGGCGCGGCGCAGGAGGGCCGCTAGTTCGACGAAGCCTTCGAGGGCGACGGCGCGCTTGATGGCGTCCTTCCCGTCGAAGTGGCTGTAGAGCACGGGCTGGCTGTACTCGACGCGCTCGGCCAGCCGTCGCGTCGTCACCGCCTCCCACCCTTCGGTCTCGGCCAGTTCGCGGGCGGCTGTGATGATCAGTTGATGGCGTTGGGCGCGTTCACGTTCGCGGCGTTCGGTGATGGCGGACATGGCGACAGCGTAGCAATGCTAGACATCCTGCCAAGAGTAGATGTAGCGACACTATGACAACTAGCGCCGCTATAAAAGGGATCGAGGGGTAATCCGTGCTCGGTAACTGATGGACCAGTCGGTCTCGGGGATCGGTTCCAAGGGGTTCATCGACGTGCAAGTGGTACGTGTCTCACTACGCTGACAAGGGCCGGGTCGAGGAGGTGATCCCGATTCTGGTCACGTCGGTGGAACACGGTGCTGCGGAACCATGTAGGCATCGGGGAACGAAAAAGTGCTTCCTGCGCGCTTGGCGGCCGGGGAACGCCCCAATTGTCCCGGCGGTATCCGGGACGGCGCGCACTTCCGACATTCGGCCCGATCCGGGTCGCTCGACTCGGCGCCCCGGCCTGCGCGTCCTGCCGTCCGCCGATTTCCGCCACCATCCCCACCGGCGTGATCACCTGACCCGCGACCGTACCGCCCCGAGGATCGACAGCCGCCCTGGTCTCAGCTTGATCAGCGATCGGTCGTGGCACTCCGAAATGCGCGCCATATCAGCTGGTATGTCCGTTGTCCTGCGGAACTCCGCACCTTTGTTCGACGGATTGACCATTGGATGTATCAACTCTGCTGTCCGCAGGTCTTTGTTACCGGGATGTGAACGGTGTCCGCAGGCAAGGGCCAAGAGGAGTAGCGGGCGGGTGGCTCGATTGGGCGTAATGCGCCACGACTTGCGCCATAAGGCGGACAGCGGCATCCGACTTTCGGAGTTAGTTTTTCCCGGACTTCATCAACCTGGGGGCTGAGAAGTGCGTGAACCGGACAAACTGAAATCTTCTGTTCCTACCTTGCCTACAAGATTGGTGGATAGACCTGCACTGATGGCCGCGCTGGACGCGGCGAGCACCAGCAAGATCCTCGTCGTCGTCGGTGGGCCCGGCTGGGGCAAGACGACGGCCGTGGTCGCGTGGATGGCACGCAGGCGGTCGACGTGGCTGTCGGTCGGCCCGGTCCACGCGTCCGTGGAGCGGCTGTCCAGGGACCTGTTGCGCGCACTGCGCCACCGGCTGCCCGGACTGCCCGCCGAACTGGTCACGACCACCGCGTACGGCGACGACCACGACGGACCCACGCGAGTGGAGGCCATCGTCGGCCTCATCGGTGGTCTGCTCGACGTCTACCTGGACGAAGAACTCGTCCTGGTGGTCGACGACCTGCACGAGCTGCCGCCCGGCAGCGACGGGGCCAGGCTCATCGAAGGGCTGTGCAAGCGCAGCCCGGCGCACCTGCGCCTCGTACTGGTCACCAGGCAGGGCGTGCCGTTCGCGCCCGTTGCCAGGGTGATCGACACCGAGCACCTCGCGTTCACCCCGCAAGAGGTGGCGGCTCTGGTTCGACCGGAGCACGCGGGTTCGGTCGAGTCGATCTGGAGCCGGACCGCGGGCTGGCCCGCCGCCGTGTTCCTCTACCTGGAGGCGCTCAACAGCGGGCGCAAGCTCACGCCCGACCGCCTCGGCCGCTCCGGCGACCTGGTGCTCGCCGACCTGGCGGGCGAGGTGGTCGCGGGTGAGACCGAGTCGATCCGCGCGCTGCTGCGCACGGTCGCCTTGCTGGACAAGGTGACCGCGGCGCTGTGCACCGCGCTCGGCCACGGCGACGCCGCTCCCGTGCTGGCCGAACTCGTCCGCAGGGGTCTGCTGACCACGGCGAACGGGGACCAGTCCGCGTGGTCGGTGCCGGAGCCGATCCGCGACGTGCTGGTCGGCGGGCTCGACCCGGTCGACGAGGTGCCCGCGATCCGCCGCCAGGCGGCGGTGTTCTGCGAACGGGTCGGCCAGCACGCCGAGGCGTTGCGGCACCTGGTCGCGGCGGAACTGTGGGACGACGTGGCGAAGCTGCTGCTGCGCCGCGACGAGCAGATCGTGGCGGGCGGTGACGTGGCCGCGGTGCAGGACGCCGTGGACAAGCTGCGCATCGACCACACCAGCGATCCGCGGCTGTACCTCGTGCAGGGCTACGCCCGGCAGTTGCGCGGGGACTGGCTCGGCGCGCTGGACAGCTACCGGCCCGCTGTCGGTGACGGCGCCGTGCACGCGTGCATGGCCTGGCGGATGGGGCAGCTGTACTACCTGACCGGCCAGATCGAGCGCGCCGTCGAGCTGTTCGGGCGGACCGAGCGCGTGGAACCGGCGACGCTGGACGAGGTGCGGCTGCTGTCGTTGGCCTCGCGCTGGTTCCGGGAGACCGGTGATCCGGAGCAGGCCAAGGCGCTGGCGGTCCGGTCGGCCGCTGCGGCGGAGCAGTGCGGTGGGCACACGGCGCAGGCGTTGAGCTTGCGCGCGTTGGGTTTGCTGGCCGCTTACGACGGCGACCCGGTCGGCCGCGACCGGCACTACGGCAAGGCGCTCGACCACGCGCTGCGGGCGGATCACCAGCTGCTGCAGCTGACCATCAGGGCGGACCGCGCCTGGCTGATGGTCGAGGAGAACTACCCGGCGGAGGCGTTGCGGGAGATCGACGACGCGATGCGGGTGGCCCAGCAGGCAGGGCTCACCGGGTACGAGCCGACCGTGCTGAGCATCCGGGCGCGGGCGCTCGCGAAGCTCGGGCGGTTCGACGAGGCGCTGGCCGACGCGGCGACCGGCCAGACCTTGTCCGGTGGGGTGAGCGCGGCCCGTGACGCCGTGCTGGGCCTGCTGGTCAGGGGCGAGGTGCACCGCAGGCGCGGACAACCCGGCCAGGCGCAGGCCTACCTGGACGAGGCGCTGCACTTGGTCGATGGGATCGGCATCGCCAACCCGATCTACGTGCTGGCGTTGGCGAGCTTGGCCAGGGTCCGGGCCGTCGACGACCTGGTGGCGGCTCGGGCCCTGGCGGAGACCGCGCTGGAACGCAGTGCGAGCCTCGCGCTCTGCCGGGTGCAGGCGTTGCTGTCCCGAGGTTGGGTGGCGCTGCTGGCGGGCGACCGGCACGTGGCACGGGCGGACGCCATCGCGGCACGGGCGATCGCGGGACAGCGGCGCGACCGCGCCGGGCTCGCGGATTCGTTGCAGCTGGCGGCGCTCAGCGCGGCCGACGGCCGGTCGGCGG
>JBDSAJ010000965.1:0-14086 GCA_039922235.1 Umezawaea sp.
AATCGGCCACGTTCCGTGGCACCCGTCTCGCTTTTCGCGGGGAATGATGGCCTGACCAGCAGCAACGATCTTGCCGGACCCCTGTCAGCCAGAGGGTCCTCTGATTTCTACGTTACCGGCGAGGTCCGACAATTCCTGCGACCGGGGTCCGGAATGATCTTGCTCGCTACCGCGCCAACAGCCCGCCGAGCGCGGCCGCCGCGATGGCGTCCGCCTCGGCTTCGGTGAGTGGTGCGTGGCCGCTCATCAGCCGGAACACGAGCGGCCCGAACAGGAGGTCGGTGGCGACTTCCACGTCGACCTCCCCGCGCACCTCGCCGCGGTCCAACGCCCGCTGCCACAGCGTCGCCACGGCTTCCCGGCGCCCGGCCAGGAAGAACTCGCGGAAGTACGGGGCTCCGGCGGGGTCGCTCACGCATGCTGCCAGCAGTTGCGCGAACGTCGTGCCCGCGTGGCTGGCGTAGAACTCGCTGACCCGCCGGACCTGCTCGGACAGGTCGCCGATCGCGCTGCCGGTGTCGGGCAGCGGTATCGCCTTGGCCATCTTGATCCCGAACGCCTCCGCGGCGACGGCGGTCCGGCTCGGCCAGTGCTTGTAGATCGTGGCCTTGCTGACGCCGGAACGGGCGCTGATCGCGTCCACGGTCGCGGCAGGCAGGCCGCCTTCGGCGAGCAGCGCGCACGTGGCCGCGAGGACGGACTCGCGGGCGCGGGCGCTTTGCGGGCGCATCATCCGGTGCCGACTACCGCGCGGGCGATCGCGGCCCCGTCCCGCGCGCCGCACCGGACGCTCATGCCGTGAGCGCCCCGAACTCGGCGTCCGTCAGCTCGATGGACGCGGCGGCCATGTTGTCCTCCAGGTGCGCGATCGACGACGTGCCGGGAATCGGCAGCACCACGGGGGAGCGCTTGAGCAGCCAGGCGAGCGCGAGCTGCGACGGAGTGGCGTCGTGCTCCTTGGCGGCGATGTCGAGCGGGCCGCCTTCCCTGGCCAGTTTGCCGGTGGCGAGCGGGAACCACGGGATGAAGCCGATCCCGTTGGCCGTGCAGTGGTCGAGCAGCGGGTCGGCGGAGAGGTTGGTCAGGTTGTAGATGTTCTGCACCGACACGATGGTCGCGAACTCGCCCGCGGCCTTCAGCTCGTCGACGGTCACCTCGCTCAGGCCGATGTGCCGGATCTTGCCCTCCTGCTGGAGCAGGGCGAGCTCGCCGACCTGGTCGGCCAGGGGGACCTTCGCGTCGATGCGGTGCAGCTGCATCAGGTCGATCCGCTCCAGGCCGAGGTGGCGCAGGCTCAACTCGGTCTGCTGGCGCAGGTACTCCGGGCGGCCGACGGGCGTCCACTGGTTGGGCCCCTGGCGGGAGAGGCCGACCTTGGTCGCGATGACGAGGCCGTCGGCGTACGGGTGCAGCGCTTCCTTGATGAGCAGGTCGGCGATGAACGGGCCGTACGCGTCGGCGGTGTCGATCAGCGTCACGCCCAGCTCGACCGCGCGCCGCAGCACGGCTACCGCGCCCTCGGGGTCGCGCGACTCGCCCCACACGCCGGGGCCGGGGAGTTGCATCGCGCCGTAACCGAGACGGGAGACCTCGAGGTCGCCGCCGATGGGGAACGTGCTGGTCATCGTGCACTCCTCAAAAGTAAACTGAACGTACAGTTCACCGTACACCCGACTCGTCAGAGCCACGACTCGTCGTCGGTCGCACGGGCCAGGGCTCGTTGCAGCAGGGCGCGCAGCGCCTCCTGCTCCCGCGCGGGCATCCCGCGCAGGAACTCGGCCTCCGCGCGGGCCAGCGGACCGTGCGCGTCGGCCAGCAGGCGTTCGGTGCTCGGGGTCAGCACGAGCCTGCGGGTGCGCCCGGACGATCCGGGCTCGCGCACCAGGTGCCCGGCGCGCTCCAGTTCGTCCACCATCCCGTGCAGCGACTGCCGGGTGATCCCCAGTTGCCGCGCCAACTCCGAGATCGTCAGTTCGGGTTCGGCGCTGAGCTGCGCGAGCAGACCGAACTGCCGGACGGTCAGCCCGTGCGGGCGCAGCTCGGCATCGGCGATGCGGGACGCGATGGTGTGGGCGTAGGCGAGCAGGTACGGAATCGGCGGACGCATTGCTCCAGTGTCAGGCACCCTGACGAATAAGCGTGTTTTTGCCCTATTCTTCTCGGGCTTTCGCATCCAACCCATCAGCAGGCGCCTACTCCGGCGCGGCTGGCGCATGCCCGCACCCAGGAGGGTTCGTTGATTCACACACGGGGGCTGACCAGGCGTTTCAAGGTGAAACGACAGATCGTGGAGGCGGTGAGAGGTCTCGATCTCGACGTCGAGAAAGGGGAGCTGGTCGCTTTTCTCGGCCCGAACGGCGCAGGCAAGTCGACATCATTGCGAATGCTGACCACACTCCTCGCGCCGACCTCCGGCGAAGCCCGGATCGCAGGCCACGACGTCCGCACCGACGCCGCCGCGGTGCGCAGGCGCATCGGGTACGTCGGCCAGGGCAACGGCGCCGGACCGTACTTCCGGGTGCGCGACGAGCTGGTCACCCAGGGCCGCTGCCACGGGTTCGGCGCCGCGGAGTCCAGGCGGCGCGCGGACGACCTGCTCGCCACGATGGAACTGGAGGACCTGGCCAACCGGGCCGCGGGAACGCTGTCCGGCGGTCAGCGGCGACGGCTGGACATCGCACTCGGCCTGGTGCACGGGCCGGACCTGCTGTTCCTGGACGAGCCGTCGTCGGGGCTCGACCCGCAGAACCGCGCGAACCTGTGGGAGCACATCCTGCGGCTGCGCGACCAGCTCGGCACCACGGTCTTCCTCACCACGCACTACCTGGAGGAGGCCGACACCAAGGCGGAACGGGTCGTGGTGATCGACCACGGGCGGATCATCGCGGACGACACGGCCGAGCGGCTGAAGGCGGGCCTCGAGGGCGACCACGTCACCATCACCACCGACAACCCGGTGCGGACCGCGCGGATCGCGGACCGAATACCGTTGGCGCGCAACGTGATCACCGACCAGGACGCGGTTCGGCTGCGGGTGCCCGACGGCGCAGCCGTGCTGCCGGTGCTGCTGCGCGCGCTGGACGACGCCACGGTGGACGTGCGGGCCGCCGAGGTCCGGCGGCCGACGCTCGACGACGTGTTCCTCTCCCTCACCGGGCGCAGCCTGCGCGAGCAGGGAGGTGCCGCGGCATGAGGTTCGCCACCGAGACCGGCATCGTGTTCGCCAGGGAAGTCCGGCCGCAGTTGCGTAACCCGGCCGGGATCTTGTTCGGGATGGCCCAGCCCGTGGTGTTCCTGGTCCTGTTCGGCTCGCTGCTGTCCGGGATCTCGTGGGGCGGCGACACAGCGGCGTGGCAGTGGTTCGTGCCGGGGATGCTGATCATGCTGGGGCTGTCCGGCACGGTCTCCGCGGGGTACGTGCTGATGATGGAGATGACCGGTGGCTCGCTGGACCGGATGCTCGTCACGCCCGTCAGCCGCGCGGCTGTGCTGGTGGGGCGCACGGCGAAGGAGACGGTCCAGCTGCTCGCGCAGTCCGTGCTGATCATCCTGGTGGTGCTGCCGTTCGGCTTCGAACTCCACTTCGTCGGAGCGCTGGTCGCGTTGCTGCTGCTGGCCGTGATCGGTGTCGGGCTCGGTGCGTTCTCCTGCGCGCTGGCGGTCGTTGCCCGCAAGCAGGAGTCGCTGTTCTACGTCGTCCAGCAGACGCTGATGTTCCCGCTGCTGATGCTCTCCGGTGTCCTGCTGCCGCTCGACAGCGCGCCGTCGTGGATGCGCGCGCTGTCGCGGGTCAACCCGCTGACCTACGTCGTCGAAGCGGAACGGGCCCTGTTCGCGGGGCACCTCACCGGGACCGCGATCGGCTACGGCACGGCCAGCGCCATCGGCTTCGCGGTGGTGGGCGTCCTCATCGGCGCCCGCGCGATGCGGTACGCGTCGAGCTAGATCAGGGCCAGCTCGGCGAAGACCAGCCGGTGGTCCGAGCCGGGCAGGGTGTGCTCGCTCGTCGTCACGGCGGCCAGCCCGTGCCCGTGCAGCACGTGGTCCAGTTGCACCACCGACGGCAGCAGGCTGTTGGCAGGCCAGGTCGGCGCCCACCCGTTCCCGAGTTCGGCGTGGGCGTCGACCAGGCCCGCCGCCAGCAGGTCCCGCATCGGCGCGTGGTCGAGGGTGGCGTTGAAGTCGCCCAGCACCACCGAGTTCTTGCCCGCCGTGGTCTTCAACGCCGTCATGTCCCGCGTCCACAGCGCGGAATCGCCCGCCGGGTAGTAGGTGTGCACCGCGACCACGTCGATCGTCCGCCCGAAGGCCGCGATCGAGGCCCGCGTCTGCGGCCACGTGGTCTGCGCGGCCAGCGGCCCGCTGCTCGTGATCGGCAGTCGCGAGTAGAGCGACGAGTCGTCCTGCGGGCGCAGTTCGCGATACGGCATCAGCTCCCGCAGCCCCGCGGCGTCCAACCGCGGGATCGCCTCGGGCGCCAGCTCCTCCACGGCCAGCACGTCCACGTTGGCCGACCGCACGAAGTCGACCAGCGCCCGCGGGTCGACGGCGCCGACGTGCGAGTTGATCGTCGCCACCCGCAGCCTGGGCGCCGTGGCCGGGACGTCGACCCCGTCGGCGGTGAAGCGGGGCACCAGCCACACCCCTTGGACGACCAGCAACACCACCGCGAGCCCCGCGAGCCACCGCGCGCTCACCACCGCCAGCACCACGGCGACCACCACCGTGACGACCGCGGTGTACGGGAGGCCGACCACGACGAGCGCGAACACCGTGCCGGAGTCCAGGCCGGTGACCCGCACGATGGCGAGTGCCGCGACGCACACCAGCACCACCGCGCAGACGCCCAGGGTGATCGATCGGGTGCGCCGCCTGGGCGGCGTGGCGACTGCCATGGGGTCTCCGGGGTCCTTCAGCGGTTCGGGACTTCGCGGACGACGAGGGCACCGCCGCGATGTTCACACCTTCGGGTGACGTGGTCTACGCGTCGAGGTCCAGGGCGAGTTGGCCGGGGCGGTCGTCGGTGTCGGTGGTGCCGCGCATCCCGGACTTGGCGCACCGGCCGCAGTCGACCGGTGACCTGGTCGGCTTGAAGCGGGTGAAGTCCCAGCCCCCGGTGCCGACGTGGCAGCCGGGGCCGGGGACGGCGACGCCGAGCCAGTCCTGCAGGCGGACGGCGTGCACGACGGTCGAGCCCTGGAGGTAGCCGTTGTCGTCCCTGGCGAAGCGGGAACGGGCGTCGGCCGCCGGACCTGCGAGGGTCTCGTGCAGGCCGGTCACGGTCGCTGGTCCACGTTTCGTCCTCCGCGTCTCGCCGAGCGCGCCGCACGCCGAGCGGCGACCCCGCCCTCCGGGACCGGAGGGCGGGGCGCTGGGGATGGGGCCGGAGAGACTCGAACTCTCACTGGCACGGACCTAAACCGTGTGCCTCTGCCAATTGGGCTACGGCCCCCGTTCGGCAAGCCTATCGACACGTCCCGGCGTCAGGTCAACTACGGTGGTGCAAGCCCCAGGGCACCGCTGACAGGAGGACATGTGGCTCGCGATCCCGACACCATCCAGCGCGAGATCGAGCAGGCTCGCGACGCGCTGGCCACGACGCTGGACGAGCTGGGCACGAGGGCCAATCCCCAGCGCTTCGTGGACGACGGCAAGGCCAGCGTGCGCGCGAAGTTCGACGACCCGAAGGTCCGCTACGCGCTCATCGCGGTGGGTGTCGTGGTCGGGCTGCTGGTCGTGCGCAAGCTGTTCCGCTGACGTGCCGGTCCAGCGGGCCGGACGGCTCGCTGGACCCGCCTCAGTTGCCGACCAGCGGGAGCAGGACCTGGTCGACGACCTTGTTCACGAACTGCTGGTCCAGCGGGTCGCCGGTGAGCATGAGCCGGTAGATCAGCGCCGCGCCCGCGAGTTCCACGGTCATGCCGAGCGGGGCGTGCGGCCGGATCTCACCGCGTTCGAAAGCGCGCTCCAGAATGCCGCGGAGCACATCGCGCTGCGAGATCAGGAACGTTTCCCGGAACGCCGCCGCGAGTTCCGGTTCGTGCGGCAGTTCACCGACGAGCGCCTGTGCCGCCTTGCCGATCGGGCCGGACAGGAACGCCGCGAACGAGTTGAGGAATTCACGCAGGTCCTCGGCCAGCGAGCCGGTGTCGGGCGCGGCGAGGTTGCGGCTGGCCAACTGGGTGCAGGTGTCGATCACCAGGTCCAGTTTGGACTCCCAGCGCCGGTAGATGGTCGCCTTGCCCGCACGGGCGCGTGCGGCGACGGCGTCCATGGTCAGTGCGCGGTAACCGACTTCGGCCATGACCTCCAGCGCGGCTTGGCGCAGCGCGTCGTCCCGGCTCGCGTCACGCGGCCGTCCGCGTTGGGGTGAGCGGGATTCTTCGCTGAACGCCGGTGTGGCCAAAACCACGCCACCTTTCTCCTGCACGGGCACGGTTGAAACATCCTAAGCGCGTTTCGGCGATTCCAAGCCTCCTGTCCAGTTTCCCGAACAGAACCCAAACACGAATGCGATTCAGGAAAGCGGGCGAGGTGATCGTCAAACCGTGAGTCGGGACGCCACGCCCTGCCACACCACGGCCATCACGTAGTCGGTCGCGAGCGCGGGCCCCACCTCTGGCCTGCGCTCGCACCACAGCGCGAGCCGCTCGCACGAGCCGACGACGATCTCCGCGAACGCCTCGGCCTCCAGCGGTTCGAGGTCGGGGGAGATGCTCCCGATCACCGCGCTGATCAGCGCGGTCTGCTGGGTGCGGATGCCCTCGACCTCGTCGACCGCCGAGGGCACGGTGATCGCGGCTTCCTGCCGCAGCAGCGCCCAGGACTGCCGGTGGTCGACGATGAACTCGAAGAACGCCAGCAACCCCCGGCGCAGCAGTTCCTCCGGCTCGCTCGCGCCGGCGATCGCGTTCTCGGTCTTCGTCCGCAGTTCGGTCCGCGCCCGGTGGATGCAGCCGATCAGCAGACCTTCCTTGGAGCCGAAGTACTCGTAGAGCATCGGCTTGGACACGCCGACCCGCTCGGCGATCTCGTCCATGGACGTGGCCAGGTACCCCTGCTCGGCGAACACGACCTCCGCCACGTCGAGCATCTGGGCCTTGCGCTCGGCCTTCGGCATCCGACGCCTGCGCACGGGTTGGGAACTGGTCACGAAGTCGAGACTACCGCAAGTAACTTACTTCGAGTAACCTACTGGCGAGTACATTGCCGGACGCGGAGGTTGCGGACTGATGGGCACGCACCGGGAGATCGAAGTCCTGATCGTCGGCACGGGTTTTTCCGGACTCGGCATGGCGATCGAGCTGAAGCGCACGGGCAGGCACGACTTCGTCGTCCTGGAGAAGGCGTCCGACCTCGGCGGCACGTGGCGCGACAACCGGTACCCCGGCTGCGCCTGCGACGTGCAGTCCCACATGTACTCCTACTCGTTCGAGCTGAACCCGAACTGGTCGCGCGCCTTCGCCGAGCAGCCCGAGATCTGGGCCTACCTCCAGGGCGTTGCCGACAAGTACGACCTGCGGCGGCACATCAGGTTCGACACCGAGTTCACCGGGGCGAGGTGGGACGAGGACGCCAAGGTCTGGCACGTCGCGACCGGCCCCGGTGACACCTACACCGCCAAGGCACTGGTCATGGGCGTCGGCGCGCTGCACATCCCCAACGTGCCGGAGCTGCCAGGCATCGAGCGGTTCGAGGGCAAGGTGTTCCACTCGGCGCGGTGGGACTCCCGCCACGACCTCACCGGCAAGCAGGTCGCGGTGGTCGGCACCGGCGCGAGCGCGATCCAGTTCGTGCCGAAGATCGCCGACCAGGTGGAGTCGCTGGAGATCTTCCAGCGCACGCCGCCGTGGATCATGCCCAAGGCGGATCGACCGATCAGCGAGCGCGAGCACCGGATCTTCCGGCGAGTGCCACTGGCGCAGCGGCTCTACCGCGACTTCGTGTACTGGGCCCGTGAGTCGACCGCGCTGGGCTTCGCGGTGAACCCGAAGATCATGAAGCTCGCGCAGCGCGTCGCCAAGCGCCACCTGGCGCACCAGGTGCCGGATCGGGCGCTGCGCGAGGAGCTGACCCCCGACTACACGATGGGGTGCAAGCGGGTGCTCATCTCCAACGACTACTACCCGGCCCTCTCCCGGCCGAACGTCGACCTGGTCACCGACGGGATCGCGGAGGTCCGGGAGAACAGCGTCGTGGACACGGCCGGGGTGGAGCACGAGGTCGACACGATCATCTACGGCACCGGCTTCCACGTGATCGACGCCTTCGGGTACCTCTCGATCACCGGCAAGGATGGCCGGGACCTGGCGAAGGAGTGGCAGGAGAAGGGCATCCAGAGCCACTTCGGGATCACCGTGTCGGGCTTCCCGAACTTCTTCTTCCTGCTGGGCCCCAACACCGGCCTCGGGCACAACTCCGTGGTGTTCATGGCGGAGTCACAGATCCGGTACGTCGCGCAGTGCCTCGACCTGCTCGCGAAGGCGGACGAACTGGAGGTCCGCCCCGACGTGCAGCGCCGGTTCAACGAGGAGATCCAGCGGAAGCTGAGCCGCGGGGTGTGGACCGAGGGCGGGTGCAAGAGCTGGTACCTGGACGCGCAGGGCGTGAACCGGACCATCTGGCCGGGCTTCACGTGGCGCTACTGGATGCGCACCAAGAAGGTGCGCGCCGACGACTTCGTGCTCACGTCCAAGGCCCGCACAACGGTCTGAGCGCGCGAAAGAAGGGGTGTGTCCGTTGTGGACACACCCCTTCTTTCGCGTTGAGATCAGGCGTCCGCGCGCTGCCCGGCGGCCTTGGACCGCTCCGCCCGCAACCGGGTCACGGCTGGCAGCTCCAACGGCGAGAGCTTCACCCCGGTGGCCCACTCGATCAGCAGGTCGGCGATCTGCGGGTTGCGCGGCAGCACCGGGCCGTGCAGGTACGTGCACAGGATCTTCCCCTGCACCGCGCCCTCCACCTTGCCGTCGTTGCCGGTACCGACGGTCACGTGCGCGAGGGGTTGGGCGGCCGGACCGAGTTCCGTCCGGCCCTGGTGGTTCTCGAACCCGGTCAGGAAGCCCTCGAACAGGCCGTTGGCGGGCTTGGCGAGCACCTCGCCGATGGCCCGCGACCCGCCCGCGTACGACACCGAGTCGATCAGCCCGAGACCGGCGTGGGTCACGTCGTCCGCACGGGTGAACTTCTCGCCGAAGATCTGGATGCCCGCGCACACGCCCAGCACCACGGCACCGCGAGCAGCTGCCCGCTGGAGGCCGGGGTTGTCGCGGAGGTGCCGCACGGCCAGCGTCTGCGCCGTGTCCTCGCCACCGCCGACGACGTAGATGTCGCACGAGTCCGGCACGGGCTCGCCGAAGTTCACCGACACGATCTCCGAGGAGATCCCCCGCCACGCCAGGCGCTTGTCCAGCACCACGGCGTTGCCGAAGTCGCCGTACGTGCCCAGCAGGTCGGGCAGCACGAGAGCGATCCGAACGGTCGAGTCATTCACCGGCGGACCTCGCGTTCAGGTCGCGGAACGCCGTGTAGTTCGCGATCACCTCGACCGCGCCCGGTGGCAGCGCGTCGATGGCCAGCAGCGGATCGGGCACGATCTGGTGCTCCACCTCGGCGTAGGTCAGGCGCACGGCCAGGTCGGTCGCCCGCTCGCCGGAGGCGATCACGGTCCGGCCGCGCAGGCGCTCGAACGGCACGTCCCACAGCCACGACAGGTCGCGGCCGTCGGCCTCGTTGGCGTTGATCACGAGCACCGCGGGGTGGTCGGACTCCTTGACCACGGTCAGGGTCTCGCTCCAGCCCGCGGGGTTCTTCGACAGCAGCAGCCGGGCGCTGTGCCCGCTGCGCTGGATCGTCCGGTAGCGGCCCGCGACGTTGGACACGCCGCGCAGCCGCCGCACGGCCTCCTCGATCTGCACGCCCATCGTCGCGGCGGCGGCCGTGGCCATCACCGCGTTCGCCTGGTTGAACTTGCCGGGCAGGCGCAGTTGCAGCGCGACCTTGCTGGCGTTCGGCGCGATCAGGAAACCGTCCGTGGTCACCCAGTCCGGCTTGGGCCGGGCCAGGTCGCACGTGCTGCACGTCCAGTGCTCGCCCTGCCAGCGGATCGGCTCGCCGCAGCGCGGGCACGACGCCGAGTCGTGGTGCCAGCCGGTGCCCGTGGCGACCCACACGACGCGGTGGGCGTCCTTGGCCGCCGACGTCACCATGATGTCGTCGCAGTTGGCGATCACCGTGCAGCCGCGCAGCTTGGAGATCATGTCGCGCAGGGAGCGCTCGATCGTGCGCACCTCGCCGACGCGGTCCAGCTGGTCGCGGCTGAGGTTCAGCAGCACCACGACGTCCGGCTGGGCGGCCGCGGCGACGGCGGGGAAGTACCCCTCGTCGACCTCCAGCACCGCGTACGGCGCGTCGGGCTGCTTGCTCAGCGCGGTCACGTGCCCGTCGGGCATGTTGGCGCCGCTGTGGTTGGTCGCCACCTCGCCGAGCGCGGTGATTGCTCTGGCGAGCATCATCGTGCTGGTGGTCTTGCCGTTGGTGCCGGTCACCAGCGCCACGCGTCTGCCGGTCGTCAGCCGCCGGAGCGCCTGCGGGTCCAGCTTCAACGCCACCCGGCCACCGATCATGCCGCCTGCGCCGAGCCCCATCTTCTGGGACAGCTTCGAACTCATGTTGCCCAAGCGCACGGCAGCCGCGGTCCGCAAAGGCAGACGGGCTGGGGAGGCTGGATCTTCATTGCTGTTGTTAGGCAAGCGACTTCCTGCATTTGGAACGGGCGCGCCCCTGGTCACAGCGGCGAGAGTAGCAAGGTGCCCCGTTACCTCCGCGCGGTCCCGCCCAGATCGCGCAGTGCCCGGATCAGCTCGACCGTGCTGAGCTGGCACAACTGCGCCATGTACTCCAGCGCGGGCAGGTCGAGGTGCACCTGCGGCGTCTGCCCGAGCGGCAGCGTGTGCAGCCGTCCCTGCGCCCACCGCCGCAATGGCTGCAGCTCAGGGCGCTCGTCGGCGACGATCGCGACCAGGTTCAGCGACAGGTGTCCGGTAGGTGTGTCTCCGAACACACGTTCGTGCACCCGTGCCAGCACCTCGTGCGCCGGCACGGCCAACGCCGCGCAGATCTCGACCAGGCGCACGACGGAAACCTGCCGCGTGCCCAGCTCGTACGTCGCCAGCGTCTGCAGCGAGATCTCGCTCTGCAGCCTGCTGTTCAACTCCTTGCGGGTCCATCCGCGCTGCTTGCGAAGGCTGCGGAGCTCATCGCCGAGCACGCGCTGGTACGCCGCTGTGTCGATCTGCACCGTCACTTCCTCCACCCGTCCACGTGGGGTGTTCGACCCCAACGCAGAGGAAAGGCGGGAGAAGTGGGTTGATTACGTGACTTGCCCGGTTTATCGCCCGATCGGGCTAACCGAGTAGTACCGTGAGTAGTCCTTTAAGGCTTCAGAGCAGCGGTTACGCCCTGCTCAAGCGGCCCGAGGAAGCGCGGATCGGGCCTCACGACCACCGCGTCGGCCATCGCCTTGGAACTGGCGACCGCCTCCCGGAACCAGCCGTAAGCCGTCCCGCCGGGATACCGGTCCGACGTGTCGTGGCCCACACCGAACGCCTCGATGCCCGCCGCCCGGCACAGCGCGACGGCGCGCGGCAGGTGGAACGACTGCGTGACCACTGTCACCCGGTTGACGCCGAATATCCGGTGGGCGCGGGCGCACGAGTCCCACGTGTCCAGCCCGGCGTAGTCCGCGACCACGGCATCGGCGGGCACGCCCTTGGCGACCAGGTAGGCCCGCATCGCGCTCGGCTCGTCGTAGTCCGCGCGGCTGTTGTCGCCGCTGACGAGCAGCACGCGCACCTTCCCCGCCGAGTGCAGCGCGACGGCCACGTCCAACCGCCCGGCCAGGAACGGCGTAGGCCGCCCGTCACGCGTCAGCCCGGCCCCGAGCACCAGCGCGACCGGAGCGGGCGGCACGTCGGCGACCAGGTGCCGGTACGGCGCCGAGGAGTCGAGCACCCACGCGAACGGCGCCAGCGCCACGCCGACCACCAGCCAGAGCGCCATCCAGAGCTTCCCGACGACCCCGATCCGCGCCGTCGAAGTGCTCAGGAAGTCGGGAGGTGCCGGGCGCGCGGAGAGCCGACCGAACCGCCGCACACCACCGGGATCACCCACGCCTCCAGGACGCGCGGACGCCTCTCCCGGTTGCCAGGCCCCGCGAGTCCCTCACTCGGACACCCCGTGTCCCTCGCTCGGACACCCTGAACTCCGCGTTCGGACACCCGCCGACGTTCCCGGACTCGCCCGACCGTTCCACTCGGGGTGCCCGAGTGAGGGTTTCGGGGTGTCCGAGTGGTCGACTCGCGAGTGGTGCTAGTTCACGCAGCGCACGCCGTCGGCCTTGATGGGCGATTCCTCGGACGGCTGCAGTTCCCGCGCCCCGTCCAGCCCCACGGCCGTGCCGCCCGCGAAGTTCTTCGCTCCCGGCCCGGAGTAGTCGGACCCGACGAACACCCGCACGTACCCGGCCTGGATGTTGTTGTCCTGCTCGGTCTCCACGCCGCCGCCGAGCGCGGCGGCCACCGCCGCGGCGCCGTCGTCCCCGCCCTTGCCGAACTTCACCACGGACGCCTTGGTGTTCGACTCCGCGTTGGCCGCGCCACCGGACGTGAAGCCCTTCGCCGTCAACCCCTCCAGCACCTGACCGGCGAGTCCCGGCACGCCGGAGGCGTTCCGCACCTCGACGGTGACGGTGGCGTTGTCGAACGGCTTGGCGGACGTGGACGGCGTGCCGGACGGCGGGGTCTCCTCGGTCAGGTTCTTGACGAACTTCCTGACCTGGACCTCGTTGATCTCGATGGCCAGCCCGTCCTCGGGCGTGTTCAGCTCGGGGTTGCCGGTGGGGATCGTCGCGAACTCCATCGCGCCACCGGACAGGCTCTTCATCTGGTTCGCGAAGTTCAGGATGTCCCAGTCCTTGTCGAGCACGATGGACTTGGTCACCGCGGTGATCAGGTTCTTCGTCTTGGTCTGGTCCGACAGCACGCCCGCCGACAGCATCTTCTTGGCCAGCCCCGCCATGAAGACCTGCTGCCGGACCACTCGGTCCAGGTCGCTGCGCGGCAGCCCGTGCCGCTGCCGCACGAACGCCAGCGCGTCCTTGCCCTCGATGGTCTGCGGGCCCGCGGCGAAGTTCGCGCCGGAGAAGTCGTCCTGCGTGGCCTCGTTCAGGCACACGTCGACACCGCCGACGGCCTTGGTGATGTCGTAGAACCCGACGAGGTTGACCTCGGCGTAGTGGTCGATCGTCGTGCCGGTCAGGTCCTGGATGGTCGCGATCAGGTTCTTCGCGCCCTCCTTGTTGGACTCGACCTCGATCTGGGCGGTGTCCAGGCCGCCCTTTTTCTGGAGTTCGGCGGCGGCGTCGTTCTTGCCGTAGGCGAACGCCGAGTTGATCTTGTGGCGGCCGTACCCGCCCGCGATCTTCACGTACGAGTCGCGCGGGAACGACATCGCGACGGCCTTCTTCCCGTCGTTCGGGATGTGCATGAGGATCAGCGAGTCCGTGTTCAGCCCGCCGTCGTCGCTGCCGCCCGCCTGCAGCTCGTCCAGGATCTGCTGCGGCAGCGGGTTGCCCTTGGCGTCGTTCCGGCTGTCCATGCCGACCATCAGGATGTCGATCGCGCCGTCGGCGGGCTTCTCGCCGCCAGCGCCCTCGGCGATGACGTCCGTGGTCGTCAGGTTGTCGGTGAACGACTTGAGGTTCTGCCACGCGTACCCGGTCCCCAGCAGCACCGTGACCGACAGCATCGAAAGGATCACCTTGCCGGTGACCGACGCGCCCCCCGCCTGCTTGCGCGGCGGCGGAGTACGGCGGGCCGCCGGGCGTGCGGCGGGCCTGGCGGGTGCCACCTGCTCGACCGGGCGGGCGGGCGGCACCTTCTCGGTGGGCGCCGTCGCCGAGACCGCCTTCCGCCGGGGGGGCTCGACGGGCGCCCGGCGCACGGGAGGCGGCTCCACCGGCTCGCGGCCGGCAGGCGGCGGCTGCCGCCTCACCGGATCGACCGGCCCCGGCCTGCCTTGCGGGCGG